>CAWVUS010000054.1:0-20794 GCA_963933195.1 uncultured Planctomycetaceae bacterium
AACAATTCCAGTAGCGGACGCCCATGCTCTTGCAGGTTGTAGGGGCGATTCTGGTTGTCGGTCGCGGAGAGATCGTGGATGCCCATCGCGTGGTAGACGGTTTTGGCGATGTCGGATGGCGTGACCCGTTGGTCGGCCGGATAGCCGGCGTGCTTGTCGCTGGTGCCGTAGGTTTGTCCGCCTTGAATGCCTCCACCGGCGAGCAAGTCGGTGAGGCAGTATGTCCAGTGGTCCCGGCCTGCTCCCGAAACACCGCCTGATCGCGGATCGCCGATCTTTGGCTTGCGTCCCATTTCACTGGTGACGAGCAGCAGGGTGGAATCGAGCAGACCGCGATCGGTGAGATCTTCCAGCAAGGCTGAAAAACACTGGTCGAACTCGGGCAGCAACATTTTCTTGAGGCACTCGAAATTGTTGCCATGCGTGTCCCAACCGCCGGCACTCGCACATTTCAGTTTCTTGGCGCGGGCCCGATCCGGCATCCAGAAGAGTGTCACGAATGGGACCTTGGCTTCGACAAGCCGGCGTGCCAGCAGCAGCCCCATGCCATTGATTGTTTTTCCGTATCGTTCACGAAGTTCTTCCGGTTCGCGGGTCAGATCAAACGCGCGAGTTGTGGCCGCGGATGACAGGAGCGAGAACGCCCGGTCCTGGTGCCGCTGCCAGACCTGCGTTTCGCGGTGCTGTTCGAACTCGCGTCGGGTTTGGTCGAGTTCATTCAGCAACGCGCGGCGATGTAGCAATGTCTTTGCGGACAATCCGTCCTTGAGAACCAACGCCGGGGCCTGGAACTTGAGCGGTTCCTCGACCTTCCCGGTGAGGCACAACGGATCGTGTTCGATGCCCAGCCGACCTGCAAATTGCCCGGCGCGAAGATCGGCAGGCCCGTCGGGAGTCCAGGGATAGGAGATGGCGTTTGGTAGCACGCCACGTTGTGGCAGCTTGGCCGAGACGACCGATCCGATAAACGGCCAGTCGTCGCGCTGCTGCCGTCGCTCGGCCGGGACGTTGATTGTGCGGGGATCGAGCTTGTGTCCGGTGAGATGGTAGTAATAACCCAGGTGCGAATTCGTGGGGTCGGTCCCGTCGACGGAATTGACAACCGCCAGGCGATGAGCGTGCTGGGCCGTCAACGGAAGATGCTCGCACAGCCGGACACCCGGCGAGGAGGTTTCAATCGGTTGGAACTCGCCACGGATCTCTGCCGGGGCATCGGGTTTCATGTCCCACGTATCAATATGAGACGCTCCACCGGCGAGCACGATCAGGATTGTCGACTTGGCCGTTCCCTCGGAGTTGAGTGGCCCGTTCTCGGCCGACAATGCCGGTTGAACCGCGAAGCTCCCCGGCAGTCCCAACAGTCCGGCACCCGAAGCGGCGAGAAACCGACGTCGCGACGTTTGCGAACGGTGCTCTCGTCGCTGGGTGGCTTGAGTGTCGTGGTGGATCATGCGACAGCCTCCCGACCACTCTGGAGGGGTGTTTTCCGGCGTTTAGCCGAACAGGTCCAGGATCGGCTTGCCCGTTGTCAGCGACTGGGAAATGCCGCTGGCGTCCTGTGGGTCGTTGATGGGGATATCCAGGGCGTGATAGATCGTCGCGGCCAGTTCCTCGGGTCGGACACGGTTCCTCGTCGGGTACTCGCCCTTCCTGTTGGACTTGCCGTAGACATTGCCTCCGGCAATGCCGCCGCCGGCGAGGATCGAGGAGAAACATCTTGGCCAGTGCTGTCGACCGGGTGGGTTCTGCTTCAACACAAACGGCGTGCGGCCAAATTCTCCGGTCACGACAACCAGCGTGTCTTCCAACATGCCTCGCTCGCCGAGGTCCGAAAGCAGTCCGGAGAGTGCCTGGTCGAGTCGGGGCAAACAGAAACCCATACCGTAGGAGCCGTTGCCGAACGCGTCGCCCATGCCCATGTTGCCACCGTGCATGTCCCAACTGCTGCTCGGTGGGCCTTGCCTGTCGTGATCGGCCTGCCCCGTCCAACCGTTGACGGTCACGAAACGGACGCCCGACTCCACCATCCGGCGGGCGAGCAACAGGTTCTGTCCGAGTGGATGCATGCCATAGCGGTCACGAACACTTTGCGGTTCACGGCTCATGTCAAATGCCTGGCGGCCCTCTTGCCGGGTGAGGGCGTCGTAGGTCTTTTCTCTCAGGTCGGACCAGTCTCTGACCTTCTCGTCGGTGTCCAGCTTGGTGGATTCCAGGCCTGCGAGAAGCGACTTGCGCTCTTCGAACCGGTCCTCGTCGTACGAGTTGTAGATCCGCGGCGGCTCAAAGTTCGCCATCGCCGGGTGGTTCTTTGCCGAACCGACAAACACCGGTGCGTAGGCCGAGCCCAGGTAGCCACCGATGCCAATGTTGGGTGCACAGAAGACCGGAGGTCCCACGCACTTGATCAGCCAGGCATTGGAAACGAAGTTCCGCGTGCTGGGCTTGTGCTTGGCAATGAAGGATCCCATGTAGGGCTGGTCGTTGGGCCTGCCCTGCTGCACACGGCGGTCCGACTGACCGCTGAGCAGGTTGTGCATCGCGTCGAAGTGATTGCTGATCGCACCCGGATGCGACATCGAATTGATCAGCGTGAACTGGTCGGTCAGCTGGGCCAACTGAGTGTGCATCTCGTTGATCTGCATCCCCGGGACCCGGGTCGAGACCGGCTGGTACGGCCCACGGAAATCCAGCGGCGCCTCGGGTTTCATGTCCCAGGTGTCGACATGACTTGGCCCACCACACAGCAGGACAAAAATGCAGCACTTGTTCGACGCGACGGCCTTGCCCGAGGCGTCCACCTTGTCACTGCCCATGACCATGCCCGGCATGCCAAGGCTCATGGTGCCCAGTCCGCTCGCGATGAGAGCCTGTCGACGGTTCAGCTGAAGCTCGTTCATGTGGACAACTTCAAAAGGTGATGTCTGCGGATCGGGCGGAATAGAATTTCGGTACGTCGCTAGACGGCTTCCAGTGTGCCGGTGCTGTCGGCGAACTTTTTGGTGCTGACGCCCAGCCGCTGGAGCATGGTGACAAAGAGATTCGAGAGGGGGATGTCGTCGTGAGTGATCTCCTTCTGCCACGGTTCTCTGCCACCGTTCCACGGGCCGCCCGCGGGGTTGTCTCCCGCGTAGTTGAGGTACTGCCCGTGCTTGAAGCCCATGTTCTTTCCACCGGCCAGGATCAGCGGGTAGTTGCGTGAGAGGTGGAAGGCGCTGGAGGCGGATCCGAACAACAGCAGCGTGTTGTCCAGCATGTTGCCCTTGCCACCGGGTTCGGGAGTCGCTTTCAGCTTGGTAAAGAAACGCCCGAGTTCTTCACTGAGGAACCGACAGTAGACGCCGAAGTTCTTCCAGCCACCGGGATTTTTTGTGTTGTGCGAGAGCTGGTGCGTCAGGTTGAAGCCAACCGCCCTGGCGAGATAGTCGCTGATGCCAATTCCGTTTTCTCGGCCAAGCTGGAATGTCGCGATCCGCGTGGAATCGGTTTTGAATGCGAGATAGATCAGTTCGAACATCGTCTGCAGGTACACACGCGGATCCTCGGGCGTGATGTCGAGTTTCAGGTGATCGACGTCGACCTTGGGAAGCGGGATGTTTATCCAACGCTTGGCCTTTTCGACCTTGATCTCGGTGTCGCGGACCGACTGGAGGTACTCGTCGAGTGTTTTCTGGTCGTTTCCGGACAGCGTTCGACGCAATGAACGTGCATCGGCCAGCAGGTCATCGAGCGTGCTTTGACTCAGTGCCAGCCGACGTGCCGCGTCACCATCACTCTTGACGAACAGCATGTCGAAGATCTGTTTGGGCCTGTGCTCGGCCGGGATGGCCCGGCCACTGCGATTGAACGACAGGGTGTGGGCACCCCGCGGAGTTCCCGTGCCACCATCGGTCGACAGCACCAGCGATGAAAAGCGGGTCTGGTCTCCAACGTGTGAAGCGAATTCCTGGTCGAGCGAGATCGAATTCCGGTACCCGCCCCGGGGTCCGGTGGCCGCGGCCGTGAGGAACTGATCGGCGTTGGAGTGGCCGTGGATGCTGCGCACCGAGGGATGAGACAGGCCGGACAACACTGTCAGTTCATCGCGGAGGGGCTGCAGTGGTTCCAGGCATTTTGTGAACGTGTATTTCTTTCCACTTCCGTGAGGAAACCATGACCAGTCCTTGTGGGCCGGATCCTTGGCCAGTGGCATCGGCACGCCGTCGGGCATGTAGATGCAGGCCAGGCGGCTTTTCTGTTTGGTCGATTCGGCAGCGCCGGCGAACTTGGAAAACGTCTCGAACCACGGCAGTGCAAGAGCAACTCCGGAACCATGAAGGAACCTGCGGCGGTCGAGCGATCCGAGATAGGAATCCATGTCAGTTGTCTTTCGTTCAGTAGCCAGTGCTGCCTGGTTTACTTCGACTGAAACAATTCGCTGGCGACAATTAGCGTGATCATTGTAGCAAGTCCATCCCCCTGCTTGCGAAGATCGGCAGTGATCCGGTCAACGCTTGAGCGATCACCGAATTTCAGGGGACGGCCCAGCGCGTAGGTCATCAGCTTGTGGACCATCGCCCGGGCAAATTGGTCCTGTCGATTTGCCAGCAGGTATCGTTTCAGTCCATCCATGCCGTCGAGTTTCTGCTTGTTGAACAGCAGGCTGGAGGCATCGACCGGTTTTCCTTTGACCTGGCTGCGCCAACTTCCCACGGCATCGTAATTTTCAAAAGCGATTCCCCACGGGTCAATTTTCGCGTGGCACGACAGGCACGCGGCGTGGTTGCGGTGATCTTCTATACGCTCTTTCAAGGTCAGCTTGGCGATCTCGGGGTCGGCCAGATCGATCTCGGGCACGGCCGGTGGTGGCGGTGGTGGCGGATCGTTCAGCAGGCTTTCCAGCATCCAGATTCCACGTTTCAGCGGATGCGAATCCTTGCCGTCGGAATTCATGGCCAGCAGGCCGGCCTGGGTCAGCAGGCCGCCTCGCCTGTGTTGGGGCTCGAGTGTCACGCGACGGAAGTGGTTTCCCAGGACATCATTCAACCCGTAGTGCTTGGCGAGTCGTTCGTTGGCGAACGTGTAATCGGCATGGATGAAATCCAGCACGCTGTGGTTGCGTTGCAGAACGTCGTGGAAAAAGGCGATCGGTTCCTCCTGCATCGCTTCTTTTAATGAGGGGTCGAATTGGCGGTACACCTTCTTGTCGACGTTCAGATAATCCAGCAGTTGCATGCCCAACCACTGCCGCACAAAGTGTTTCGAGAAACGCTGGCTTCTCGGGTCGGCCAGCATCCGCTTGACCTGAACTGCCAGGACCTCGCGGTTGTCCAATCGTCCCTTGGCCGCCAGTCCCAGGAGTTCTTCGTCGGGCGTGCTGCACCACAGGAACATCGAAAGACGAGTGGCCAGTTCCCAGGCGGCCAGTCGGTCTCCTGTCTTTTTCTTTTGGGGTCGAGTTGGCGGGACGAGGTAGAGGAATTTTGGCGAGGAGAGCACCGTGGCCAGGACCTCGACCATGGCTTCCTGAAAATCGTCACAACTGGGACGGATCTTGGTGAACAGGGCCAGTTTCTGGTCGATCTCTGAAGCCTTCGCCGGGCGTCGCCAGGCACGCGCTATGAAGGTCGACAAGACCTCTCGTGCATAGATCGTTTCGTCAGCACGGTTCTTGCTGTCGATGAAAATTCGCGTGTGCGAGGCTGGTGGCCACTGTTGGTAGACGGGTGCCGTGATTTCGACGTAATCAACCTGGATGTCGCCCTGGGAGATCGAGCTGTTGACCAGCTTGATGAACTCGGACGGACTCGGCAGGGCTCCCATTTTCTGGGTCTTGCGCATCAGGTTCCGCGGGTAGATTTCACTCAGGGGAAGGTCCCACTGGTAAAAACGTGGTTTACCCGGCGCGGCATCGATGGCAATGTCTTGGCCGCTGATTCTCACCGAGGCGTGGGAGTCGTTACTGGCTTGCCAGCCAAATTCCAGTTGGAGGCTGGGAATGCGGTTGGCCTCGACGGCTGTCTTCGAGGCACGAACGCGAACCCGAAGCGTCCCCTGGTCGGGAACCAGGTTTCCGAGTTCGATGATCAGTTTTTGCCTGGTGGGAATGACGGCAACCTGGTCAGAAACCGCGGGAACCCCGGGTTTTTTCCGGGTCGATTTCCACGCGTATTTTGCTCCCCCGTAACTCCACGACGCCCTGGCAGCCACGCCGGTGCTCAGGTTCTTGTAGTGAGTGCCATTGAGACGAGCCCGGAACCTGGCGGTTTGGCGTTTGAGTTCCTGTTTCAGCTTTTCCGGATTGTCCTTGTGTTTCTGCCTGGTCTTCTCCAGTTGCTGTTGCTGCTTGGCCCAGAGATCGGCCGAGGCGGCCTTCATGGAAACGCCCCAGAAGATCAGCCCCGGCCGTTTTCCTCGCACCGTGGCCCTCAGCAGGGCCTTGCGACCCAACTTGCGGTACGACCCGAACTGGATGACCGACATTTGCAGGTTCTCGGAGCTGTTCTGAAAACCGTCTTCGGAGTTGGCCTCGGGAGGCAAATCCTTGGCGAAGTTGAAGGGAAGCTGCAACAGGTCCTGCAGGGCGAAGTTGTATTCGTAACGAGTCATTCGCCGGAACGACGAGTGTCCCTGCTTGACGCGTCGCACTGCTGATGCGACCTGGATCTCCGAAGACAGCCACTCAATGATCCGGCCACGGTCCTTGTCATTCAGCTTGGGGGCGTCCGCGGGAGGCATTTCACCATTGGTCAACACGGCAGCGATCTCGAGCCACCAATCCACGTCGTCCCCGTGCAGGATATCCGGATTCAGCGTATCGATCCGAATGTTGCCTTCCTGTTTTTTGGGTCCATGACATCCAATACAGGTCTTTTTCAGGAGTGGCTCGATGCCTTTTCGGAACGTCGCGAGTTGGGGCTTGGGTGGTCCGGTGCCAACAGAACGTGGCAACCGCTTCCGATAACTGGATTGAAGCGCTCCGGAGATTTTCAGCTCGTCGAGCGTCGGGAGTTTTGAATCAGTGCCGGTCGTCTGAACGGCAACTGGCTTGGTCGGTTGTTGGGGTTTGGTCGCGTTGGTGGTCTGCCCGACCGCCGCTGCACCCATCGTGCACAGAAATGCAACGAGCCAACTGGCCCGGCTGGAACGCAACTTTGTGCAGTGTCTGGTCATTGCTGGTTGTCTCGGCTAACCGCGCCGCGGTCATTCCACTGATGACGAATTCCAACCAGTTCGCCGTAACGGGAACCGGGCCGTGGGAGCAGCGAATGAGTGGAACATTCCGATTCGCCAGCAACCCCTCGACCACCAAGTATAGCCATTCGGGGCACAGTTGGGGCCTGCACCTTGGTGTGCTCTTGCAGTTGGCGTAGCACAGGGGCCGACATCGTCACGGGGAGATGTCCCCGGGTGGTTCAAGCGAGGTCCGGGTTGCTGTCGGGACTCGTTTTCCGGTCGTCGGTGGAACACCGGCCCGTCAATTTGAGACGATTCCGAGCAAAAATCCGGTAACCCAGGTCGAGCAGTTGCGAGACGACGGGCAATCGTGTTAGCCACACGATCCGACGGAACCCGACCGCGGAATACAGCCGACGGAACACCTCGACTCCGGTGATGATGCGGCCGTCCGCCAATCGACCGTGAATTTCTGCCATCAGGTCGGCGTATGCTATCCCCGTCTCACTTGCATCAAACTGGTCGGTCGCAATATCGATGAAACCGATCCGTTCGTGTCGATCCAGCCGTCTCAGCATCTTGATCTCGCGACGGCAAAGTGGGCATTCGCCATCGAAAAAGACGTCAATTTCTTTTGCCACGGCGGTGGCCTTGGAAGGTTCCACAGCGGAACTGGCTTCCGACACTTCCTGGTCTTTCAAGTTGCTGGAGGACATGGTGAATTGCTCTGGATGTTTCGCTACGGCACGTCAATCACTCGTCGGCTTCCTGTGATCTTTCCTGGGATGTGCCAATTGTCAGGACCAGGGTGGCTGCCAGGCAAGCGGTAAGTACACCGGCACCGAAAATAAAAATGGTCGAATTATTCATTGCGGCCACCAAGGATCAAGGTGCCAAAAGACAAAATCGACGGGACCCAGATTCCGACGAACAGGCCCTGGTCGTGGCTCCCGTTGAACCAGAGATAAACCGACAGCAGGAACGACACTCCCGCTGCAGCGATATAGGTGCGTTTGAAAAGTTTGATTTTCGACATCATGTGTTTTCCTCGTGTCGCGATCTCAGAATCCACCGCAAACGACTCGTTCCGCCAGGCTCAATCTCGGATTGCCGAATTCCGAGAAGCCGGTCCAGAACAGAACAGGCCGGGGCTGCACTTCAGCAATCGGAGTGGTTGTAGACCGCCACTGGATCGCGGCCACAAAAAAACGACCAATTTGATCGTCGATCGCCTCGAGAATTCCGGCCAGGCCAGGGTTGGGGGAATTGCTGCATCGCGAAGCGTGGAATTCTCGATAGAATCCAACGACGACTCACGGTCAGTGTTGAAGTCCCGGCCGAGCAGTCCCCGGCAGAACGCTTCGGGAGGAGAATCCCATGTTGGCTGACGTCACCGACTTGTTCCTGATTCTGTTCGCGCCCGGTGTCATCGTCAGCTGGTTTGCGATTGTCGGGTTGTTGTCGTTTTTCGGAGGCTGGAATCGGCTGGCCCGGGTGTATCGAGACGACATGTCCGAGATGACCATTGGCCACAGGTGGGGGATGCAGAGCCTGTCGTTGCGGGGGTGGTGCGGCTACAACAACTGCATCGTCATCGAGGCGACCGAGCGGGGTCTGAAGGTCAGGCCCTGGTTCATCATGCGGCCGGGACACCCCCCGCTGTTCTTGCCGTTTGACGAGATGATCATGGCCAAGTCGAGGAAAATGCTGGGTGTCCAGTTGAAGCAGGTCCGGATGCAGAAGGAACCCGGGATCAGTCTCGATTTCCGTGGGACACTTGTTGACGGCATCTGCGCACGAATGGGTGACGTCTGGCCCGAGGACGCCACCGAGCAGGGCGACTCGGAGACTGACGGCGCCTGACTGCCGTCGGAACCGTGACTACTTCGCCAGCGGTTTCAGTCCCGAGTGAATGATGGGAACCAGCTTGTCCCAGCAGACGCTATTGCCGGGGATGCGCTGTCTCATCGTGATCATCACCAGTTTTTCGTCCGGTACGATGTGGAACTTGGTGCTGGCGTAGCCACCCCATCGGTAGGCAGTTGCTCGCCTGCTGCGAGGCTTGCTGCCGAAATCGTGGTCGACGAGTCCGAAACCCAGCCCGAATCGACGTGATTCGGTCTTGGGAAGTTGGTTGTCGAACATCATCGCGACGGTGCGGGCCTTCAGAATGTGTCGTGTTCCGAATTGTCCGCCGTCCAGGACTGCCTGGCAGAAGTTGGCGTAGTCGGAGATCGTGGAGACCAGGCCACCACCACCGGACTCCCATTGTGGTGGGTGTCGATAGGGGCTCGTGTGGGCCGCCGAGATGCGATAGAAGGCCCCGTTTTTCTTGTCGTGGACCGGCCCGAATCGGGCCAATTTGCTGTCGGGGACATGGAACGCGGTGTCGACCATCTGAAGTGGTTCGAATATGTGTTGCTGGAGATAGACCGAGAGTTGTTGGCCCGAGCAGACTTCGATGAGTCGGCCAAGGATGTCAACATTCAGTCCGTACGTGAATTTTTCGCCTGGATGATGAAGCAGAGGCACCCGTCCCAGCCGCGTCATGCCGTCCAGCAGCGAGCACCTTGGCGGGTACATTCCCTCGTACCAGTAGACCACCTTGTTGGATTCGTAGAACCGGTTGACCGGTTCCACCAGGCTGCCTCCATAGGCGATTCCGGTGGTGTGTCGGAAAACATCCCGGACGGTGATTTGCCGACGCGAGGGAACGAATCGGTGGCGGGGCTTTCCCTGGCCGTCCTTGTCGGTGACCAGGACCTTCATGTGTCGAAAGGCGGGGATGTAGTCGGCGATCGGATCGTCGAGTTGGAAATGCCCCTTTTCCCAGAGCTGCATGGCCGCGACCGATACGATTGGCTTGCTCATGGAGTAGATCCGCACGATGTCGTCGACCCGGGCGGGGATGCCCGAGACTGCATCGCGGTATCCGTAGGCCTTCAGGTGTGCGATTCGACCCTTGCGAAGTACACAGACGGTCACCCCGGCGATTTCCTGCCGCTTGACCTGGCCATTGACCAGTGCTTCAGCGCGGGCGATCGCCATCGGATCGATCTGCAACTCGGCCAGCGACGCCGGTTGGAGTTCCGCGGCGAAAACCGGTTGCGTTGTGACAAGAAAGGCGAGGAACCAGAACAGGCGGAGCATGGCGGAACTTCCGGGAGCCGGGGATGAAAATGATGGTGCAGGGTAACGAGTCACCCGATCAGACATCACTCTTTGCAAAATCGCAACGGTTGGCAATCGGGCATGCCGGGATCGGTCACACGGTCACTTTCGATTGGCACCCGCGCGTGAAGCTGGTGATTTCGAATTGGAGAACCGGAATGAATAGAGATCCGCATCTTTCATGAGGAATCGGAGCCGAACCGGTGTTCCCGCCAGCGAACTGACATCCGGTCCCTGGTCCCATCGGACTTCCTGTTTGATCGAGTCGCCAAAGAAAACCAGCGCGTTGTCTCCGGAGAAACGGTTGATGGCCGTCCCGTCCGGGTTGAGGATCTCCACGCGGACACCGCCACTGGCCGAGGTCGACGCGTTGATGAGCAACCGGTCCCCGTGGAATACCAGTGGCCTTGTTGTCATGCGGCCACCGGCGTAGGGGGCGTTGATTGATGCCACGCCATCGATCCGCATCACCTGTCGCCTGACACGTGGGACAGGCAGCCGGAAATACTCGAGCGTGTAAACCGACATCTCGTTTGGCCCGGTGGGGACGAGTCCCATCGAGGTGTGGTTGCTGCGGTCGGTCCATTTGAGTGGGTCGAGTCCCGGGCGGATGAACGCTTCCAGGAACCGGCGATCCCAGTGCAGGCCGTCCCGGCTGCTGACAAAGACAGTGTCAGAAACACCGACGCCGAGTTGCTTCTTGTACTTGGCCGGCAGTGGCGCATTCCGCCAGCGGACATACCGCATGGGGAAAGCCAGGTACATGTGAGGAGCACGGAAGTAGGGCCGGGCTCCGAAGGTGTAGAATTGGTCCGGCGGAGATGGCTTCATGTGCGTCCATTCCGGGTACGACCAGTTGCGGAGGTCGGTCGATGTCGAACGCCGCACTGCCCGCAGTCGCTCGCCGGTGTCGGCCAGCACTCGCTGGTCGCGTATATAAAGGATGTAACGTTTCGAGACGGTGTCCCAGAACAGTGAATGGTCACTGTCGAGCAGGTTGGCCGGCGGGTAGTAGGTGCTCGGTTTTTTTGTTCCCAGCCCGTTGATGATGGCTGTCTTGCTGACCTGGCGCCATCGCACCCGATCCGACGAAGCGAACAGGAACAACCGGATGACCTCGCCATCCTTGGTTCTCTGAACACGGGCCCCGGGAGCCAGGTAACGATGCTCGCGTGGAGCACCCGGCCTGGTGTTGGGGTACGGGAACAATAGGACCCCGTCGCCGGAGCCGAACGGTCCCGGGAAGACGATGTTGTTTTTCTTTGAACCCTGGAACTCGTACAGCCCCAGGCTGGGACGGGACCAGTTCACCCCGTCCTGGCTGGTTGCGTAACACGTGTAGCTTTTCCAGTCCTTGCCGCTGGCCGAGTTGCTCCGGCCGGAAACCGAGTGATAGTACATGTGGTAACCGTCTTCATCCTGGAAGACGCTGGTGTAGTGGTTGCCCGATCCTTCCCAGGGCTTGTCGAATGTCAGGGCCACCTCGGCCGGCCGCGGTGAATGCAGCTTGAAGGCCAGTCCCTCGAGCTTGTCGACCAGGGTGTCGTCGACCAGCAATTCCAGGCGGCTGCCAATATCAACCGGCGTTGTGCGGTCGCCCGCAATGCCGGTGGTTCCAAGAATCACAGTACACACCGCAAGGGACGACAACAGCCTGTTCATCAGATGCTCCGGTTCTCGTCAGGGAGATCACGAGAACGGATCTCGTGTTCGATTGGACCAGGAAATCAGTCTAGCCTTCCGGACATGCCACAACCAATCGGGTGATGTCTCGCCGTCGCAGTGATCCTCGTCGGGGTGATCTTTGCGGGTGGCCGGGAAGAACGCTGGAACGTCCTGTTTCCCGGGAACGGTCGCACGTAACCAACCACGTTTCCTCGATGAACCCGGGAAAAACAGGTTATCATCGTCCGTACCACGTTCCGGTTTCATCAAGGAGCCTGCTCGCACTCCGGCGTGGCTTCACAATCACGGGTCGTCAAGAACCTCTTCACAGAACCACCGTCTCGATGTCATTGTCAGCCGTGTCCGTCAGACAACGCCGGTCCCAGTCGGGAGCAGACCGTTGAGCCAGGCAGCATCGACCAGTCCAAGTCCCGCGGCCAAATCGACTTGGATACTCAGTCCGGTGGCCGACCTGGTTTTGTTCGTGGCGACGCCGCTTCTGATTCTGCCCCTGGTGTTGCTGTCTCGCCGACAATTCACCGACGAGATGATCTACGCGATTGTCGGAACACTGGGTGCCACGGGCCATCACCTGCCGGGGATGTTGCGTGCGTACGGGGATCGGGCACTTTTTCGCCGGTTCCGCATCCGGTTGACCGTGGGGCCGATCCTACTGCTGGGCGTTTCGGTACCGTTGCTCTTTTCGGACCTGAGGGGCGGCATGGAAGTCGTGCTCGTGCTGTGGGGATTCTGGCACGGGCTGATGCAGGTCTACGGCTTCCTGAGAATCTATGCGGCCAAGACCGGTCAGCCCGGTCCCCACTCCGCACGACTCGATTGGTTGATGTGCGTGGCCTGGTTTGGTGCCGGGATGGTGTGTTCAGACGGCCGGGTCTTCCGCTTGCTGGAAACGTTTTACCGGACCGGAGGGCCATTGATCCCCTCGGGCTGGGTCGATGGATTTCGGACCGCCTGGCTGGTCGGCACCGCGGTGATCACCACGGTGTTCCTGGTCCACGAGTTCTCGCAGAGGTCTCGTTTTCGGACCTCCACCTGGATTCGGCTGCTTTCCATGATGATCAGTTTTGGCTTCTGGTGGTTCTCGATGGTGATGGTCGACAGCATCATCGTGGGCATCACGCTGTTCGAGATCTTTCACGACGTGCAGTACCTGGCGATTGTCTGGGTGTTCAACCGCAAACGGGTGGACCAGGCTGCTCCGGTTGGCGGCCTACTTCGCCAGTTGTTTCGTCGCAGCGGATTGATGATCGCTGTCTACATTGCCCTGGTGGCCGCCTACGGTGCGGGAACCAGGTTGCCCGAGTTCCTGGGTGGGGAATCGCTGGAAGAACTGATGGTGTCGGTCATCTGGACCTCGACGCTGATGCACTTCTATCTCGATGGTTTCATCTGGAAAGTGCGTGAACAGGAAACACGGGCGGGACTGGGCATTGGTGATTCTGCCGGTGCTCCGGAAACACGGCCGCTCACCGAGGGTGTGTCGCACGCACTGAAGTGGACCCCATTCCTGTTGGCCATCGGAGCCATGGCCGTTTCCCAGTGGTGGAACGATTACGTGTTTGGTGATGCCGCGGCTCGCGATATCCAGGTGGTCGAGCGATATCGACACCTGGCCGCAGTCGTGCCCGCTCACGCCCATGCCCACCTGACACTGGGAATCCAGCTCAAGCGACAGGGCCAGTTGCAACAGGCCAGGCAATCTATCGGGAAGGCTCTTTCGCTGAGTTCCGACCGGAATACCGAGGCTCACTTTCAACTGGCGATGCTGCTGTCATCTGAACGAGACATTGATGGATCGATCCGGCATCACAGGATTGTGCTGTCACGAGATCCCCGCCGTACGGAATCTCATGTTCAACTGGCGTTCGCCCTGCAGGCACGGGGTGAACTCGAGCAGGCCGAACACCACCTGCACGAGGCACTCAAACTGAACGATGACCTCCCGGCTGTTCATGTCGGTCTCGGACGGCTCTACGCCGAGACCGACCGACAGCCCGAGGCGCAACGCCACCTGCAACGGGCACTCACGTTGCTGGAGGCCAGGACCGATACGAACTCTGAAAGCACCAAGCTGCTGGAGGTGGTGCGTGGCTTGCTGAAGAAGAGTCCAACCACTCCTTGATCGGTTTCGGGGCGAGTTGCCCTGGCGATGATAGGCTGACCCAAAAGTCACCAGATGTTACCTTTGAGTGGATCAGGGTTG
Organism: uncultured Planctomycetaceae bacterium; assembly: GCA_963933195.1. GTDB lineage: Bacteria > Planctomycetota > Planctomycetia > Planctomycetales > Planctomycetaceae > UBA8437. The sequence continues at coordinate 14,213 of CAWVUS010000054.1, forward strand.
GTTGGGTTCAATCGGGAGAGAACGATTCTGCGACAACGGTTCTCGCGGCGAAGTTTCATGCAGGATGGCGTTGGCCTGGCCGGGCTCACGCTTCCGACGTTCTTTGGGTTACGCGCGGACGCAGAATCGGGGTCTCCGGCCAAGTCATGTATCGTGATCTACCTGTGGGGTGGAATTGCCCACCAGGAGTCCTGGGATCCGAAGCCCGAGGCCCTGTCGGAATTGAGAGGCGAATTCCAGCCAATTTCGACCGCGACTCCCGGCGTCCAATTTTCCGAGCACATCCCGTTGATGGCGAAGCATTCCGAGAAATTGGCTGTCATTCGTTCGTTGAATCACCACGTTGGGGCGCACGGTGGAGCGCTTTACACCAGCATCACCGGGCAGAAGGCACCCCTGGGAAAGGCCAAGGATCGGAAGAACTGGCCATCGTTGACGGCGATGGTCTCGCGGTTCTGTGAGGTGCCTGGTGGGACGCCGCCGGCCATTGCCATGCCGTACCTGAATTACGACAACGGCGCGTTGATCCAGGGGCAGTTTGGTGGGTGGTTGGGCGTGGATTACGATCCGATCATGATGCGGACGCCCGCGGGGAAACCTTACGGTGGCACGTCGCGGTACACGAATAGCGAACTGGCATTGAAACTGGAACTGGGACGCAATCGGGTCGAGGGCCGCCGTTCGCTTCGAGAAAAACTCGAACGACAGGTCGGCGCCCAAGCCGATTTCAAGCGATTCGACCGGTTTCGACAGATGGCAGCCGAGATGCTGCTCAGTTCACCGGTCAAGGAAGCCTACGACCTGGAAAACGAGGATCCACGAATCCGGGTGATGTACGGTGACCACATCGGTGGACAGAGCATGTTACTGGCACGCCGGCTGACAGAAGCGGGAGTGCCTGTTGTCCAGGTGAACGCCGGAGCCGGCGACCTGGCTGGCGGCAGCGGCGACAACTGGGACACCCACCGCGGCCATTTCCCCAAGATGAAGAAACGACTGCTGCCGGTGTTTGATCGTTCGCTTTCCGCGTTGCTGACTGATCTTGAACAACGCGGTTCGCTGGACGAGACGCTCGTGGTGGTGGTGACCGACTTTGGCCGGACTCCCAAGATCAACAAGAACGGCGGCCGCGATCATTTCCCGGCGGTGTTCACGCAGATCATGGCCGGTGGAGGCATTCGTGGCGGGCAGGTTTATGGAAGCAGCGATCGCGACGGTGCGCGTCCCGCATCCGATTCCTGCACGCCGGGCGATTTCCATGCGACGGTGTTGACGGCCATGGGCATCGATCCTCGTACGGAACTCCCCGATCGCGAGGGACGGCCTTTCCAGATCTGTGGCGGAAAGCCTTTGCCACTGTTTTGATGCGAGGGATCCGGAACCGTGGTGATCTCAACAGGACGAAACCGATCGGATATGTGTCGTTACCAGTTGGTGGCCCGCATGTTGATCGCCGTACTGCTCGTGCTCTGCGAATCGTCTTGGACTTGTGCTGAGGAGACCGCTGATGCGGTCGCGGCGATCCGGAAAATCGGTGGAACCGTGAGACCGGTCGGTAAGGAGTGGGCGGTCGACTTCCACCTGCGTGGCCGCCGCCTGACCGATAAGGAACTTGTTCATGTTGCCGCACTGAAGAATGTCGTGTGGTTGAACGTGAGCAAGACCAAAATCACCAGCAGTGGATTGGTGCATCTCAAGGGACTCGACAAGTTGCGTTGGTTGCATCTCGAGATGACCAAGGTCGGTGACAAGGGAATTGAGCACGTGGCCGGGCTGGACAAGCTGGAGTACCTGAACCTGTTCGGTACGAAGATCACCGACAAGGCTCTCGAAAAACTCGCCAGGTGCAAAAAGCTCAAGCAGTTGTATCTCTGGCAGACAAATGTGACCGACGAGGGTGTTGCGAGTCTTCAGAAGGCCCTGGCCAAGACCAGGATTGTTCGCGGTGTCGACCTGAGTAAACTGGCTTCGAGTTTTTCCAGCGAAGTCGAGAAACCAAAAAAGAGAGTCCCGTTGAAGTGGGTCGACGTGACCAGCCGTGGCGAGGCTCCGGCGAGATCAGAGGCCGGTGTCAATTGCGAGATCCTGTTCGAAAACAGGTCGAAACAACCGGTCAAGCTGTTCTGGATCGGTTACGGAAATGGAGCGTTGAAGTTCTACACCCGACTGGCTCCGGGCGCGACACGGAAGCAGAACAGTTATTCCAAGAACGCCTGGCTGATCACCGACGACGATGATCAACCGCTGGGGTTTTTCCTTGTCACGGAGGATGATTCCCATGCGGTGGTTCCAGGGGCGAGCCCATGAGTCGTGCCAGGAAGTGTGGTGAGAATCCTGGACGGACTTTTCGCAGAGTCGGTTTCGTCTTCGGGAGTCTTGTTGTCCTTGGCGTCGTTTCTGCAAACGCGATGGCGGCGGACGCTGAACCGGCAGAGCAACAGCACTGGGCGTATCGCCCCATCGTTTGTCCCCAGGTGCCGCGAACTGGCGGTGATGGTTGGGCACGCAACGCCGTCGACTCGTTCGTGTTGCGGCGGCTCGAGGCGGTGAGGCTTGTTCCGTCGCCGCCGGCCGGTCGCGAGACGCTGATTCGCCGGGTCACGCTCGATTTGATCGGGTTGCCGCCCACTCCCGGAGAGGTGACGGCATTCGTCAACGACACGCAACCGGGTGCTTTCGAGCGAGTCGTTGATCGCCTGTTGGCATCACCACACTATGGAGAACGCTGGGCGCGGCCCTGGCTCGATGCTGCTCATTACGCCGACAGTGACGGTTACCTGACTGACCAGTTGCGACCGGTTGCGTGGCGATTTCGGCAGTGGGTTGTCGAGGCACTCAACGGTGATATGCCCTTTGACCGTTTCACGATCGAGCAACTGGCCGGTGACCTGCTGCCGGACGCGACGATCCAGCAGAAGATCGCGACCGGGTTTCTCCGTCAAACGCTCAGCAATCGCGAGGGTGGGGCCGACGTCGAGGAGTTCCGGGTGATTCAGGTCAAGGACCGGGTCAGCACCGTTGGCACCATCTGGCTGGGTTCGACCATTGGTTGCTCGGCGTGCCATGACCACAAGTTCGACTCGATCACGCAGCGAGAATTCTACGAATTGTATGCATTCTTCAATTCGGCCGACGAGGTGAACATCGACGCTCCCTTGCCGGGTGAACTGGAGCCCTACCTGGAAAAGCGACCCGGTTATGACCGGCGTCGACGCGAGTTGATGGGGCGTCGTTCCGAGGAAATCCAAAAGCTGCAGCGACGATGGGAGTTGCGACTGTTGCAGGCGTATGCGAATCCCGGCGAAGACTACCGCTGGGACAGGCGTTGGGAAATCCTTGGCTTGATCTGGCGACAGGGACTTGGCGAGGGGCAGTTGGAGGGGCAGGAGATCGTCAAGCTGGATCCGGCGAAGCGGTCACAGTGGCAACGTGAACAACTCTTCGAGTACTTCCTGAGGTTCGGGGCCGACATCGACTCCCAACGTTTCAGTGAACTGGGCTTGAGCCAGATCAAGAGTGGAATCGATGCGCTGAACCGGGAATTGCCCCGCTTGAGCAGGGCGGCCACCATGCGTGAAACGCAGAACCCGCGGAGAGCCTTTTTTCAGAATCGCGGGGTTTACAACGATCGTGGTCCGGCGGTCGAGCCGGGGACTCCCAGGTTTCTGCCGCCATTGGGCAAGCCGGTTTCGCGAGATCGGTTGGCGCTGGCGCGGTGGCTCGTCTCGCGAGACAATCCTCTGGTGTCACGGGTCACGGTGAATCGGATCTGGCAGGAGTTCTTCGGCCGTGGCCTCGTTTCAACCTCTGAAGATTTTGGCACCCAGGGAGAACAACCGACTCATCCCGACTTGCTCGACTGGTTGGCAAGCCGGTTCGTGGCCTCCGGCTGGAGCACCAAGTGGCTGCACAGGCAAATCGTCTGCTCGGCGGTTTATCGGCAGTCGTCTCATGTTCGGCCTGAACTCCGGGATCGGGATCCCGAGAATCGGTTGTTGGCTCGCCAGTCCGGCTTGCGGCTCACCGCCGAAGCGATTCGCGACAGTTCGCTGGCGGTTGGTGGACTGCTCTCCAGGACCCTCGGAGGGCCCAGCGTCCGGCCTCCCCAATCGTCCAGTACGGTGATGGGCGGATTCGGAAAGAGCGGTTGGTCGGTCAGTGACGGCGACGGCCGGTTTCGTCGCGCGCTGTATATCTTCATCAAGCGCGCCACCCCGTTTCCTCAACTTGCGACCTTCGATGCTCCCAATGCCCGTGATTGTTGCACCCAGCGTGAACGGTCCAACACGCCGTTGCAGTCATTGACGTTGCTGAATGATCCGATGTTTTTTGCGTGCTCCAAGGCCCTGGCCATGCGGGTTCTCAGTGAATGCGATGGTGATGATCAGCAGCGAATGGATCACTTGTTCCGGATCTGTACCGCACGGCTGCCCAGTGTCCAGGAACGGCACGAGTTGCTGGCCAGTCACCGTCGGTTGGTCGAAGTGCTGCAGCGTGATCCTCGATCGGTTGCCGAGTTGGTGGCGGACAATCCCGGAGGGGGCGATCCCATCGAGTTGGGTGCGTGGACCGGTGTTTGTAGCGTGGTGTTGAACCTGCACGAGTTCATTACGCGGGATTGAACCATGAGTGCTGAAGATCTTTCGACTCTTCATGACCGACGCCGGTTTCTGCGCGACGGCACACTGGGAATCGGAACCGTTGCGCTGTCGGGGTTATTGGCACAGGACGGCCTGGCTGCCCAGGAGACGGACCCGTTTCAGTTGCGACAACCACACCACGTTCCGACTGCCCGGAACGTGATTTTTCTCAACATGTCGGGTGGTCCCAGCCAACTGGATCTCTTCGATCCCAAGCCTCGGCTGCAGCAGTTGCACTCCAAGGCGGTTCCCGAATCGTTCCTGGAGGGGTTGAATGATCCGGTGATCAAGGCGGGTGCCACCGTGATGGCGACGCCGCGAACGTTTTCCAGGCACGGCGAGTGCGGGATGGAGTTCTCGGACCGATTGCCTCACCTGGGCGGGCTTGCCGACGACCTGTGCATGTTGCGTGGAATGGTGACCGATACCGCGAATCATCACCCCGGCCAGTTGTTGCTCAATTGCGGAACACCGATGTTTGGACATCCCAGCATGGGGGCCTGGGTCAGTTATGGCCTGGGCAGCGAGTCGCGGAACATGCCCGCGTTCGTGGTCCTCACGTCGTATTCCAAGCCGGCTTCCCTGGTCGGGCCGTCATTGTGGACAAACGGGTTTCTCTCCTCGTCCTATCGTGGCGTGGCTTTTCGCAGCAAGGGCGAGCCGATCCTGCATCTCGAAAATCCGGTGGGGGTCAACGACGCATTCCAGCGCGTGCGACTGGATGCCGTACGGCGACTCAATGCCCTGAGAATGGCCGAGACACGGGATCGAGAGATCTCCTCTCGCATCGCGTCTTATGAACTGGCCTACCGGATGCAGGCCGAGGCTCCCGGCCTGCTGGATTTTTCCGACGAATCGGCCGCAACACTCGAACTGTACGGTTTGAACGACAAGACCACACAGTGGTACGGCACGAACTGCCTGCTGGCCCGCCGCATGATCGAACGAGGGGTGAGGTTTGTTCAACTGTTTCATTCCGACTGGGACCACCACCTGGATCTCGACAAGTTGCTGAAGGTCGATTGCCAGATGACCGATCGACCGGCAGCCGCGCTGCTCACCGATCTGAAGCAGCGGGGCCTACTCGATGACACGCTGGTGGTCTGGGGAGGTGAATTCGGGCGGACACCGATGAACGAGGTCCGTCGCGGCAATTCACCCGGTCACCAGGGCCGCGACCACCATCCGTTCGGGTTCACGATGCTGATGGCCGGGGGCGGGGTCCGGGGTGGCCAGGTGATCGGTCGGACCGATGAACTGGGGTACCACGCTGTCGAAGACCGGGTGCATATCCATGACCTGCAGGCCACGATATTGCATTGCCTGGGACTCGATCACACGCGACTGACCTATCGCCACCAGGGACGCGATTTCCGGCTGACGGATGTGGGTGGCAACGTGGTCAAGAAGGTACTGGCTTGATGATTCGCAACAAACCGATGGCATGTCCGGGAATTGAAGTGATCCGTCCATTTTGCATGTTGGTCCTGGCACTTGTTTGTCTTGATGTTGGTCGCGTTGCGGCCGAGGAAATTGGTTACAGCGACTGGAAGGACCGTTGTCTGAAAACACCGTCCAACCGGACGCTGCGGGGCCGGTTTCCCAGCAAGGACCAACTGCCGCTCAAAGAGTTTCGAGTCGTGCAACAGCTTGTCGAAAAGCTGTTCGTGCAGACCAAGCAGGCCGCTATCGCTCAACCGTCCAATTGGGTCGGGGAGAAACCGGTTCGCGAGGAATTCTTTGACACCAGGCGTGCCTACTTCATGCGGTCGGCGATTCGATTCCAACCGTTCGCCCAGAAACTGGTCGCCGAACCGGGTTCGGAGTTGATCTTTCACGGCGATTTTCACGGCGACATTCGTTCGTTCATTTCGACTCTCGAGTGGTTGAACCGCAGCGGTCGCATGTCGGGGTTCCAGATCAAGCGTCCGAACACTTACAT
>CAWVUS010000055.1:0-20717 GCA_963933195.1 uncultured Planctomycetaceae bacterium
AGGGAGAGCAGCTGACGTAATTCAGCCCGGCCCGATGACAGAACATCACGCTGGCTGGATCGCCACCGTGTTCGCCGCAGATGCCGATCTTGAGATCACTGCGAGTGGAGCGTCCACCGGCGACTCCCAGTTCGATCAAGCGGCCGACGCCACCCTGGTCGATCGACTGGAACGGGTCGAAGGGCACGATGTCGTTTTCACGGTAGTGGCCAATGAAGCCGCCGTAATCGTCGCGGCTCATTCCCAGGCAGGTCTGCGTCAGGTCGTTGGTACCGAAGCTAAAGAACTCGGCATTTTCGGCGATCTCGTCGCTGCGGAGAGCCGCGCGTGGCACTTCGATCATCGTTCCGATCTGGTAGTCGATGGTCGTCCCGGTCTCGGCGAAGACTTCATCAGCTGCGTTGCGGACGATGGCCGACTGGTTCTCAATTTCGGCCTGGAATCCGACCAGCGGCACCATCACCTCGGGATTCACCTCAATTCCCTCGGCCTGGACTTCGACAGCCGCCTGCATGATCGCCCGGGCCTGCATCGCGGTGATCTCGGGAAAGACGATTCCCAGTCGGCAACCACGGTGTCCGAGCATCGGATTCTCTTCGTGCAATTCAGCGGTTCGCGATCGGACTTCCGCGACCGATATTCCCAGTTGCGCAGAGAGTGCTTCGGCGAGGTCGGGTTGTTCTTCGAGATGTCGTGCGGAGAGGAATTCGTGGAGCGGTGGGTCGAGTAGCCGGATGGTGACGGGCCGTCCCTGCATCGCGCGGAACAGTCCCGAGAAATCTTCCTGCTGGAACGGCAACAGCTTGTTGACGGCTTCCTGGCGCGTCTGGGGATCACGGGCCAGGATCATCTCACGAATTTCGTCGAGATGGCTGAAGAACATGTGCTCGGTACGGCACAGCCCGATTCCCTCTGCCCCGAATGACACTGCTTCGACGGCCTGGTCGGGTTGGTCGGCGTTGGTACGAACACCCATTGTCCGGTACTGATCAACCCATTCCATCAGCTGAGCGTATCTCTGGAAGGCTTCAGAATCTTCGGGTGGCAGAGTCTTCTTGATCAGCACGTCGACGATCTCGCTGGTCTTAGTCGTCACCTGTCCGGTGAAGACTTCGCCAGTGAACCCGTCGATGCTGATCCAGTCGCCCACGTTCAACACGGTGTCGCCCACCGAGACGGTGCCTGCGACGTAGTCAACGTTCAACTCGTTGCAGCCGACGATACAGGTTTTGCCCATCTGCCGACTGACGAGTGCGGCGTGCGAACTGGCTCCACCGAACGCCGTGAGGATGCCCTGGGCCACGCGCATGCCGCGGAGGTCCTCGGGACTGGTCTCGCGACGAACCAGGATCAGCGGGTCGGTGGGGTCAAGATTGTAGAGTCGTTCGGCCTCTTCAGCCGTCAGGCAGATGCGTCCGGTGGCAGCACCGGGACCGGCATTGATTCCCTTGGTCAGGAGCCGTCCGTCCTTTTGGGCCTCGGCCTTGCCATCGGGGTCAAAGATTGGCTGCAGCAGCTGGTCCAGGTCGTCGGCGGGAATCCGTCGCTTTTCCAGGGCCTGCTCAGGAGTGATCAGCCCCTCGTTGACCAGGTCGACGGCGATCCGCACGGCGGCGAATCCGGTTCGTTTTGCGTTGCGTGTCTGCAGGAGCCACACGCGACCCTTCTGCACTGTGAACTCGATGTCCTGCACTTCCTGGTAGTGGTTTTCGAGTGTCTTGCCGATTGTCTCGAGCTGTTCGTAGACCTCTGGCATTTCGTCTTTCAGTGACGTCTCGATCCGCTTCGGCGTTCGAATGCCGGCCACCACGTCTTCGCCCTGGGCGTTGATCAGGTAGTCGCCGTTGAAGCCGGGGCTTCCCATCGAGCAGTCCCGGGTGAGTCCGACGCCAGTGGCACAGTCATCCCCGAGATTGCCAAAGACCATGGCCTGGACGTTGCAGGCGGTTCCCCAGCTGTGGGGGATGCCATAGTCACGGCGGTAGACGATGGCACGGTCGTTATTCCAACTGCCAAACACGGCACCGATGGCTGCCCAGATCTGGTCGATCGGTTCGTCCGGGAAGTCCTTCCCGGTTCGCTGTTTGACTTCGGCCTTGAACTCGGCGACGAGTTCCTGCAACTGCTCGGCAGAGAGTTCCGAGTCGTATTTGACGCCCGCAGCCACTTTCTTGGCGTCGAGCAACGCTTCGAACGGGTCGTGATGTTCGTCTTCACGGGCCCTGACCTCCAGGACGACGTCGCCGAACATCTGGACGAAACGTCGGTAGCTGTCCCAGGCGAATGTCGCGTTGCCGGAGTGTTTGGCGAGAGCCTGGACCGATCGCTCGTTGAGCCCAATGTTCAAGACGGTGTCCATCATGCCCGGCATGGATTCCCGGGCTCCGGAACGGCAGGAGACGAGCAGGGGATTGGTTTCAGAACCCAGTTCTGCACCCATCACTTCTTCGACCTGCTTCAGCGCCGCGGCCACCTGCTCACGGAGGCCCTCGGGGTAACCGCCATCGGTGTCACTGTAGTGGTTGCAGACTTCGGTCGGAATCGTGAATCCGGCCGGCACTTGGACACCGATTCGGGTCATTTCGGCGAGGTTGGCTCCCTTTCCGCCGAGGGAGTTTTTCATCTTGGCCGAGCCGTCGGCCTCTCCACCACCGAAGAAATAGACGTATTTGGACGCATCCGCCATGGGTCAAGAGCCTGCTGAGGAGGTCATGAGATCAAGCAGTCAACGCTAGCAGCCCCTCAGATTATCGTCAAGAACTGTCCTCGGCGCTGTGCATGAGAGCCGATCTTTAGATGGGAACTTGACTTGCGTCACTGGTGGTTGAGAATTGATCAGTAGGAGAGTCATTCAGATATGCAAGCACGTCTCGTTTCCCTGGACGGGCAGGTCAGCGTTCCGCTCAAGAACGACATCAACGTCGTGGGGCGCAAGGAAGGGATCTGTGATGTGATCCTGGATCGTGGCAACGTGTCAAAGTTGCATTGCCTGATCATCAAGACCGATGGACTGTTGCTGGTGCGTGACCTGGGAAGCACCAATGGCACGCTGGTCAATGGTCAACGCGTCAGCCGCGGGGCACTGTTGCCCGGCGACGAGTTGTCCTTTGCCAGCTTGAAGTTCCAGGTCCAGTTCGGTGCCGACGCCGGTCTGGACGGGGAGGTCCTGCCCGCCGATCGAACCGAGGTGATGCCGCTGGTGCCCGAGGTGGGAATCGCCGACGCCGCGATGGAATCTCTCCCGGAGAGCTCCTCATCCTCGGAGAACCTGGACGAGTTTCCGTTGCCGGAAGTTTAGGGGCGGCCGTCTCGCTTGGGCTCAGGATGCAACCCGCAACTGCAGTTCGTCGGCGTTGAGTGCAACGATGGCGATGCCGAGTCGGTCGGCCAGCGAGATGGCCTCGTCGGCATCGAGCAGGATCGTCTGCTGGCTCTCGATGGCCAGCACGCGTCCTCCCGCCTCGTACATTGTCTGCACCGTGTCCAGCCCGATGGTGGGGACATCGAATCGTCGATCCTGTTGTGGCTTGGCCACCTTGACGACGGTGAATCCACCTCGACGACACAGGGTTCCGGCACGGCGGATTGCCTGGTCGGTTCCCTCGATTGCCTCGACTGCGATGACCGCGGTGTCGTTGACAACGACTGTCTGGCCGATGTCCAGTCGCCCGATATCCTTGGCGATGTCCCATCCGAACTTGATGTCGCGCCATTGTGCGGTCGAGGGCTTTCGGCGCGTGAGAAATCCGTGATTCACGAGTAGCTCCGGACAGTAGTCGAGTGCCGAGTGGAAGCGGATGCCGTCACGGCCGAATTCTCGGATGATGGCCAGCAGAATCGTATCGTCGGACTTGTTGGCGGTGGCGTAGCGGAACCACATGTGGAGGGTCCGCCAGTCAGGCAGTAGCCTGAGCCACCTCGCCGGCTTGAACAATTCCACTTTTTCGATCTTGCCGGCCATCACCACATCGCGGATTCCGGCGCGGTTGAGCAACTTGATGGCTCGGCCGAGTCTCGCGAGTCCGGCCGTGGCGAACCTGTCGCACGAATCGGCCAGTTCGTCAGAGACCATGCCCTGGACGCCAAGTCCGTAGACCTTCAGTCCCTGTTGTTGGGCGGCCCGGGCAAATGCAATTGGGAAACGACCAGCCCCGGCCACCAGCCCAACCCAGCCACTTTCTGGCGGCGGTGCAACCACGAGTTCAGTCGAAGGAGAGTCGGGGATCATGCCGCGCGTGGACTGCTCTGGGATGAGGGGCCGGAGTCCTGGGCATCTTCGGTTGCATCGGAGAGTTGGGTTTCGAGTCGGTCGATGCGTTTCAGCAGTGTCTTGACGGTTTTGATCAGATCGGGGAGTCGTTTTTGTGCGATCAGGATACGGAGTTGTTCGGATTCGGGGCCGGCGGGATAACCGAGTTGCGTTTCACCGGCGGGGATATCACGGGCCACGGCTGCCTTGGCAGCGATTGCAGCACCGTCGCCGATCGTGAGGTGATCAGAGATTCCAACCTGGCCGCCACACCTCACGTAGGCTCCCGTTGACGTACTGCCACCGACTCCGACCTGTGATGCGAATACGTTGTGGGGGCCGATCGAACAGTTGTGGCCAACCATGACCTGGTTGTCGATCTTGGTGCCACAGCCGATCACCGTGGCATCGATCATGCCACGGTCGATTGTCGCGCCAGCACCGATCTCGACATCGTTTTCAATTGTGACACTGCCATAGTGATTGATCTTGAGAAACTGTCCGGCCGGCAACTCGTCGGTTGATTCAAATCGGTACCCGAATCCGTCTGCCCCGATCACCGCGTTGGCGTGGATTGTGACCCTGTCGCCGATGACGGTTCTGGCGTAGATCGCGGTGCCTGGGTGGATCACGACGTCATCCCCGAGTTGACAGTCGTCGCCGATGACCGCCCCGGGATGAATGTCACAGCGCTCGCCAATGGTGGTGCGATTGCCGACGGTGGCTCCCGGGTGGATATTCGACGTCTCGCCGATTGTCAGCGATGCCCCCACGCAGGCGGTTGGAGAAATTCCGATCTCGGCTCGTATGGGATCCGGATGGAAGATCGACAGGACATCGAGAAATGCAGCCTGTGCATCGTCGACGATCAGCAGGACCGCATCGGGCAACTGATCGCGGGCGGTGTCCAATCGAGATTCGTCAACGACCAGTGCACCGGCCTGGCTGCTGGAAATGTCGGCCGCGGAGGCCCCCGCGGTCAGGAAACTCACCTGCTGCGGAGTGGCCTTGGCGAGGCGGCTGACCGAGTGAATCGGCCGGGCCGGGTCACCTTCGAGGGTGGCGCCGATTTGTCGGGCCAACTGGTGAACAGGGAAGGGGGAGAGCGACACGGAGCGGCGTCCTTTCCGACTCCAATGGTGGCGAGACTCGTCTCGGGGCGGTCCTCCGCCCGATTATCACGTGGAGTTGTACCCGAGAAGGATGTCAAGAATCAATCCCGGTTACCGGGAGATCCATCTGCGGGTGGACTCTGCGAACGTGGTGGGCGGCGCACCGAGTGGCTGTTAGACTCTATTCAGCACGTACCGGGTTGGTGGTGTGACTTGGAAACGAGGGAACTGGAGTTGTTGAGATGACGGCGGTTCGAGGGATCCGTGGGGCGACGACGGTTGATGCCGACGAGGCCGGCCAGGTTCTGTCGGCCACCGGCGAGTTGCTGGAAGCGATTCTGTCGGTCAATCAACTGGAAGATTTCGACGAGGTCGTTTCCGCCATCTTCACGACCACGTCGGATTTGAGTTCAACGTTTCCGGCCGAGGCGGCCCGTGAACTGGGAATGCACCAGGTGCCGTTGCTGTGTGCATCGGAGATCCCGGTGCCCGGTAGCATGCCGCGTTGCATCCGGGTCCTGCTGCACGTCAACACGACAAAACCCCAGTCGGAGATCGTTCACGTGTATCTCCGTGACGCCCAGCGGTTGCGACCGGATGTGATGAGCGCCCAGTAGGGCAGGGGGAGCGTTGATCATCCCCCGGCCAGGTCGAATCCACTGACACGGTGGATGACGGCGATGGCCAAGGCCCCCTGCAGCGCCAACAACAGGATCCAATCGCGGCCGCGGAGTTTCTCGAGGGCTGGGGCGGCCAGCCAGCAGGCCCACGGCATCAGGAACAGCCACAGCCGACCTGCCTCGCCCATGTTCTTTCCGGACAGCCACAGCAGGCCCCAGACGGCCAGGCAGGTCCATGCCGGACCGGATTTCTCGGGTTGGGCCCGGTGGCAACTCGTGGCCAGGCCGGCGGCCGCCAGGCCGGCCAGCGGGATGCCGATGGCCAGTGCGAGTTCAAGCATGTTGACGCCAAGCCAGGGGAGATAGCTGCGGGGGTGTTGTGGCTGGTCGTAGAACGCTGCGTGGTTGGCGAGGTTGGACCACCAGATTTCAGGCAGATTGAAATCCAGCATGATCCAACTGGCGAGCGTGGGGAGTGTGAGTCCCGCCAGTGAAGCGAGAGCCCAGGTTGTGAGTTGGCGATGACTGAACCGGCCGTGCCAGGTCATCCAGGCTGCCAGGGCGGCGGCCAGTGCCAGGACCGGGAGGAACGCGAGGCTGAGACACAGGCCGGTCCAGGCCAGGACGCCGGCCAGGGTCGCCCTCCACCAGTGACCGCTCCGGATTGCCGACCACCACAACCACAGCGACGTGGTGGCCACCAGCGGGTAGAGACAGTCGGACTTGGGCAGGAACACGGACACGGCTGGCACGAGCAGCCACAGCGATGCGGCACGCCATGCCACTTCGGGCGGATTGTCAATCCGGACCAGGCGGTAGATCGGGATGACGGTGACGACGACGCAGAGTTGTGTCAGGAGGGCGGCCAGCCACAGGGCGGCGTTGTCCAGCGGAGGAATTGGGCGGCCTCCTTCCAGGATCGTCGCCTGAGCCTCCCGGACTCTCCGCGGCTGCCAGGACAGCACCGTCTGCTGGATGTCGGGAAAGTTCCTGCAGGCCTCGCGTACCGCGAGGTGAACCAGGAACAGGCCAGGGGGGTGAGTTCCCAGATGCAGTGTCCGTCGACTGGCATCCGGGTCATCAAGCATTTCCAGGTAGCGTTGACGAAAATCGTCCAGCGAAGTGACCTGGCGGGCTTCGAAATAGTATCCCGAACTACCGGGGTAGTAGAGGACCCAGGGGGTTCGTCCGATCCCGTAGCCCGGCGGGAGGCTTTGCTGGAGCAACTGTGTCCCAAGAAATCCGGTCGCGACCAACACGAGTAGCCCGGCAGCCCGGGCCAGTTGTGATCGTCGATTGGATTGCTGTCGTCGAGAAAAAAAACGCCCGCCCAACCACGCCACCAGGACCACTCCACCGACGGTCAAGGCCGCCTGCACGATTCCCAGGAAGCTGTCCCAGCGGGAGTCCGGAGCGTGGACGATCCGTGTCCAGGTCCATTCGCCGGGAACGCCGAGTGGCCAATCAGTCAGCCACAGCACACCCCCGGCCAGTGCCGACGCCGTGCCCAGGGCGATCGCCAGAGAGACGGGAAAGGCACCACTTTGCCGGTTCGAGGGCATTCCGATGACGACTGGTGCTGGTTACGGTCGTGCCTGAGAACCCGCTGGCGAGCCAGAGGGCTGCAGGAACAGCAGGGGCCTGGACGATCCACCGCCGATGTCCTTGGCGTTGTAGATCACTTGAGCATCCAGGACCTTGGTGACCTGGTCCTCAACCCGTCCGAGGTGGGCTCGGGTGTACGGGTCCGCCTTGTTGCCCCAGTCCTTGGACGTCTTGGCGACACGGTCCCGGATTTCGACCAGTTCCTGGCGGGCCAGTAGGGCGACAGCCTTGAAGGCAGCACCCGAACCATTGCCGGGGAGACTGAGCGTGATCAGACGGTCGATGTGCTCCTGTTGCAGGTTTCGCCGCAGACTGGAGATCAGCGGCTTACGAGCCGTGGCTCCCTCGACGGGCTTCTGATTGAGCTCGGACCAGATTTCAGTGCTGAGTGCCTTGAGCAACTCGGGCAGCGTGAGTGCTGCCTGGTTGGCCGGCACGCGAAATTCGTTGTCGTAGGTCCGCGTCAGAGTGGTGGGGTTCATCAGCATCGTCAGGGTCGAGGCCTGAATACCGATGATCCGATCGTGGACCGGCCAGGCCGGTTCACTGTTCATGGCCCGAGCGAACCCATTGGCTCCGTCGATCCACTTGTCGACGGTCATGTGACGGAGCAGTTCGGTCGAAAGACCGTAGGATTTGTCGCGGAAGGTCGACTCGATGACGAACTTCAGCGCGTCTCGTTGCGAGTTGGCGGGAACGACCGAGAGCGGTGCCCGGCCGTTCTTGTCACCCTTGCGGTCGCGGTTGACGTGAGCTCCGCCAATCCAGTTGGCCATCATGCTCACCGACCGCATCTGCAGCGACAGTGTCAGTTCGTAACCACGACGGGCTTTTGCCCAACTGTCACCAGCCTTGACGAACTTCTCCAGCAGGCGACCACGGTGGTATTGGACCAGTTCCAATTGTGCCTTGGCGTAGTCCAACGGGTTTTTGCTGAAGTCGTAACGGCGAGCCAGGGGATCCGGGCCGCCGGTGTCCTCGTCGGTCGCGTAGGCCAGTTGTGGCTCGGCGACCCTCGCGAGAATCTTCTTCAGGTCACTCGAGAAGGTGTAGCCGTACTCGATGGCCCACATGTCGTAGGGACCAATATCGATCATCGTGTGATCGCCCGTCTGGGCGTTCTTCTTCACTCGAGAATTCATGTTGATCGGGATGTAGTCCATCACCGAGCCGGCGAACGGCTTTTTGCCCTTCAGCGATCCGTTGTTGATTTCCTCCAGCGAGTAGATGCTGCTGGATTTGAAGTTGTGTCGCAGTCCGAGGGTGTGACCAACTTCGTGGCCGACCAATTCGGCGAGCAACGGGCCAACAAACCACTCGGGGATGCCGTCAATCATCGTGGTCGGCTTCTTGGCAGCCATTGGCTTCTTCTTCGGATCGGCTTTCTTCGCGTCGGCTTTCTTCGCGTCGTCCTTCTTCGCGTCGTCCTTCTTCGCGTCGTCCTTCTTCGCGTCGTCCTTCTTTTTCTCGTCGTCGTCATCGTCGAGCGTGGCAAGGATGTCGAGGTGCATTTTCATCAGCGCCAGGTCAAATGCTTTTCCCTGGGCGGCCAGGCAAAGTCCGTTGACTTGGCTGGTGCGTCCGACGAGTCCATCAAACACGTCATCACCGATGAACCGGTTGTCGACCTGTGCCAGTGGATGCCCGGCGTACGGGGCCATTGCCTTACGGGCGACCCGTCGGCTGACTTCGGCTCGTTGACCCGGTGCAGCCAGGCGGATGCGAGGATCCCAGTTGGGATGTCGTGCGAGCCAGGCCAGTGTTTCGGGGCTCATGCCCTGCATGGCCGTTTGCGGCAGCAACTCGTTGAACTGCATCCAGTAGTGGCGGATCCAGCCATCGGTGAGAATGATATCGGCATCGAGAATTTCACCGGTCAGCGGGTTGACCCGGCTGGGCCCGATCGCGGTGCCAACGTCATTGTTGAGCCAGCGGATGAAGTTCCATCGCACATCCTCGGGATCCTTCTCCATGTGTCGTCCGGTCCGCGCGTTCTGGAATTCGACGCGGATCGCGTCGGAGATTCCCACGTTCTCGAACGCCTTGTTCCAATACAGCACTCCGCGTTTCACCCAGCGACGGTATCTCACCGGGGTGGTGTGCTCGATGTAGAACGTGATCGGGTTCTTGGGAGGGCTGATTTTCAGTGACGGGTCATCTTTCTCCAGGTGCCAGCGGTTGATGTAGCGGACCTGGACCTCGTCGTCGCGGTACTTGCCAAGATCGCGGTACGTGGTGGTGAAGTACCCCACTCGCTCGTCGGCTTTGCGCGGCCGGTATCCGGGCGAAGCACCCATCTTGCTGATCGAGTAGTGGAGCGTCTTGAGCCGTCCACCGGAGGTGGGCAACTCAAAGGCGAGTTCGATGTTGTCGCGAAACGCCTTGCACTTGGTGATCGAGAACAGCCGCGGCGTGGTCGAACGGGCGGAACTTCCGAAGAACCGCGAAGCACCTCCGACGAGAAGTGCGTCCATGTCAATCACCGGACCTCCCGATGGGCCGATGGTGACGATCGGAATTTCCATCACCACCCTGTCGGTGAAAATCCGCGGGACACTCGCCTTGCTGTGTCGGTCGCCGGTGCTGCGAACACCGATGTTTGGTTCGATCAGTGCCAGGCTCTTGTTGTAGCGGCGGAAGTAAACGTACATCTCTCCGGCCTGCAGTCCGGCGAACCGCTCGCCGCTGGAAACCGTCAACGCGATGTAGAACTTTTGCGAGGGGCCGACACCAGCGGGAAGCTCGGCATACACCTGCTGGTCCTTGTTTCGCCGGTAGACGGTGAAGAGTGTTCGGCTGACGTCGGTCGCACTGACAACCTTCTCGTAGTCCTTGAGGACCAACGCATGCGGCGGGAAATCAGGACGCGGTGCTGCCTTCTTCGTGGCGGCGGAAGTTTTGCTGGACGTCGACGGTGCCTGGGCGTGAGCAGATGTCACGAGGGCCAGGGACAGCAGCACTGCGACGTTCAGCGAGGCGAAACGGTACATTCTCGATTTCCTCAGCATGACAGGTTTCTCGTCACGAACTGATCGGTGACAAGGACTTCATTACAATCGGGAAAGATTTCCCACACTCTCCATCTTCTCAGTCTAACCCACGCCTGCACCCGTTGCACCGGTGTCAGAAGGTTTTTGGTCGCGGCGACCTGGCTGCTGGCGGGGATTGTACCGGTTGCAGGGATCCTGCGGTGTCCGGTCGGCGGGGGTCAGTCCAGCCGGAGGACGATGGCGGTGATGTTGTCCTTGGAACCGCCCTCGAGAGCGGCTGCGACAATCGCTTCGGCGATCTGTTGCGGGTCGTCGCCCGCGTTGAGTATCCCGGTCAACGTCAGGTCGTCGACTCCATCGGTGACCCCGTCCGAGCAGAGCAGGAAGCGGTCTCCCTCGGCCGGTTCGAAGACTTCAGGCGAGGTGCCTTCCCCGCCCTCTTTTGAACCCATGTAGCGGTACAGCACGTTGCGGTAACGGTGGGTGATGGCCTCTTCGGGGCTAATGGTCTTTGCGTCGAGTAGCGCCTGGGTCAGCGAATGGTCGGTGGTGAGCTGTTCAAAGTCGCCATTCCGGAGCCGATAAACACGGCTGTCGCCGATTCCGCCGGCATAGAATTTTCCGCCGGCCGCGATCACAAAGACGACCGTTGTGCCCATGTTGTGGAACCGGGGTTCCAACTGCGCCAGGGCGAGGATCTCGGTGTTGGCCGAGGTGACCACCCGGTCGATTGTCTCGATCACTGTCTCGGAGGAGATTTCTTCGAAGTCGAGTTCTTTGCCGAGTTCCTTGCCGATCAACTCAATCGCCATCTCGCTGGCTTGCTCGCCAGCCGATTGTCCTCCCATGCCGTCAGCAACGAGGAAAAAGCGACCGTCGGGGTCAACAGCCAATCGATCCTCGTTGTTGCTCCGGAAGTTTCCGGTAATGCTGAGGCTGCCGACGTGAACCCGTGCCATGGCTGGTGTCGTTGCTGGGGGGGCGAATGAAAACGTGACGGTTCAGTCAGGATGGGTCGAGGCACAGAGACTTGACGAGGTCCTGAACTCCCAGCGGACGAGCTCCCGTGAGCAACTCGCCTGCCTGGAAACCAGCGATCGCTCCGTGAAGTGCCGCGCGGCCTTCCACAAGGCGAAAGACACGGTCTTTTTCTGGGGGAAACTGGGTCTTGTAGGCTCGAATCGACTGCAATTTTAACTCGAGTGTCTCGGAAATATCCATGACAAACCGGGCTGGATCGGTCGGAGCCTCCAGCGAGGCGAACGCCAGAGAGTACCAGGCCTGCTGCTCGATGGTGTGCGGTGGCAGTTCATCGAACGTTTCATCCCATTTCGTCAATCTCGAGTAGAAAACGGCGGCGTCGATGATCCGGGCGGCTTCGGCGTGGTCGGGGGAGGCCATTGGAGTTGGTCCTCCCAGTCCGATGACGATTCTTGGGCGAAAGCGGCGAAAGACCTTGGCCAGTTCAACTCGGACTTCAAAGCCGTCGAACAGTCGGCGATTGGGAAAGGGCAGCACCAGCCGGTAAACGCCCAGGATTCTGGCCGCCTCGGCAGCTTCGGCCAAACGCACATCCGGAGATGGGCTGCCAGGGGTCGGTTCTCCGTCGGTCAGATCGACAATGCCGACGTGATAACCCTGCTGGACCAGCCTCGCCAGGGTGCCGCCACAGCCGATCTCGACATCATCAGGGTGTGCTCCGACGGCGATCACGTCGAGCGATTCAGGAGCATCGCCGGATACGTCTGTCGAATCCGGCGGGGAGGTGTTCTCGGTGGACATGCTGGTCAACTGCCGGGGGATGACATCGGCGGGAGCCGATTCGAGTTCGACTCGTGGAGAAACGTTCTCACCAGTTTTGCCAGTCGATGAGGGTGGGTCAAGCAGCCCAGAGGTCCACATCCCGCGAGAGGTTCGACACTGGCGGTCGACACGTGTGACAGGATCTCCTGCACCGCCGTGCTCTGGCTGGAGAGTGATTCGTCGTGGAGTGATTCGGGGACGATCAACAAAACCGGAGGACAGGGTTGATCGCTGGTGGCCAACCGGTCGAGGCAGCCTCGCAGATCGAGTTGATCGAGTCGCCGGGCTCGCCGGGCGGCGATTCGCAGCGGCAGACTGCCGGTGTTGTCGACGGCAAACGCCAGCCGTGACTGGTCAAAGGGGGGGAACCAGGGCTGGTGATTGTGGACCATCAGGCTGCGGAAACCGGGCAGTTGAGACAGCCGGCCAGGCAGGTGACTTCCGATTCGGGTGAGACATCTTTCCGGGGCCGTCAGCCGAGTTTCCACCAGAGGGCCTTGCAGGACGGCTGCGGCGATTCGGTTGTCGTGTTCGGCCAGCGCTGCCAGCCCCACTGCACTGCCCAGGCCGGTTCCGACCAGGACCGCCGGTCCATCACAACATTGTTTGCAGACGCACCACAGATCTGAGACGAGATCGTCGACGGTGCCCGGAGCGATCCGGGGGCGCGGTTCGAGCAGGCTGGAATCGTCAAAGAGTATGCACTGAAATTCGTCTCGCAAAAGCCAGGCTGCCAACGCCATCATCTGCCAGTTGCCCAGCAATGGATTGAGAAATACCAGGGCGGGGCCGGACCCGATCGACCGGCCCTGGATTCGTCCCCGGTCTCCGCTGATTTCCCACGTTTCCGATTGGTCCTCGACCGAGTTCAGCACCTGCTGCCAGGACAGGGGGGTGGGACAGTCGGATGGAGTGGGGGCAGTCGGAATGGACATGGCAGTCACCGCGGCCATGCTAGCCGTCGTTCACACGACTGTCGACCAGTAGCGGCAGTGAAGCAATTTCTAGTTCGTCCCGAAACGGGCCGGGTGCGACCGTGGAGCCTGTCGTGTTTCCCTGGGCCGGTGACGGCACGGACGCGAAGTGCCGGATCGGTCGAGGGATCACTCGGCCGCGGTGGGCAACCGGGGCAAAAGCGACTCGAATTGTTCGCGGGCACGGCGAAGCAATTCCAGGTAATCCTCGTTCCAGGTGTCATCGGACCACACCTGCAGGTCGAAATGTCCCTGGTAACCGCCGCGAATCAGGCTCTCGAAAATCTCGGCGAGAGGGATGACCCCGTCACCCGGTACCAGGCGATCCTGCCGAGACCGGGTTGGTTCTCGCCAGTCCGAGACCTGCACGATCCCGAGCAGGGGGACCAGTTCGGGCAGACGGGTCAGCAGGTCGGGTTCCTGCCAGAGGTGATAGGTGTCGAAGGCCAATTTGACTCGCTGGTGGCCGGTCATTGCCAGGATGTCGACCGCTTCGTCAAGACTCTTGAGGAAGGTCCAGTCGGAGGCAAACATCGGGTGCATTGGCTGCAAGGCCAGGTCGACCCCGGCAGCTTCGGCGTCATCCGCGAGTTCCCTGAGAGCCTCGAGCAACAGTCGACGGGCGTGGTTGAGCGTGTGAGAACCTCGGCTGCCACTGAGGACCACCACGGACTCGGCTCCCACTCTCCCTGCAAAGCGAATGGCTTCTTTGGCGTCCCAGATCGAGTCGCGGAAACCGTGACCGTTGGTGCCGGTGAAGCCGCCGATCCAGGAGACTGACGAGACATCCAGCGAAGTGCCATTGAGCAACTCGATTGCTCGCTCTTCGCCGAACTCCAGGACCTTGGGACGCCACAGTCCGATGGAGTTGATTCCTTGGTCGTGGCATCCTCCGACGTCCTGCAACAGGTCCCAGCGGAGTGTGGTCAGGCCGTTGGCCGAGAAGCGGACGGCGGGAACTTCGGTTTGTCCGGGTGTCGAATCCGACTCGAGTGTCGTGGACAGTTTGGCTGGCGTCAGCCGCTGGGAGGTTTTCCAGGAGAGAGTGGTCCGGCGTGACACCTGGCGTCTCGACTCGAAGGCGACCCCGACAGGTCGCGGTGACGTGGAATGTTGATGACGGGCGATATCCTATGTTGGCGCGGTCGCTTTGGCAAACCGAACGACCACCGTCTTTTGGCCAGCCGGTTGGATTGGTTCCCGGGCGACCGCTCCGGGTGGTCCGCGTCAGCCGACTTGTGTTGCCACGAGGGTGTCGACTGTGCTGGCGACGGGTGGCCGACGGGGGTCGTGGCCTAGAAAATTCCCAGCTTGTCCCGGGCGTCGTCTGTCATTCGCTCGGGCGTCCAGGGTGGCGTCATCACCAGGTTGATGTTCGCCTCGGCGATTCCCTCGAGTCGTTCCAGCGCCATCTTGGATTGCTGGACCAGTTGTGGTCCAGCGGGACAGGCGGGACTCGTCAGTGTCATGTCGACCGAAACCACGTCATCCCCGTCCTGTCGGACGTCATAGATGAGGCCCAGGTCGACGATGTTGACCATCAACTCCGGGTCGATGACTTCCCGCAACGCCTCGAGCATTGCGGACGCCTGGATGCCATCGTCACCGGTGGTGGACGAGTCGACGTCCGGTTCGGGAGAATCCGCCACTGGGGCCGGTGTGGCGTTGTCGGTGGTGTCGGCATCGTCGTCGGTTTTGGCAGGTGGGGGATCATTGCTGGTGGTGGCCACGTCATCGGTGCCGCCCAGTCGAGCCTGCACCTGGCCATCGGCGATTCGGATCGCGTAGGTGGCAACTGGTTCGGTGGCCGGCATACACAGGGCATCACCAGTGGCCAGGCTGAAGCGGGCCCCGTGCCGTGAACAGGTGATGTCTTCCCCAGTGATGGGGCCGTCGCCCAGCGGTTGCCCGTCGTGAGAACAGGCGTCGGCGATGCAGAAGTAATTGTCATCGATCCGAACCAGCAACACTGGCTCATCATCGATGAAGTCGGCCTTGCGATCACCGGGTTGCAATTCGTCGGTCGACGCGAGCGTGGTCCAGTCGGGCATCGGGAGGTTCCGTGAGTCAATCGGGCGGGCTGGTCGGGTCAATCACCGATGCCGAGTTTCCGTTCGACGGCACTGTCTAGCGTGTCGCGAACCAGTTCGACAGGTATGCGGTCCGAGACAACCTGGAAAAATCCGTGCACGATCATGTGCATCGCTTCGTACCGGGAGAGCCCACGGCACATCAGGTAAAAAACCTGCTCGGCGTCAACCTGTCCGGCGGTGGCTCCATGAGTGCACCGCACGTCGTCGGCTTCGATTTCGAGTCCTGGAATCGCGTCAATCCGGGCGTCGGGCGAGAGCATGAGCGCGTCGTTACGCTGGTACCCGTCGGTGCGTTGTGCTTCGACATCAACACCGATCATTCCTCGCCAGACGACTCGAGACGTGTCTCTGAGGACATTGCGGTACAACAGGTCACTGGTGGTGTCGGGAGCGTGGTGGGCCTGCTGGGTGTAGTAGCTCATTCGCTGTTTTCCGGTCGCGAAGGTGAGCCCGTTGACTTCGGCATGGGCACCTCGACCGTCGAGTCGGACATCCTGGTGGATATGGGCCAGGCGGCTGCCGAGTCCCCCGACGGTCCATTGCAGTTGGGCGTCGGATTCGACGCGTCCGACCTGGTGTGCAATGTGCCAGGTCGATTCGTTCCAATTCTGCAACTGGACGTATTGCAGCCCGGCGCCACGTCCCAGCAGCAACTCGACCGCCCCGACATGTGCTCCGCGGTGGGTCGGATCCGCCGAGGTGGTTTCTTCCAGCAGCGTGGCGTGGGCACCGTCTTCGAGTACGACAAGCGTGTGGCTGAAGTCGGCGGCTCCGTCGGTGGCCAGGCCAATCAGGCTGTAGAGCGGGATGGAAATTTCGACTCCGGATGGGACATAAAGCACCGTGCCCCCGGTCCAAAAGGCCGAATGCCAGGCCGAGAAGCGGTCGGTGGCAGGTGCGACGCCACGAGTCAACAGGTGTGGCTCGAGCAAGTCGGGTTCCTCACGAACCAGCCGAGCCAGGTCTCCGAATCGGACGCCCTGTGCGGCGAGATTCTCATCGAGAGTTTCGTCGGTGGCGTGTCCGTCGACACGGACGACCGCCCCGGCAAACTCGGCCCGGTCTTGCATGAGCGTTGTCAGGGACGGGGGTTGTTCGCCCGGAGGTTGCAACGTGAACGTGTCGGGACGAAACGCCCGCAACTCGACTCGTTTCCATTCCTCCTCGTCCAACGGCACCGAGAGCATCTCGGTGTAGGCGGCAAACGCCTCGCGTCGCCTGGTACTGACCCACGAGGGTTCATCTCGCGTGGCGAGAAAGGCTTCGAATGCGTCCTGGTCAAAAGACGTGGATGGGGACGCGGTGGAGGAGGGTGTGCTCATCGGATCGTGATCGTCGTGTCTTGGAGGCCGTTCGTCGCCGGTCGGCCTCAGCCAACCGACCCCTCCATCTGCAATTCGATCAGCCGATTCATTTCGACCGCGTACTCCATCGGCAATTCCTTGACCAATGGCTCGATGAATCCCGTGACGATCATCGAAGACGCTTCGGCCTCAGACATCCCACGGCTCATCAGGTAGAACAACTGCTCTTCAGCGATCTTGGACACGCTCGCCTCGTGTTCGATCACGACGTCGTCTTCGTCGATCTCGATGTACGGGTAGGTGTCGCTGCGGCTTTCCGGGTCAAGAATCAGGGCGTCGCAGATGACGTTGCTCTTGCAGCCGGTGGCGTTGTTGTTGACCTTCACGAGTCCCCGGTAGCTCGAGCGGCCTCCGGCCTTGGAGATACTCTTGGAGATGATCCGGCTGGAAGTGTTCGGGGCACAGTGGACCATCTTGGCGCCGGCGTCCTGGTGCTGGCCGTCACCGGCGAACGCGATCGAGAGCGTCTCGCCACGAGCGCCGGGCTCCATCAGGTACACGGCCGGATACTTCATGGTCAGCTTCGAACCCAGGTTGCCATCGACCCATTCCATCAGTGAGTCGCCGTAGGCCATCGCTCGCTTGGTGACCAGGTTGTAGACGTTGTTGGACCAGTTCTGGATCGTCGTGTAACGACACCGGCCGCCTCGTTTGACGACGATTTCGACCACGGCCGAATGCAGGCTTTCGCTGGAATATGTCGGAGCCGTGCAGCCCTCGACATAGTGAACGCTGGCCCCCTCGTCGACGATGATCAACGTCCGTTCGAACTGGCCCATGTTCTCGGAATTGATCCGGAAGTAGGCCTGGAGGGGGAACTCGATGTTCACGCCCGGCGGGACGTAGATGAACGATCCGCCCGACCAGACGGCCGAATTGAGTGCCGCGAACTTATTGTCCGAGGGAGGAATGATCGACGCGAAGTACTCACGGAACAACTCGGGGTGCTCGTGGAGTGCCGTGTCCGTGTCCGTGAAGAGCACGCCCTGGTCTGCCAGGTCCTCCTGCAGGCTGCCGTACACC
The DNA here is from genome assembly GCA_963933195.1 of uncultured Planctomycetaceae bacterium. Taxonomy (GTDB): domain Bacteria; phylum Planctomycetota; class Planctomycetia; order Planctomycetales; family Planctomycetaceae; genus UBA8437. The sequence goes on from CAWVUS010000055.1 coordinate 17,834, forward strand.
ACTTCCGATTCATACTGTGCTTTCACACCCGCCAGGTACTTCTTCTCGGCCTCGGGGATGCCCAGGCGGTCGTAGGTCTTGCGGATGTCGTCGGGCACGTCATCCCAACTCTTTTCCTGGCCCTCGGACGCGCGGACGTAGTAAAAAATGTCCTGGAAATCCAACTCGTGCAATGCTCCACCCCAGTCGGGCATCGGCTTGGAGTCAAACACAGCCAGCGAATCGAGCCGAAACTGGCGCATCCAGTCCGGCTCCTTCTTCATCTCCGAGATCTGGGTAACGATCTCGGCGTCGAGGCCCTTGCGGGAGGTGAAAACGTATTCGTCGGTTGGATCGTGAAACCCGTACTGGTAATCGCCGATCGCGACGTGTGACTTGGCGTCAGTGGCCATGGATATCTCGTTCGTGCGAGTTGATTTCAGTTGAGTAACGTCGGGAGGATCAGGAATTGGTCGCCGTGGCCTGAGTGTCCTCGTGTTCTTCAAGAGCCGCCATTTCCGGATGACGTTCTCGAACAGTGGCGTAGCCGTTTGCGTGTAGATCGTGAGCCAGAGTGGCGTCGCCGGTTTCGGCGATGCGGCCGGCAAGCATCACGTGGGTGTAGTGTGGTTGATTGAACTCCAGCAGTCGTTCGTGGTGAGTGATGATCAACACGCCCATTTCAGGACCGGCCAGCCGTGCCAGTCCCTCGCTGACGATTCTCACCGCATCACTGTCGAGCCCACTGTCGGTTTCATCCAGCAGGGCGAAGCGGGGTTTGAGCATGGCCAGTTGCAGGATTTCCATTCGCTTCTTCTCACCGCCGGAAAACCCGTCGTTGAGGTAGCGGCGAGCGAATTCTGGATCGAGTCCCAGTTCGTCCATTTGGTCGCGCAGTTCCGTGCGAAACTCTCGCATCGGGATCAACCCCTCGCCCTCCTTGCGGTCGGGGTTGCGGACGTTGGAGACCGCGTGACGGAGGAAGTCGGCAACCTTCACGCCGGGGATTGTGACCGGGTACTGGAAGGCCAGGAACACGCCTCGTCGGGCACGTTGATTGGCGTCCATTTCCAACAGGTCGTCACCGTCGATCGTCGCCTGTCCACCGGTGATCTGGTACAGCGGATGGCCGGCCAGGGCATACGCCAGGGTGCTTTTGCCCGAACCGTTGGGGCCCATCAATGCATGGATTTCGCCCGAGGAGATCTCGAGGTTCACACCCTGGAGGATCGGGGTTTCGCCGACTGAGACGTGCAGATCAGTGATCGAGAGAACGCTGGACATTGTCGGATATCTTTAGAGGAGGTTAGACCTGGAGAGGTTCGGGGTCGGCTGCGTAGCCGGTGTGGTGTGGAATCGGCAATTCGTCGCTGATTTTGTCGCCCGTGCGGAACAGTCCCGAGGTGCCCGATTGCTTGGCCAGGCGACGGCTCTTGATCTTGTCCTGGATTCGCATCACACCCTCGAGCAGAGCCTCGGGCCGCGGAGGACAACCGGGCACGTACACATCGACGGGCACGACCAAGTCAACACCCTTGACGACGTGATAGCCCCACTTGAAGTACGGGCCGCCACCGACGGTGCAGGCCCCCATGGCGATCACATACTTGGGGTCGGGCATCTGTTCGTAGAGACGACGGACACGGCTGGCCATCTTGAATGTCACCGTGCCGGCGACAATCATCAGGTCGGCCTGGCGGGGGCTGGCGCGGAAGGCGCCGGCTCCGAATCGGTCCAGGTCGTAACGGCTGGCCCCGGTTGCCATCATCTCGATTGCACAACAGGCCAGGCCGAAGGTCATCGGCCAGATGCTGGACTCCTTGGCCCAGTTCATTGCCTGTTCGAGCGACGAGACAACAACGTTCTCTTCGAAACGTCCTTCAATCCACGTCATCGGTCCCTCTGCCTCATCTCGCTTTGAATTGTTTGTCAATCAGGCCTGGTATGGGAAAACTCAATCTTTACCCGAAGCCGCTCACTTTAGCAGGACCTCGCTGGCTTGCAATTGCCCCGATCGTGGCTCGAATTCGCAGCAGTCCTCACCGTCACGCCAGCAGGTGGTCAATTCCAGCGGTGTCCCGAGCACCTCGGAAAAGACATCCTGTTCGAGATTGCAAATTTCTGGGTCGCAACTGGCCAGGTCGGGATACGGACAGTTCTTCTCGCGGAGAATCGGGAGTCCGTTTCGCTCATCCAGTTCAACGTCATAGCCACCATCGATCATCGATTGGGCCAGCCGAGTGAATCTCTCGGTGATGCTTCCGTCCCCGACCTGCGCCGAGTAGTGGGTGACCAGTGCCGATCGGATGCCCGCGATGACCTGTTGCCTGGCCGCATCGTTGTCGATTTGCTTCACCTCATTCCAGAGGATTCGAGCCAGGTCGCCGTAGTTGTTGCCCAAGTTCTTCAGGCCATTTTCGGTGATCCGGTAGACGTGGCGCGGTCGACCGCGGCCCTCGGGTGGCACCGTCGTGCGAGTGATCAATCCCTGCTCCATCAGCCGCGTCAGTCGCTGACGGATTGCCGTTGTCGTGACGGAAAAATCCTTGCAGAGTTCGCGGATCGACCCATTCTCATGGCGCCGTAGCCAGTCCAGGCATTCGCGGTCCTGGGTGTCCAAGCGTGTCTGCATTGTTTTGATCCCTCGAACGAGCCGTATGAACCGGCCCATTGCGTCTGCTGATTCTAGGACGATTGGATATTAAAAACAACAAAAGGTGTTAGAAATGGCGCGTGGAGGGATTCGATTTTTTCGCGACAGGCAGACTGTTGCCAGAAGTCTGTTCTGCAACTGCTTATGTGGTTGGACTGGGCCATCCCAGGGGGGGCTGAACACGATGCGGGGGGGGGACCGGCAAAACGTGGTTGGGTTGTTGTGGTCGTTCGGGGTATAGTCTGCGACCGA
>CAWVUS010000056.1:0-20682 GCA_963933195.1 uncultured Planctomycetaceae bacterium
TCTGCACCCCCACTCGTTACGGACTGCTCACAGGCCGCTACTGTTGGCGCAGCCGATTGAAATCCGGAGTCCTCAACGGTTATGGCACACCGTTGATTGAGCCGGACCGTCCCACGGTGGCCTCGTTTCTGAAGACACACGGGTACCACACGGCGATTTATGGCAAGTGGCATCTCGGGCTCGACTTCACACGATTACCAAACGCCAAACCTGCCCCGGACAAGAATAAGAAAAAACGCCGCGGCGCCGTCCCTCCACGGCTCGATTTCACAAAGCCAATTCTCAACGGCCCCAACCGCCGCGGATTCCAGGACTCCCTGGTCATCCCTGCTTCACTCGACTTTCCCCCCTACGTCTATATCCACAACACACGGATCACCTCTTCCGCCCCGGTCCTACAACCTGCGGTCAAGTTTCCCGGGTTTCTCCGTCGTGGTCCGCGTGGCCGCGACCTGGTCATGGCAGACTGCCTGGATCATCTCAAAGAACAGGTCGTCAGTTTCCTGGCAGAGCGGGCCGGTGAACCGCAGACACCGTTCTTCCTTTATTTTCCACTCACGGCCCCTCACAAACCGGTTTTGCCGCACCCGCGATTCCGGGGCCGGACGAAACTGGGGCCGTATGGCGACTTCATCGTCCAGGTGGACGACACCGTCGGTACCATCCTTGCGGCCATCGACCGTCACCAATTCAGCAAGAACACGCTCGTGATTTACACGAGTGACAACGGTTCGTTCATGCACCTTCGCGACGACGACGACGCCCGCGACCACGTGGATGACGAAACGATTCAGGCTTTCCGAACGGACCGCCATCGGCCCAACCTGCACCTGCGCGGCACAAAAGCGGACATCTGGGAGGCCGGACACCGAGTGCCATTTTTTGCCCGATGGCCGGGCCACATTTCACCAGGCAGTAAAAACCACACGACCATGTGCCTGACGGATCTCTTCGCCACATTTGCCCAACTGATCGACAAGCCTTTGCCAAAGATGGCGGCTCCGGACAGTTACAGTTTTCTGGGGCAACTCACCGGAACCGAGACAACCGGTCAGCGGCCACCAGTGATCCATCATTCGGTGGCCGGGATGTTCGCCATCCGTGACGGCCGTTGGAAACTTGTACTTGGCAATGGATCTGGCGGCCGCCAACAGCCCAGGGGACGCCCGTTCACCAAACCGTACTTCCTGGCCGACCTGAAGGCCGACCCTTCCGAAACGACCAACCTCGCCATCAAGCATCCGGATATCGCGGCACGCCTTGAGGCGACTGCATTGAGGATTCGCCGCAGCCCCTTGCCCCGTTGAACGTCGCGGCGTTATCTTCGTCTCGAAGTCCGTGTGCATTAACGCGGCTCACTTTCCTTGTCGATAGACCGTCCCGGAGACCTGACGATGCGATCCCGTGATCTGCTGTCCGCCTGCCTGTTGACCTGCCTGATGACCTCGTCAATCTTTGCGGAATCCAACCCATGGGTCGTCTACCCGGGCGGCCAGGGTGCGGGAGCGGGAAAACACATCGTATTTGTCACCGGCGATGACGAATATCGGTCTGAAGAAGGCATGCCGATGCTTGCCAAAATCCTTTCGGTACGGCACGGGTTCAAATGCACAGTCCTGTTTGCCATCGATCCAAAGACTGGCGTGATCAAACCTGATCACCAGACGAACATCCCCGGCCTCCAGGCCCTCGACACAGCCGATCTGATGGTCTTGTTCCTTCGCTTCCGCGAATTGCCCGACGAACAGATGGCCCGGATCGTCAAGTTCACTCACAGTGGCAAACCGATCATTGGGCTTCGAACCGCGACTCATGCGTTCAACTACAGCCGAAACAAAAACAGCAAGTACCGGCCCCTCTCCTTCAACAGCGGTACACCGCGCGGTGGCTGGGGTGGTCTGGTGTTGGGTGACACGTGGCTCAACCACCACGGTCACCACGGTCGAGAGAGCACACGTGGAGTGGTCAACCCCAAGTACAAAACGCACCCCGTACTAAAGGGCGTCACCGACATTTGGGGCCCCACAGACGTTTACGGAGTCCGCAAACTGCCGGCAGATTCCCAGGTCATCGTCCACGGACAGGTTCTCGCCGGAATGAAACCCTCCGCCAAACCCGTAGAGGGCCGTAAGAATGAACCCATGATGCCATTGGTCTGGACACGTGCGTTCAAGACCGAATCCGGAAAAACGGCGAGGATATTGGCGACAACCATGGGTGCTTCGACCGACCTCCAAAGCACTGGACTCCGCCGACTGCTCGTCAACGGCTGCTACTGGGGCCTTGGCATGGAGTCCAAGATTTCTGCCAAGTCCGACGTGTCTTATGTCGGAACCTACAAACCCACCCGTTTTGGCTTTGGCAGTTATGTCAAAGGGATCAAACCAGCCGACCACGAACTCAAATAATCCCGGCTGGAAACTACTCCAGAGAGCATTATCGGCGCATCCGAAAGTCGTTGTCGCCTGAACGATCTTTTCCGTGCATCAGGTATAGCGTGCGCTCCGAGAGTGCCAGTGGGCCGCTTTGTTGGGTCCGCGTCGGCGCATCGTGACGATACACGGACGTCGTGGGCATATACCTGAGTGTCATCGCCCTTCGTGGATGTTCGGAAAGATTCGGCTCCGAACCATGGAACAGGTACACATCGTGCAATGACACCTGGCCGGGTTCCAGAACGATGTCCTTTGCCTGGCTCTCGTCAAACTCCCCCGCATCCAGCTCCAGGTTCAGGCTCAAGCCATCAGCGTCGTTCTGGTTGTGTTGCGCCAATTTTCGGGACCGGTGAGAACCCGGAATCACTCGCAGACAACCGTTCTGAGTCGTCGACTCGTCGACTGCGATCCACACCGTACACGTGGCCAGCGGTTCGATCGGCCAGTATTCGCCATCCTGGTGCCACGGTGTCCGCGTGCCCACCCGCGAAGGCTTTGCAAAGAAACTGGAATTCCACAGGGCCACGTCGTCGCCCAGGACGTCGCACACCATCTCCACGATCTCGGGAGCCCTGGCCACGTTGAGAAACCACGTATCGAATGCCAGGACAGCCGAACAGTAGTCAACGAACTCCGGGCGTCCGGCCACCAGCCGGTCATGTGCTTCGCGAATGGCACTCAGCTGCTCCCCCGAAAGTCGAAACTCCGGAGTCACGTAGCCGTCGCGGATGTATTTTTCGATTTCCGAGGAACTGAGCATTCCGGGAATGCTAGCGTTTCCTCGTTCCGGGACCAAGTTCAGCTACATCTGCATTGGTTTGAACTGGCAGGCCTCGGTGAACACTTCAAAAAAGTCCTCGGCCGTCTCCAATTCAACATGCTCAATCTCCTCCACCAGGCGAGCGACCCGTTCCTCCCTTTGCGTGTCGAGAATCAATTGCCGCGCCCCCTCGAGGGCCGCATTTCCAATTCGTCGGACCCGGTCGATGGGGAATGGCGCGAGAAATCCGATCGAAATCGCAGCCTCGATGTCGATCGAATCCGCAAAACCGCCGGCCAAGAACACGTTATCGACCCGCGCGGGGTCAATTTCCAACATCCGCAACAGGATGAATTGACCACAAAAACTTGCAGCCTTGGCCTGGGCCAGGTGACTGGCATCCATCCTCGATAGCGTGATCCCCGGATCGTCAACCACCGAGACTTCCCTGGCACGGTTTCCCTCGGCGGTAAAAACACCCAACGGAGTCATCTGCGAAGTCCGTTTGAGTTCGGCCAGCAAATCGACGAGTCCCGAACCGCAAATCCCCACCGGTTCCGAATCGGAAAGTGTCGTGTACTGAAACCCATTCCCAACCGCTTTCACGGAATCAATAGCCCCGTCACACGCCGGAAGGCCGAACTCAACCAACCCTCCTTCAAATGCTGGCCCCGCCGGACATGATGCCGCCACCATGCGATCGGGAGTTGCAATAACGACCTCGGTATTGGTGCCAATATCGAGAAACACCCGCGTTCCTGTCCGAAGATCAAAATCACACGCGACCAAACCGGCGGCAATATCCGCGCCCACGTGACTTGCCACAAGAGGCGGAGACACCACCCGGGCGTAGGCACTGGCCAGCAATCCCAGTCGCCTCGCCGAAGTCTCAAGGCCGGTCCCGGACCTGGATCCCGCGTTGAATTCGTGTTCGGTCACGGATTTGTACGGACGTTGACCGATTGTTTGGATATCCAATCCAAACACCAGGTCTCTCATCGTCGAATTCCCAACCAACAACACCTCGTACAGCGTGTGTCGACTCACACCGGACTGTTCGCACAGTCCCTGGATTTCGTTATTCAACGCTTTGACAATTGTCCCATGCAACTCGCCCTGATGAGTCGCGTCATAGGACACACGACTGATCACGTCGCTTCCACCGAAACGCTGGGGATTTTCGAACCCGCCACGACAAAGAGACCCACCAGTCTCCAGATCCACTAATTCGGTGGCGACGGTAGTGGTTCCAACATCAACGGCGACACCGATCAAACGCCCCCGCCACTTGTCGATGACATCATCACCGCGGACCACCTCGTCACCACGGCGAAAAACCGACGGCCGTGGTGCGACGTCACTCCGGACGTGTTCGACCAGGACATGTGGGGCACGCCGCAAGGGCGCCACACTGATCTTCCCCGACGCGATGACACGCGCCTGACATGCCAGGCGAAAACCGTCCTCCAGAAACCTCTCGGCGTTCCCAGCGTCATCCAGGAGTTCCTCTCCGGCCAACACTTCAACGACACACTCGTGACAACTGCCAGTCCGACCACACGAACTGTCAATTCTCACCTCCTGCGTATCAGCAAGATCAAAAAGTGTCGGCCCCACCTCGGCATCGCAGTGAAATGCGCCCGGCCGGGCAGTCTTTTCCGGAGCAGGAGTGGCGACGTTTTGTTTTGATTCGGATCGCCACTGCTCGAGCACTTCCTCCGGATCCGCGACTTCCCAGGCTCCCCTGTAATCCAACTTTCCGTCGCACTGGCAAATGGGGAGTGAGTGCTCTGAATCCAGCGGGCCCTGGTTTCGGCATCCAAATCGAGCCGTGCACAGATCTCGCCGGTCTTGGTAGGGGCAACGCGACAGGCACTGCACCTGCGCATGTTCGACGATGTCGGCAAAAATCCGAGTCAGTCTGGCGCGACGCTGTTCCACCGCGTCCCTGTCAATGCCCTCGCTCATCTTCGCCCGTCCACTCGCACGTCGTCTAACCGCCGACGCCGGCCAACCGCTTGGCAACCTCCACGCATTCAACCGCATTGTCGCCGTAAGCGTCTGCCCCCATTTCATCAGCAAATTCCGGGGTCACCGGCGCACCCCCGACCATGATCTTCACGTCATCTCGCAAATCCGCATCAATAAACGCCTCAATTGTCCGTCCCATGTTCGGCATCGTGGTCGTCAACAGAGCTGACATCCCCACCAATGACGCGGAATGCTCTTCGACCGCATCGATGAATTCGTCAGCCGATGTATCCACACCCAGGTCGATCACTTCGAACCCGGCACCACGCAACAACATGATACACAGATTTTTTCCGATGTCGTGAAGGTCACCCTTGACCGTTCCCATGATCACCCGTGCAAGCGGTTCGATCCCGGAGGCCGAGAGGATCGGCTCGATATGCACCATCCCCGCTTTCATGGCCCGCGCACAGGCCAACACCTCGGGCACGAAAATGAAATTCTCGCGGAACTTGATCCCCACCAGTGCCATTCCGGCTATCAAGCCATCATCCATCACTTCCAGCGCGGCTGTGCCCGACGCCAAAGCCTCCCGAGTCAACCGATCGGCATCCTCGTTGCGGCCGCTGATAATTGCGGCGGCGATTTCCAGCAAATGAGGATCGCCAGCCGCATAGAGACCGATCAACTCGGTTCGTTCATCCTCACGTTCAACGAATTCATCGAGTTCATCACGGATGAATTCGTTGGGTATGTCGGTCAGTTCAGGCATCGTCGATCTGTGAATCCAGAAGGGCCGTCTCTCTCTTTTCCCTCACGACGCCTCGTCCCGCAAGAGTAAAGAGAACGCCCGCACGTGTGCCGGCCCTGTACCACAACAACCTCCGACGATATTCGCGCCCGCTGCAACCACTCGCCGCATTTGCTCGGCCATGAATTCCGGCTCATCGGGGTAAACAATTTCCCCGGACACGATTTTCGGAAGGCCGGCGTTAATATGCGTCAGGATCGGAAGATCCGTCACCCCGCGCATGGCCGTGATGACCTCGATCATGTCTCCGATGGCTATGCCACAATTGGAACCGACAACGTCCGCACCGGCCTCCGTCAACGCCATCGCGGTTGATTCCGGCGTGTCGCCCATCATCGTGAACAGTCCCCTCGGCCCACGGTCGTAGCACAGCGTGGCCACCACTGGCAGTCCTGTGGCGGCCTTGACGGCCCGGATGGCCAAGGTCATTTCACCGGTCACATCGCTCATCGTCTCGACACACACCGCGTCCACTCCACCAGCAGCCAGTCCGGTGGCCTGCTCGCAGAACACTTCGTACATTTCATCCGCGTCAGCAGTGCCCCCTTTTTCCTCAAGGATCTCTCCGGTTGGCCCTATCGAACCCAGGACAAAACCATCCGCAGGTGCCGCCTCGCGAGCCAATTCCCCAGCCCGCCGATTCAATTCCTCCACCCGATCACCGTGACCATATTTGGCAAGCATGTATCGACTGCCGCCGAATGAGTTGGTTTCGACGATATCCGAACCCGCCTCGTAATAGGCCGCGGCCATACCACGTACAACGTCCGGGCGATTCACGTTGAATTCTTCGGGGCACCCACCCGGCTCCAGGCCGTTTTCCTGAAGGTAAGTCCCGGTGGCCCCGTCGGAAATCAACAATTCTCCAGAAGCCACGCGTTCCAAGAATCTGCTCATCGGTCGCTGGCCTCCGCCGCCGTGTTATTCGCCCGATCCGCATGCCACCGTTTCACGGTCAGTGGAATCTCTTTCAGGTTCTCAATAGCTGTTTGCAGGGGAATGGCACACTCCGGCCCAACCAGGGGTACACCCGCATCCAGGTTCCGCAGCACTTCTGCAGCAACCTCCTCGGGCCCACATGCGTACAAGGTCTGAGGATTATTTATGTTCCCAATCAGGGCAATGCGGTCGGAAACAATTTCCATCGATTCGGCCGGATCGTTTTTCGAATCGTAATGAAACGCGGCCAAGCCGGTCTGTGCGATGTAGTCCATTCGATCAACCGTGCGCCCGCAGATGTGCAAAATCAGAGGGATCGGGATTTCATCAACCAACTCGGTGTGCAGATCTCGCAGAAACTCCCTGTAGTACTCGCCACTGACCAGGTCGCCGGTTGCGTGATCCGGCAGAGTCAAAGCGTCTGCCCCTGCATCAATTTGAGCTTGTCCAAAGGCAATCGTAATTTCCTTCATCCGTTCCAGACACAGTTTTGTCTGTCCAGGGTCGTCCAGTGACATCAACAAAAACGGCTCAACACCAAACACGTGGTACCCGAGTGTCCAGGGGCCCATCGTCTTCCCGACAATTGCGACCTCGTCACCGAATTCCCGTTTCAAATGCCTGATCGCATCTAGCACACAGGTGATATCCGGGTGTTTCAGGAAGTCGGAAGGCATTGTCACGTCGTCGGCCGACTTCCAGATTGGCCGCGACATCCGGACCGTCGGCCAATTGTCCTTCGCCTCCCACTGAATCTCACACCCCAGTGCCGACGACTCCTGGATAATTGTGAAGACCGGCATCACGCTGTCAAAACCCAACTCGGTGTAACTGGTGGCCGCCAGCCGGGCCATTTTCTCACCATCTCGATTCGCGTCGGGAAAATGAGCGTCGACAAGATCCATCAGTTCGACCGTCGCAACGGACGTTGGATTGCAAACGGGCGTACGATCCACCGGTCGGCCTGCCAACGCGGCCATCACCCGCTCACGGCTCGTCATGTCGGCGACGCCGTTCACCCCAGGACTGCTTACCATCTGCCTACCTCGCTCACCGATTTCAATCCTGGTTGCCTGGTGCGGCCAGGGTACCGCGTGCTGCGGACAACTCGTCGTCTTTCATCGCTGAACGCACGTTCTGAGCCCGAAAAAACAAGCTTCCCATCAGTTCATCGTGGTCACAGCCACAGTCAAAGCTCACCATCACGGGATCCGATTCGTCGACAACCATCTCACACAATTTTGCAAACCCCCGTGCGACGGCCTGACAACGACGAGGCCCCAATTCTGCGCCATCCGGCGCAGTCATCCGGTAGGTTCCGGCCCCTTCCAGCCGGATTGTCAATTCGCAACCAGCCTTTTTGTCCGGGCGAACCAACGGCAGAGAATCCCCAATTTCGGAATTGGGATTTTTGCAAACTTCCAGGAACGTCCGTCTCACGGCTTTCTCGTGACGCGCACCGCAGGGAAAAGCCACGAGTTCCGACTGCTCTCCCGTCACCACCATCCCTGCCATTTCAACAAGGCCTTTTCGGATCGCTTCGACTCTCGGTTTTGCGTCCGCGTGAGTGTGGTACGTATGAATCAGGTAACCACACTTTCCCCCAGTTTCCTGCCGATACAGCCCCAGTGAAATATCGTGGCAATGCGGATCCATCGACAGCAACTCGACTCGACGTCCCAATTCCAGCGTCTGTCCCATCCCGGTTACCCCGACAACACTTCCATTGACCCGCAGGTCACATGACCAAAGCAATTCGCCAGCGACTGTAATTTCACCGCCAAGGACCTCAGTGTGTCGAATCGCCGTCGTCGCGGCAACCAGTGCCACGCTCGCCGTATTCGGTTCATTCGACCGTTGGCAAATGAACCGACTGTTCACCCACCACGTCAAACGGAACTGCACTGAACGCCGACCCGCCTGGAGCCACCTCGACCCTCGAGGCCAGCCGTTTTTCGGTTTCCTTCAGCTTGCACGAAGCCGTCAAACCGCCACCTCAACCATATTCCATCTTGCCCGTCGCGACCACTTGCCCCTGCTTCCCCAAAACCCGATACACGATGGGAATCCGACTCCCATTCCGATAGATGGACAACCCCGCCTCGATCTCGCCACTGATTGTGACCGTTACCCTAAGGCCCATTTTCGTGCGCCGAGCCGAACAGTCCACAACAATCGAGGGATCGATTTCCATCGTCTCCTCCTTCCCGGCCACGACCTTGAGATCGCGAATCCCGCGTGGAGCCGTTGTCGAGATGAACCACGTCACGCCGCGTTTGTCCCGACGAATCAGGCGGTAACCCGTGAGGGTGTATACCCCCGCTTCGAGTGACCTTGCCGTCAATCCACCTGGCCCCCGTCCGGGGGGGCTTGGACTAACATGTTTTGAGATTCTCGACGACGTCCCCTTGGCCGCTTTGGTGATCGGTTCCCACCCGACGCGAAACACAACCCCACGCCCATTGCGAAGCAGGACAACGCCGCGTTTGAATGTCGGCAGCAATTTGCCTCGTCCGGTTCCTGCGGCTTTCACTGGGCGGTGAAGTGACTTTGGAGGTTTCAACACACCCGACGCCAGAAATTTTATCAAGGCCGCACGGGCCTCGGGGGCGGTGCCACTTCAAGCGGTCCGCTTCACCTGTTCCAACCACGTTCTATCGGTTTCGAATCTCAAATCCGGAACCGAGTGACAATGCTGGCAAGTTTTGCGGTATGTCGTGCCGGCTGCGGAGACTTCCCGAGCCGTTGGTCCACCACCCTCAACGGACGCGCCGCAGATCGACCACGCCATCACCATCGCTAACCCAACTGACCGTCTCACCGTCGCACTCTCCTGGCACCGTTTTGCCGATCCATATGAGGCAGCATTGCCGGATTTTCTTTTGGCGTCAAATGGAAACAGGCCCGGTCACAATGACCGGGCCTGTCCCGTATCAGCAATCTGTTGGCGAGACTTTCTCGCCGACTCGACCTAGTAGGTCAGGATCACGTCGATACCGAAGATCGACTGGTCCTCTTCGCCTGTGGCCGTCTGGGCACCCCAGTCGGTCCGCACCTCGGGTCGAATCACGATGCAATCGCGAGGTTTGATGTTCAAACCGAACGTCAGGTCGTATTCCGACTGGCCGTTCCGCTTCCACCATTCGATCCGTGTACCAGCCGACAACGTGTCGGTGATCGAGGTACTCAGGGTCTGGGAGATTCCAACATCGTGGAAATGGCCCATCGAACCACTGTTGGTCTCGACGAGGACAGACTCGATCCCGTAGTAGATCTCGTCTTCGATTTCGAGTTCGGCGTACACACTGTGTGCGTAACCTTCACCCCGGGCTCCGAGGTCACCGACCGTCACGGCGTAGGTCACCGCAACTTCGTCCTCAACAAGCTCAAAGCTCACAGCCGAAACCAACGTGCTGCCCTGGGAAGAGTCCCCGTCGTTACCCTGGTCGAAACCAGTGTCCCAACCGGCGGTCCAGCCAAAGCTGGTCGTCAGTTCGTCGGTGATGTTGTAGTCAGCCATCACGCCGGTCAGCGTACGCGGCTGGCTGTTGTACATCGCCTTGGAACGGCTGTAGAAGAAGTTGTTATTCGGATTGGCACTTTCCAGGCCGAGACCGGCGTAGAAGTGACCAACCTTCAAACTCAGGTCGTCACGATCAACCGTGGCGTACAACTGGGGCATCGCCCAGCCGTAAATACCATGATCCCAATCGGCATCGTTGTCGAAGCCGTTTCCGCCGTTTCCGAACGACTGCAGTTCGTCGGCATCAACACCGTAGACCAGGTCGACTCGGAACCCAATACCCAGATCGGCATCGGGATCGGCAGCCTTCTCGATGGCGAGATACATCTGGTTGATGTTCAGGTCATCGGGATGCTGGTTGAACAGCCCGTTGCTGTCACTGTGGTATCCCATCTGCAGGAAACCGCTGACACTCAGGCCGGCGTCGGACAAACGGCTGCCCAGGTCGGTTGAGTTCATCGCGCGTTGCAGCAGATCACAGTCTCCATTGCCGTTGCCGTCGCCGTCGCAACCGTTGTCGCAACCGGCCTTCTTCTTCGAATCGCCGGCCTTCTTGTCGGCGACTTTTTTCGCGTCTTTCGCGCAGTCTTCGGCCTTCTTGGCAAACAGGCCAACCTGCTTCACTGGACCAGCTTCAGGCCCTGCAGCAAAAGCCGGCATGACGCTGAACGAAACCAGCGTCAGGCCAGCAACGAACGTCTTGATTGATCCCATATTCATCGTTTACTCCCTCTTCGTTCGACTATGTCGATTACAACTGAGTTTGCTGGTGCAGCCCCTTCGTTCCTCAGAGCAGAAACCCCGGTCATGATCGACCCAGGCACTGCTTGCATTAGAACCGGTGCACCAGACATGCCCTTCAACATGCATATTTTCGACATCTCCCACCCTAATCGTGAACAAACAAATGACTAACTTGGGGGGACTGGGTAGTCTGTTGTGGTGGTTGCAATTCTCGGTGGGTGGTGTAATCCGCACTACCCAACCTGGCTGCCCAGGTCGCAAATGTGGCTACCGTCCAGCGCCCTCTGTCCGGCTCGGTGGGATTCAACACGGCCAACGATTACGATGACAAGTCCGATTCACCGCGACACATTCTTCACCAGGATCCCAACGTGTTCGTCAACATTTCGCGTTCGTCAAACGCCCTGCGGTTCCACACAGCAGTCCTGTTCACCGGAATCATCCTCACGTGCCACGCTTCGACGCTCCTGGCTGGCCATCAGCCCAACCAGTTGACCGACAGCCAACGTCGCGGTGGTTGGAAGCTACTTTTCGACGGCAAAACGACCAAGGGATGGCGGAATTACCGGAAAACCGGCATCGGAACCGGCTGGAAGATCCATGATGGAAGCCTGGCTCGGACAGGGCGTGGTGCAGGCGACATCGTCACGGTGGACAAGTACGCCAATTTCGAGCTGTCCCTCGAGTACAAGATTTCAAAGGGGGGCAACAGCGGAATCATGTTCCACGTGACCGAAGATCACGGAGCCCCGTGGCACAGCGGCCCCGAGATCCAGGTCCAGGACAACGTCGACGGCCACGACCCACAAAAATCCGGTTGGCTCTACCAACTCTACAAACCTCTGAAGCCCGCCTGGGCGATTCGTTTTGAGAACCAGGTTGGTTACAAGAGCCCCGATGTCGACGACGCCACACGCCCCGCCGGCCAATGGAATCACGTGTACCTGAGAATCCACCCCAGCAAGTGCGAAGTGGCCATAAACGGGATCAGCTACTACTACTTCCAAAAGGGCAGCAAGGACTGGGACGCCCGTGTGAAGAAGAGCAAGTTCTCCCGCTTCAAGGAATTTGGAAAAGCCACGACCGGCCACATTTGCCTCCAGGACCACGGCAATGCGGTCTCATATCGCAATATCAAGATCCGTGTCCTGGACAAATCGGGGACCGTCCCTGATCCGATCGACGGCACCTTGTCCCTGCAGGTTGCCGACGCATTCCCAAAACTGAAATGGGAGGGTTGGGAGGGTGTCGACGAAAAAGGCAAGATCAAGCCCATGCGGCCAATGATGATCGAACACGCACGCGACGGAAGCGGACGCCTGTTCATCGGCACACAGGGAGGAACCATCCACACTCTCAAAACCACTCCAGACGCCACACAAACATCCCTGTTTCTGGACATCAGTGACCGGGTTCGGCAGTGGAAGGTCGAGAACGAAGAGGGAATGCTGGGTCTGTGTTTCCACCCAAAATTCAAGACCAACGGAAAGTTCTATATCTATTACACCCACACCCGAAAAGGGCACGACTCGATCCTTTCGGAATTCCGAGTCACCGGCACCGACCCCAATCGTGCTGACCCAAGTTCCGAGCGTGTTTTGATGACGATCCCACAACCTTTCGCCAACCACAACGGTGGCCCGATGGCCTTCGGCCCCGACGGCTACCTGTACCTTGGAATGGGTGACGGTGGCGGTCGTAACGACCCCGAACGGTCAGCCCAGAACCTGTCCAACCTCCTGGGAGGCCTCCTGCGAATTGACGTCGACCACAAGGACAAGGGGCTGGAATACGCGATCCCGCGTGACAATCCTTTCCTGGGCCGCAAGGGAGCCCGCCCGGAACTCTTCGCCTATGGTCTGCGAAATGTTTGGAGGCTCTCGTTCGATCGAAAAACCGGCCACTTGTGGGTCGGTGACGTTGGACAGGATCTTTGGGAAGAAGTCAACATCATCCGCAAGGGGGGCAACTACGGCTGGAGCCTCAAAGAGGCCAGCTTCAATTTTGGCAACTCGCCCAAACCACCAGCCGACCCCCCGATTGATCCTGTCTGGGAGTATGACCACCAGGTCGGAAAATCAATCACCGGTGGCCTGGTGTATCGCGGCAAGCGGCTTCCAGAACTTCGCGGCCATTATCTTTACGCCGATTTTGTCTCGGGAAAAATCTGGGCTTTGAAGATCAACGAGAAAACCGGACGCGTCGAAAAGAATTTCAGAATCCCGTCAAACCGGATGCCTGTCCTGGCCTTTGGCGAAGACGAATCCGGGGAAGTGTATTTCGCCACCGAGACGGTCAACGGACGAGGCATCCATCGCTTCGACCGTCGGGCCGCCGAAAAAGGCAAGTAACCAGCCATCGCCTCGGGAATCATCCCACGCCGACCACCATGACGAGTTGTTATCGTGGCACGGTCGGTGTATATGATGATCGACCGTGCCTGCAGACACCCGGACGGCCCCTCCAAACCAGGACTCGTCATGACGACCACCACCGTCTCCGACCACGCCTATACCCGTTACAGCGTCGATCTTGGAAGTGGCGAGATCGGTTCCCAGAACCACCAGTGCGAGGACCTCGAAGATGTCCTCGGGGGTATCGCCCGCGGCTTCAAGCTGATGGAATCTTGTCCGGTCGAAGATGCCTACGACCCGAGTGCCACGCTGCTCCTGACGCTGGGCGTGCTCTCCGGCTCGAACGCCATGACCGGCCTCAGGACATATTTCCTGGCCTATTCGCCCCTGAAGCGTTCACTCACCGGACAGCCCTCGGCCATGTGGTCAGCCGGCAGCGGCAAGTTTGGAACCAAGCTCCGTTATCTGGACCTCGACGAGATTTCCTTCACCGGACGCAGCGACACCCCGGTCATTCTCTACATTGGCAGAGAGTCAGAAGACCCCGACAGCCCCGTCACGATGCGACTCGAGGATGCAACGGACCTGGTCGGACTCCGGGTGAATGCCAAGATCCAGGCACTCAAGCAGCGTTTCGGCGACAACGCACACTTCGCGGTGATCGGCCCGGCCGGTGAAAACTACCAGTCGGTCCGGTACGCGGCGATCGCCCTTTCGACCGAAAACCAGTTGAAGAGTGGTGACCCCAAGCCTCGGTTCTGCGGACGCGGCGGCATGGGCAGCATCATGGGTTCCAAGAACCTGCTGGCCATAGTCGCCGACACGGCCGACGTTCGTGACCCCGACGCTCCCAGTTTCAAGGAACTCAACAAGGAAGTTGCCAAGGGTGACGGCAGCGCCCGCTTCCGCGACAACGCCACGGACCGACTCGGTGGCACCTGGGCCAATTATGTGCCACTGAACCAGAAACACGCACTGCCGGAGATGAATTTCAATCCGACAGGCACCGATTCGTCTTTTGTCCTTCATCGCCAAACGGTCCAGGAAAGTGGTCAGTTCGTCATCAAGGACGAATCGTGTTATCGCTGTGGCATCAAGTGCCACAAGAACGTGTATGACATTGGTGACGATGGCAAGGCAGGGCAATTCCGGGCCAAGCTGGACTACGAGCCGCTCAACCTTCTGGCCAGCAACATCGGAATCTTCGACGCTGACCAGGCCTGTACGATCGTGGAACTTGTCGACGAACTGGGTATGGACTCCATATCCTGCGGAGTCTCCCTGAGTTATCTCATGGAATACAACCGCCGCCACGGCGACGACGGACAGGCCCTCCCCGGCGGGCCGCGTTATGGAGACTTCCAGAGTATCCTGACCGCACTCACGGATGCTGCCGAGGGCCGGCACGACCTGCTCGGCCACGGCGCGCTACGGATGGGTGAAGCACTCAGTGAGCCCGGCTACGCCATGCACTGCAAGGGCGTGGAATTGCCGGCCTATCTGCCCCAGACCAACCCCGGATACCCGTGGGCGATGGCTGGCGGACACATGTCCATGCGAACCTTTTTGCTGCTGCTCTTCGAAGGCGAAACCAGCATGGACTACTGGGTTGGTGCCATCACTGACCCCGACCGCGGACTCGTGCAGTTCCCCTACGACATGGTCGGAATCTGCAAGTTCGCGGGGCTCGGTGCCCCGGCCGTGGCTGCTGCCGTCGCAGAATTGACCGGCCTGGATGTCACTGCCGATTCGTTGCGTGACATGACCGTCCGAACGTTTCTACGGGGCTACCGGCTCGAAAAACTGCAGGGAATGACAATCGACGATTACACGCTTCCCGGCGACGCTCTGCAGGAGTACCCCAACATCGAACTGCCTCACTTTGTCACCAGCGAGTTCTTCTCCGAACTCCAGGGACGGGTGACCGCAATCTTCGACCAGATGCTGGAAGACACCGACATCGGTTCGCTGCCCGTTTAGCAGCCACCACCGGCCAGGAACAGCACCGCCAACTCGTCACCTGCGACCAGGTTTCGGGTCGCCATGGTGTCCGCGGCGACCGCCCGGTCGTTGCACAACACCATCAGGTGCCCCCGAACCCTGCCATCCTCTTCCATCAGTCGCGATCCGACGGCGGGGAATCGTTCGACCAGTTCGTCGAGCGCACCGGAAACCGAAGTCCCCGCCAACTCCACGGTCCGCTGCCCGTCGCAGTACTTTGCCAGACCCTCGGGCAATCGAATCGTCACCATCTCGCAACTCTCGCTCACATTGTTGCCAGCGTGTAGGCCAACATTCCCAAACCACAGGGCACACACCATACGGCAAACCACGCCAGTCGGCCACGACCGAGAACCGCGACCAGTGCGGCCAACGACAACCATCCGACCACCGCAGCCACCAGGGTTGCAACGCCCAACTGCCACAACGGAACTCCCAACGAACCGCTACCGTCTTCCACCAATTCAACAACCTGCAACAGGCCCGCCCCACCGATTGCTGGTATGGCCAGTAGAAAACTGAAACGGGCCGCCTCGCGTGACGACAATCCCGCAACCAACCCCGCGGTGATTGTCAGCCCGCTGCGAGACAGTCCCGGCAGGATGGCCACCGCCTGCACCAGTCCAATCCACAGGGCCATGCGCACCGTCAACCGCCCTTCAGGCTGCTCATCCCTGCAGTGCCGGCCCAGCAACAACACCAAGCCGGTAACGATTAGCAACGTCGCGACCAAACGCGGATTTTGCAACGATTCGTTCCAGCCGGTCAACTTCAACGGAATACCGACTGCCGCCACCGGCAGACTGCCGACCAACAGCAAACCCAGTTGCCGGCGATCCGTCGTGCCCAACCGCCACAACTCCGGACCGTAAAACACCACGATCGCGACGAGTGTCCCCACGTGGAGTGCCAAAGAACTGTCGGCCAGGTTTGCCCCTGAAACCGAATCGCCCCCCAGCAACACCCCCAACAACACGAGGTGCCCCGACGAACTGACCGGCAGAAACTCCGTCACTCCCTGCACGACAGCCAACAACAGCAGTTCGAACAAATCCATCCTGGCCCCGTGTCACTCGCCATCCCGGAGTGGGTCACCGCCGACTTCTCGATTCACGGCCGAAACCGCAGCGAGTAGAGGTCCGCGTCATACAGCGTCAGCTTCAGCCTCACTGATCGACCCGCGATTTTCGACAGATCCTTCTTACCACCCCAGTGCACCACATGAGCCACCTGGTCTCCGTAAAACTCATCGCTGGCCTCCAGACCGGGTATCACCTGCCCGGTGACAGCATCGACCAGCCCCACTCGGACTCCCCCACCGGCCCCGGTTGCCACGTTGATCTCGAGCTCTTTACCACTGAAGACCAGTGGACGACTGATGGCTTCGCCACCGGGATAACGACCGGCATGCAACGACACGAATCCATCCACCCGGATGGTGGCACGCTTCAGATGCATGGTGGATTGGTGATCGTGCTGGTGGTAGTACATGCTCAACTCGTCATCGGCGGTTTGTGTCAAACCCCAGGCGAACATGTTGCCGTGTTTTGTCCAATTCCGCATGTCGCGGCCTGGCCGCATCAGTGGCTCGTCGGCCAGAGTGAACCGCTCACCATCCCGGCTATACATCAGTCCGGTTTCACTCATCCCGAAGCTACCGCCTTTCAACGGGCGTCGCGGAATCGTCAACAGCGGGAACCCGACCAGCATCTGGGGAGCCCGTGGGTATGGCTGCAGTGACGTCGTGTACAACCCTGTCCGCCAGGCTTGCCGGGGCACGCCCAGGTCAATTGGCTTGATGCCACTCCAATTCCGAAAATCCTTTGACGTGCACATCATCACACTGCGAACCGTCCCCTTGACCTCACGCCCCTCTCGATCCAACGCCGGCAGATGCGCTCGAAAAAAGAACACATACCGCCCCCGCGCGGCGTCCCAGAAGGCGAGGTTGTGCGAGTCGAGGATTGCCCGAGGATTCGCCGGGTTGTTGCCCCAGTGGATTGCCCCGTAACGGTCGAACGCCTTCTCGGTCCCGTCCAGGATGGGTGTCTGTCGAAGCTTTCGCCATTCGATCCCGTCGGGGGACCCAAACACGTACGCCTTGCCGTTGCCCCCCACCGCCTTGTATTTTTCGTCCGCCGGAACGCCCGGACGAGTGTCGATGAACGGTGCAAAATTGTGCGACACCGGCCCACCCTGAAGCAGTATGTTGTTCTGCTTGTCACCGTCGAATTCAACGCGACCAAGTTTCGGCCGCACCCAGTCGATTCCGTCACGACTTTCACAATAACCGGTGAACTGCTGCTCCGGATCACCGGGCTTCAGTCGATGCCCGTACCACGACGCGTAGTACATACGGAACCGTCCGGGTTCGGTCAGCACGGTTGCGTATCCCGTCACCGAAAAACCAAAAGGTCGGCGTCCCTCCCAGGGAGCAGAGAAATCCAGTGATGTCTCACGTTCCACCGGGCGATGCTGTCTGAAACTCAACCCACGCACTGAACTGAACAGATGGCCATCAAACATCAACTCGCGTTGGTCGCCAAGATTTATCGGTTCAACAGCCCAACCTGTTCCCATCAGCAACAGCCCGATCGCCCACGCCAGAATCACTGAAGAGCTTCGCATCACGACCAACCTTCCCAATTCACTACCCGGGACGTTCCACCGGTGGACCGGCAAAAGGTACACAACGTTGCCAACGGCGATTGTGACCAACTGACAGCCGCTTTGCATCACGCTACCGGTAACAACTGGTACCCAACCAACAACCCAAGTAGACTCGACGGCTCTGTTCGAATTCCTCGCAGCATTCCTTACGAGCCCACAATGAGCCACTCTCTTTCTCGTCGCTGGCTGTCCTCGGCAATCATTCTGACACTCGCACCATCGTTGTTGACGGCTGCGCCCGCCACCGAAAAAGTCTCCGAGAAACAACTCACCGCGTCGCTGCTCAAAGCCGGAAAGAATCGATCCGAGATCCAAAAAGCCCTCGACCAGGCTCCCACCGATCAGAAACCGGGTATGCGGTTCCTTGTGGCCTACATGCCCGAACAGGATCTGCAGTCATTGACAGCCACGTTTCTTCTCGACCAAACCCGCTACGCATACAAGGCCTGGCGAGACTCGGCATGGACCGAACAGGTCCCCGAAGCGGTGTTTTTCAACGACGTGCTTCCCTATGCCAGCATTAACGAGCGACGTGACAACTGGAGGGCAGACTTTTACAAGCGATTCGGCCCGGTGGTCGAAAAGGCCAAGACCCCTGGCGAGGCAGCCACGCTGCTCAACCGGACCATCTTTGGCAAGGTCAAGGTCCGGTACTCCACCGGTCGTCCCAAGGCTGACCAGAGCCCCTACGAATCGATCGAATCCGGATTGGCAAGCTGTACGGGTCTCAGTGTCCTGTTGATCGACGCCTGTCGTGCCGTCGGCGTCCCGGCTCGTTTTGTTGGCACCCCCCTCTGGGCAGACGGTTCAGGAAACCACTCGTGGATCGAGGTCTACCACAAGGGCGGCTGGCACTTCACCGGTGCCGCCGAACCCACCGGCAACCAGTTGGACCGCGGCTGGTTTCTCGGGCGAGCTTCCAAAGCCCTGGCCGACCATCCGCAGCACGCAATTTTTGCGACCAGTTACAAGCCCACAGGCCGTTCGTTCCCCATGGTGTGGTTGCCAAAGGCCACCTTTGTCCATGCGGTGAACGTGACCAGCCGCTACCTGCCCCGCAAGACAATTCCGACCGGACCCGATGCAGCGGTGTCGGCTGTTGCCCTGAAATCACTCGCAACCTGGCTCAAACAGCCTCGCGACAAACGGCCACCACTGCCCAAGCAAGACTTCGCAAAGGCCGCGTTGACCAAGTCCGACTCGGCCAAGGCCAGGAACCTGCTGTCGGCCGATCACGTGAAGATGATCCGCTCCGAACGCGCGGCAGAAATGAAAGCTCGGGTCCTCACCCACGGCAACCACAAGATGCCGTTTCATTACATCATCTATGGAAAAAAGCCCAAGAACGGTCGCAGCCTCTACATCTCACTCCACGGCGGTGGTGGCACACCCAAGGCGGTCAACGACGGACAATGGAACAACCAGAAGCGACTCTACAAGCCCGCCGAGGGTGTCTATCTCGCCCCCCGTGCCCCGACCAACACCTGGAACCTCTGGCACCAGGGTCACATCGACCCACTGTTCGATCGCCTGATCGAGAATCTCATTGTCTTCGAAGATGTTGATCCCGACCGGGTGTACCTGATGGGCTACTCTGCCGGCGGTGACGGAGTCTACCAGGTCGCCCCGCGGATGGCCGACCGCCTGGCCGCTGCGGCAATGATGGCCGGACACCCCAACGATTCGACGCCTCACTCGTTGCGGAACATCGGCTTCACCATCCACATGGGCGGCCGGGACAGCGCCTACAACAGAAACAAGGTTGCCGCTTCGTGGGGCCAACAACTTGACGCACTCCGCAAGGCCGACCCCAAGGGATATCCTCACCTGGTCAAGATCTACCCCAACAAGGGGCACTGGATGGACCGGCTCGATGCCGCCGCTGTCCCCTGGATGGCCAAGTTCCGGCGCAATCTGCACCCGGAACGAATTGTCTGGCGGCAGGACGATGTGACCCACTCGCGATTCTACTGGCTCGCAGTCGACGCCCAGAATCGCAAGGGCCGATCGACGCTGATCGCCAGCCGCAAAGGACAGACGATCAACATCGAAACCAGTCCCGTCAAACGACTCACGATTCGCCTGGACGACAAGATGCTCGACCTCGACAAGCCGATCCGCATCCAGTCCGGAAAACTCAAGTTGCACGAGGGCGTCGTACCAAGAACCCTCGCCACACTGTTCACCACGCTCAAGGAGCGAGGTGATCCCAACGGTGTCTTCACCGCGGAGGTAACTATCGAGTGGCCCGACGTGGACAGCAAAAAGCCGGCCGCCAAGAAGTGAGCCCGGGATTCCCAGGTCCCCACCGTACTCGCAAACGGCTCAGCGTCTTTGGCTTCGCTCTTTCTTCGGCCATGCACGCTCGACCAGGTCGTGACGCCCGTCTCTCTCGGCCACCCACAGCAAGCGGCGGCCTTGCGGGTGCCAGGTCACGAAATCATCCCGTTCGGAATGAGCAGATACGTTGACCG
>CAWVUS010000057.1:0-20625 GCA_963933195.1 uncultured Planctomycetaceae bacterium
GGACCAGAGCCTTCTCGTGGCTGGTGAAGTTGTCGACATGCGTGTCCCAGCTTCCATGGCTGATGCCGACAAATCGGCACCCCGCCTCGACCAGTCGGCGACCCAGCAGACAGCACTGGCCCAGCGAGGTCAGCCCGTACCGCTCGCGAACCTTGGGATTCTCGGAGTTCATGTCGAACGCCTTGCGGGCGGCCGGCGAGGTGATCAACTCGAGAGCCTTCTCGTAATAGGTCGACATCGAGGCCGTGCGACCACGCCTGGTACGCCCCTCGGCGAGTTGCTCGACACCGGACAGCAGGCGACGACGAAGATCAAAGCGGCGACGACTGGTGCCGGCCGCCAGGTTCAGATCACGGACCTGGAAATCCGGCTGTACCGGATCGGTCTCGATCACGAATGGTGAGTACTTGGCGCCGAAGAAGCCGGGACCCCCGGGCCCCATCGGCTCGGGAACGCAGATGTAGGGAGGCACGGAACCGCCGAGGCCCAGTTCGCGAGAGACCATCGAACCGATCGACGGATACACGCCGTTCCAGGGCGAGGCGGTGGCCTGGCCATCGTTGAAGGTGGGCGGGTGCCCGGTCAGGCACCAGTGTCGGCCGGTCTGGTGGCCGTTGTCACGGTGGCTGTGGGACCGCAGGATCGTGAACTTGTCGGTGATCTCGGCACACTTGGGCAGGATGTTGCCGATCTGGATGCCGGGCACCTTGGTCGAAATCGGGTGGAATGTCCCGCGAACCTCCTTGGGAGCCTGTGGCTTGAGGTCCCACATGTCGATATGGCTGGGACCGCCCTCCAGGAAGATCATGATCACCGACTTGGCCTGCGGCCGCCGCGGCGACTTGGCTTTCGCCTCGAGTTCAAGCAGACCAGGCAACGACAGCCCCCCCAGGGCGCCTGTTCCACCCAATCTCAACATCTGGCGCCGCGACACACCGTCACAGAACCGTCCATCCGTTCGACCCATCGACAAACTCAACATCTCACACCTCACTCGATTGTTGACCGGTGTTCCCACCAGTCTATGTCATCGACCCATCGGGCCTAGTGATTGTACAGGAACTCCTTGGTGTTCAAGAGCGTCCACAGAATGTCCTCGACCGCCTCACGACGATTGCCAGAACTTTCCCGGAAGGCTGCCAGTAGCAATTTCCGTTCGCCATCGGTGGCCACGCGCGACAACGTCGCCAGGAACAACTCGTTGATCACCTGTTCGTCGGAAAGCTTCGCGGCCGCCAGGCCGGCAGCCCGGCCGTCCCGGTGACGGATTTTCTGGAAAGACTCCGGCGAATTCATCAGGTGCAGCGCCTGGGAGATGCTCGGCTCGTTCCCACGCTCGCATTCGCAAACGCTGTTGCGTTGCGGTCGGCCGAAGATGACAAAAAAGTAGGACGGCAGACGATTGTCCCAGATCTCGATGGCACGCGAGCCGGTCGGCCAGCCGTTGAACTGTTCGGGAACACCCGTCGACTGGCAGATCGCATCCAGCAGCACCTCGGCCGACAGCGCCTTCTTTGTCGAGTGTGAGAAGTTCTGGTCGTCGAGTTCGTTGTCCGGCAGGGTCGACGAAGACAGTTGATAAGTCCGTGATGCCAGCAGTGTGCGAGTCAACGCCTTGAGATCGTACTTCTGTCGTCGGAATTCGGAGGCCAGGGCGTCGAGCAATTTCTCGTTGGAGGCCGGGTTGGTCGCCCGGTGATCGTCGATCGGTTCGACCAGGCCACGGCCGAAGTAGTGCGCCCACAGCCGGTTGACGATCGTGCGGGCAAAGAACGGATTCTCCGGGGCGGTCATCCAGTCCGACAGCGCCCGCCTCCTGTCCCGAGGATCCTTCAGGGTGATCGGGGCACTGCCCAGTCCCGCCGTGGGGACCAGTTGGCCACTCCGGGGATGCTTGAGATCCGATCCGGGACCGTCGGTGATCTTCTGGCTTCCTCCGCTTCGTCCATCCCGCTTGACCCCGGTGAAGAATCCGGCCAGGGCGAAGTAATCCTTCTGCCCCCACTTCTCGAATGGGTGATGATGGCACTGGGCACACTCGATACGCACTCCCAGAAACAGTTGGCTCATCGAGCGAGCCAGGTCCTCGGGAGATTTCATCACCGAGTAGACCGCCGCGGGCGTTTCCGATCGCGTGTTTCCCCGGACGGTCAAAATCTCACGGGCAAACCGGTCAAAGGGAACATTCTCGGCCATCTGGCGACGCAGCCAACGGGTGATCGCCACTGTCGCCTCGGGCTTCAGTTGCGCGTTGTCGACCCGCAGCACATCGGCCCACTTCATCGCCCAGAAAAAGGCGTATTCCCTGCGGTCGAGCAACTTCGCCACGACCCGGTTCCGCTTGTCGGGATTCTTGTCAGCCAGGAACGCCCGCGCCTCTGCCACTGTCGGCAACGTGCCGATCGTGTCCAGGTGCGCCCGGCGGAGAAACGTCGCATCATCGGCAATCGGACTCGGCGGGATACCCAGTTCGGCCAGCCGATCCCACACGTGTTTGTCGATGAAGTTGTGTTCGGGCGGCCGCTGGAACACAACGCCCGGCTGAGGGCGGGTGATCCGGCTGACGGCCACCTGCCCCATGTACCTGACCAGGATCGCTGCTTCGCCGGGGACCTCTGTCGAGACCACCAGGCCACGGCGGTTGACCGTGGCGATCACATCATTGTTGGATTCAAACTCGGCCTCTGCCGTCACGCACCAGTTGTTGCCCTCCGCGTCGGTGGCAATCACCCGCAATTGCTGGTCCTGTCGTGCCCCCATCAGCCGCTGGGGCGGATCGACGCGAATTGACGTACAAACCCGTCCTGGTACGTCGAAACGGGCTCCCTCGGAAATCCAGCGTCGCAATCTCTGGTAACGACGTCCGGCCGGTTCCAGCTTGCGTCCACCACCATGCGGTACCACGGCGGCTCCCTTGGTCAGCAGCAGGCTGCCAGCCGGCACCGCCAGCGAGACCCGCCCGCCCCGTTTTTCCTTCGTCAATGCGTCGTGGTCGGCCTGCGGATCGAATCCGAAAACACTCAGCTTGAACCCGTTCTGGCCCTCGGCCTTGCCGTGGCATCCTCCCGAATTGCACCGGGCCTTGGTCAGGATCGGAATCACGTCCTCCTGGAAGGACAACGGTCGCGGCCCGATCACGCCTCCAACATGGACTGGTATCGTACGCTCGTCGCCGTCCAGGCTGATCACGAGCCGGGTTTGCCCGTTGGCCAACGGTGTCACCATGCCGGTGACATCAACCCGAGCAATCGCCGCATCGGCGATCGACCACTTGGCTTCCCGGGTCCGGTCAGACAACCGGCCTCCGGAGGTAGTCTCGACCAGCACCTGCACCGAGTCTTCCGGAGAATTCAAGTCGACCCGTTCTGGACGCACCACCACGTCGGCGGCACCGGCGTCCAACGAGCACAGCAAAACAATCGCCAGGGGAGGTATGAGACGCATAAGACCTGGTGGGAAAATGGAATCCGGTGTCCGGCGGGACAGGGAACCGGAGGCGGGCGCGACAGCCTCCCGTCGAGGTTCTGCCACGCTCTTCATTTTATGATCCATTCCATGAACCAGTCAATCAGCATGGACGGGTCCGGGGCTCAACGCTTCCGCAACACCAGCACCACGTCTTCGGTCGACTCGTCAACCGTGATTGGTCGATCCACGTCGTAACAAAAATCGAACGACTCGACCCACTCCAGCGACGGCACCGAAGCCACCAATCTCCGGATCTGTGCCAGCGTGTAGGTTCGGTACTTCAGGATCCCCGCGATTCGCCTGTGACGCGTCGGGGTGTAGATGTCGAAGGTCATCTCGAATCTCTCGACACGCCGGCGACGGTCAATCGAAACGCTCTGCAGGTTCGACACGATGGCCAGGTGACCACGCCGGGCCGACCACGTTTCCCCCATATCTCGTGGCCCGCTGCCGGGCGTCAGGTGCAACCCCAGCAGGTACAGCCCTCCCCGGGCCAACCCCTCGGCGACGCACCCCAGGTGACTCCGCGCGGCAGACTCACTGTCGAGATGCCTGATACTGTTGATCGTGTTGAAAACGGCGTCCACCTTCCGCCGCAGCCGAAAATCTGCCATGTCACCAACGGTCGCCGGGGGATCCCAACCGGCCCGCTGGAATCGTTCATTGCAGTAATCCACGGCCCGGGGATTCAGATCGTTGCCCGCAACGACGTACCCACGACCGGCCAGACGCACCAGCAGCCGTCCCGTCCCACAGGCCGGTTCATACAGTCTCCGAACCGTTCGCCCGGCGAGGTGTTCGAAACAGTCCTCGAAGAAGGACACCTCCGCGGCACAATCACTGCCAAAGATCAGGTCGTAGTAGGCCGGGTAGTCGTACAGGTGTCCCTCGAGTATCTCTGGCCCGGACAACTCGAACTCATCGCCAGACATCAACTGGTCATCCTCCCGGCCAACATCGTCCCCCGTCGCACCTGGCGACTCGTCCCCTGTGAGCCACTGCAGGTGATCACGACGCCGGCCCCGGAGGAACCGCCTCGTCATCCGACGAGGCATAGAATTCTGACAGGTCGATGCCACCCTTGAGTTCCGACTCTGCCAGTTGCAGTCTCTTTTCGATCGTCAGCAATCGACGTTCCAGCACCGGGTCCAGTTCCACGTCCCGGGCTTTGCGGATCCTCGGAACCTGGGGGAAATGCAGCTGTCGCTGGAGCGCGGCGAACATGTAGAGCGGATCCTTGCCGCGATTCGCCCGGGCGATGCGGCCCTCCCTGACCCCAAACAGGATCGGATATTTCGGTTCCCAGTCATCGACTCCCCTCTGCCGTCGCTGGTCGACAACCATCTGTTCACTGCGGACGTAAATCATGTCGGCGAAATCAATCGCCCCCAGTTCGGCGCGAATCCGCAGGATCCATTCACGAAATCCCTCGTTGTAAATCGGATCAGCGGCGACGGCCACGAGACCATGGTCGTACCCGAGGTGGTTGCGCGAGATCGCCTCGAATTGGTAGACAAACAGCCCCTGTGGCGTGGGAGCCTCCGAGCGGTACACGGCCTCCTGCTCGAGCACACGCAGGGCCGTGTACTGGTCGAATTTTGCCCTCTCGTCTTCCGACTGCCCGATCACGAAAATCTGGAACGGGGTGAAATAGTGGCTGAGATGCTGCATCCCATCCACCAGTTGTCCCCGCAACAGCAGTTCCCCCTCGAGCACCTCCAACGCCACCGGCAACCGTGTGCTACTGAGCAGTTCCTCGCGGAGCTGTGACAGGATCTCCTGTGACGGCACCGATTCCTCGAGACGCTCCCGGTAAGCCCGAAAGAAGTACGCCTGCTCGACATACTCCTCGCGTTCGAGCAGTTCAGCGGACATGGCCGGGCTTCCTCTCGATGACCTACTGATCAGAACCGGACGGAGCCGCCGGCTTCCTGATATCCAGGCAGAGGATCTCGGCGTCGTCACGCAGCAGCAACTTGCCATGTGCCAGCGACGGAGCCTGGCGGGTCGGACCAATCACCTCGGCCCGGGCCAGTTCCCGGAATCCCTTCGGCGACGCGGCCACCAGGACCAATTCGCCTCGCATCGTGCTGATCCACAGCTTGCCGTCTGCGGCGATCAGGTTCCCCTTGCCAAACCGCTTTTGTTTCCAGGCCAGCTTGCCGGTGGCGGCGTCCAGGCAACCCAGATGAGTGATCGGGCCGGCACCGCCCACATTGTCCATCCCGTACAGGTACCCACCCAGCAGGATCGACGTCTGCCACTCGTTACGCATCACCGCTCCAGGTCCCTGGGACTGCCAGGTCACCGACGGGGCCAGCCCGGTGCCGGACTTCTTCAACTCCAGCATCACGCTGCCATGATTCTCGCCCGCGGAAAGAAACACGCGGCCCTTGACGGCCACCGGCGTGGCGATGTTGCAGTCGTAATCGGTCACGTACGGGTACCGCCACAGCGACGTGCCCCGGATCGGATCCAGTCCCACGGCCTGGTCACCGAGAAAAGCCACCAGTTGGCGACGGCCCCCAGCACTGAGTACCGCCGGAGAGGAATAACCGGCCGGACCGCTGCCGGCCGTCCAGGCCGGAGTGCCATCGGCCAGCTTGTAGGCGGCCACCGCAGCCTGTGGAGCACCCGGCGTCACGATCACCAGTTCACCGACGACCAGAGGCGAACAGGCCATCCCGTAATCGGCCACGCGGCCCTTCAGCGAGGTGACAACGTCCCGCTGCCATGCGATCTTGCCGGTCTTCGAGGCCAACACCACCAGTTGCCCCTCGCCGGTGAACACGACCACTCGATCACCGGCAATCGTCGGGGTCGCGCGGGCACCGTTGCCCATCCCGTTGCGGTAGGCGGTCGCGACGTCGGTCTTCCACAATGACTTGCCGCTGGCGAGGTCCAGGGCCCAGACCTGCTGCTTGGCTCCCGACTCGACCATCGTCACCACCCGACCATCGGCCACGGCCACACCCGACATCCCCACCCCGCCGGAAACCCGCCAGGCGACCTTGGGACCGGTCGCTGGAAACGTGTCCAGCAACCCCGTCTCGGTGCTGATCCCATTCCGCTGCGGTCCCAGGAAACCGGGCCAATCACCACCAATGACCGGCGAAACCATCACCGTCCACAGCAGCAGCCAAACGGGCAACCGAGGGCATTGTCCAAGCGTGTCTTTGAAGAGGCGGCCGGTCATCAGGTGCTCCAGGGACTCGGTCTTCGAAGAAGACGACCATCGTGTTGCACTAGGTGTACCCAAGCCGACTCAACCGGGCAACGCCGTACCACGTGACTGACCTTGCCTGTGGTCTGGCTGGAGTCAAGAATCATTGCAGATGACGCGGACGATGCGTGTCATCCCCACCCTCCGACATGCCCCCGCCCCAAGCCATTTCCTCCCCCGGTTGCCCCGATGCGAAACCTCGCGATCTTCATCCTCTGGCTGGGACTGTCCGCGACTGCCGTTACGGCCGCCGAGCCCGGACTGACGTTTGAACAGGACGTCCGTGGGATTTTCAAAGCACACTGCTTTGAGTGCCACGGTGACACAGACAAAGTCGAGGGAGGACTGGACCTGCGTTTGAAGCGATTTCTGGTTGCCGGTGGGGAGTCCGGCGCCGCGATCGTGGTGGGCAAACCCGGGTCGAGCACACTGATCCAGCGCGTGGCCGCCGGCGAAATGCCGCCCGGGAAGGACAGCAAGAAGCTGACCCCCCAACAGATCGACGTGCTCCGCCGCTGGATCGCCGCCGGAGCCAAAACGGCCAGGCCCGAGCCCAAGACACTGGGACGAGGATTCCAGTTCACCCCGCTTGATCTCGAGTTCTGGGCCTTCCAGCCGATCCAGCAACCAAAACCGCCACGCGTGCAACAGACCCTCGAAATCCGCAACCCGCTGGACCGCTTCGTGCAGGCCCGGCTGGAAGCCGCAGGTCACGCGCTCGCTCCAAGTGCGAAGAAATTGACGCTGTTGCGACGGGCAACTTTCGACCTGCTCGGCATGCCCCCCACCCTGGTTCAGCAGCAACGATTCCTGGACGACACCGCACCCGGGGCCTGGGAACGGCTGATCGAGCGACTGTTGGCCAATCCGCACTATGGCGAACGCTGGGGACGGCACTGGCTGGACGCGGCCGGGTACGCCGACAGCGAAGGAGTCACCAACACCGACCCACAGCGAAAATGGGCGTGGCGTTTTCGTGACTGGGTCATCGATGCGCACAACGCCAACCAGCCCTGGAACCAGTTTCTAGTGGAACAACTCGCCGGAGATGAACTGGTCTCCCCCCCGTACAAGAATCTCTCGCCCGAACAGGTGCAATTGCTGACGGCCACCGGCTTCCTGAGAACCGCACCGGACGGGACCGCCGGCGCCAACAACAACGCAAACCGCAACCAGGTCATCGCCGAAACTCTCAACGTCGTGTCCACCTCGATCCTGGGACTCACCGTTGGCTGTGCGCAATGCCACAATCATCGCTACGACCCCATTCCGCAGGTCGACTACTACCGTCTCAGGGCGATCTTTGAACCCGCCCTGGATATCGCCCGCTGGAAGAAACCCGCCTCACGAACCGTGTCGCTGTACACCGACGCCAACAAGGCCCAGGCGGCAAAGATCGAGGCCGAGGCCAAGAAGATCGATGGCGAGCGTGCCAAGAAGCAGGATGTCTACATCCAGCAGACCTTCGACAAGGAAGTGGCCAAGCTGCCCGAGGCGATTCGTCCCAAGGCCCGCGAAGCTCGCAAGACCGATGCAAAGAAGCGGAACCCCGAGCAAGTCCAACTGCTCAAGAAATTCCCCAGCCTCAACGTCTCGGCAGGATCGCTTTACCTCTACGACAGCAAGGCCGCCGACGATCTCAAGAAGATTGCCAAGCGGGCCACCGACCTGCGGGCGACCAAGCCCGCGCAATCTTTCATCCGGGTCCTCACCGAGGACAGCGGCAAGGTGCCGGTGACCAAGGTGTTCTTCCGCGGCGACATCACCCAGCCCCGACAGGACGTGACCCCGTCGGATCTCTCGATCCTGGCCGCCACCACCACGGTTCCCGTTGGAATCCCGGCCAACGACAAGGCCATCATGTCGACCGGTCGCCGCCTGGCCTGGGCAAAAAAATTGACCGACGGCAAACATCCCCTGGTCGCCAGGGTCATCGTCAATCGCACGTGGATGCACCATTTCGGCCACGGCCTGGCGGCCACTCCCGGTGACTTCGGGGCACTGGGAATCCGCCCAACACACCCCCTGCTGCTCGACTGGCTCGCTTCCGAATTCACACGAGACGGCTGGGATCTCAAGAAACTGCACCGGCTGCTGATGACATCAGCCACCTACCGTCAACCGGCCACCGCCTCGCCCGCATTGCACGCCGCCGACCCCGACAACCGGCTGCTGGGCCGGATGTCATTGCGGCGGCTTGATGCCGAGAGTCTTCGGGATGCGGTGCTGGCCACCAGTGGCTCCCTGGTCACGACCCGCAACGGACCACCGGTGCCGGTGATGGCCGACCGTGTCGGACAGTGGATCATCGGAAAAGAGAACCTCAACGCCGGTCGCCCCGGCGCCGTGGTCGACATGAAGGGGGCCCAGTTCCGACGGAGCGTCTGGGTCGAGGTCCGCCGCAGTCGCCCCCTGGCGGTCCTGGATTCTTTCGACCGCCCGGCAATGGAACCCAACTGCACCCAGCGGGTCTCGACCACCGTTTCCAGCCAGTCACTGCTGATGATGAACAGCGATTTCATTGTCGCCCAATCGGTGCGATTCGCCCGCCGACTGGAATCCGAAGCCGGCAACGACACCGCCGCGCAAGTGAGACTGGCCTGGCGGTTGGCCTACGGCATCCAGCCACCCGATGACGCCGTGCTGGCAGCGACGCAGTTCCTGGAAGCCCAAACCGGTTTGTTCATCGCCCAGGCGGCTGCTGCCGACAAGACCAAGGGTGACGCCGCCGCCGACAAGGCACGACGTGACCAGGCGACCGGACAGGCACTGGGGGTCTTCTGTCAATCACTGCTGGCCAGCAACCAGTTCCTCTACATCGACTAATCACACACCCGGACACGTGGCACCGCTCATGTCTTCCTCCCCCATCATCCCGCATTCGCGCCGCCATTTCCTGGCCGCCGGTTCACTCGGTCTCGGCTCACTGGCAACCGCCTGGTTGTCCCAGCAGCAACAACTCAAGGCCGCCCCAGCTCGTCCCGAACTCGAACCGACCCACTACGACACGCTGCCCAAGAATCCGCCTGGCCAGGCACGCGCCGGGGCGATGATCTCGTTGTGGATGCAGGGAGGTCCCAGCCACATCGACCTCTTCGATCCCAAGCCGGTAATGGCCAAGTGGCACATGAAGCCTTTCCCGGGCAAGATCAAGTACGACAACGCCGCCCAGGCCTCCTCCAAGGTGCTCCACAGCCAGTGGAAATTCCGACCGCGGGGAGACTGCGGCACCGAGATCTCCGAGTTGCTGCCGCACACCGCCGGCATCGCCGACGACATCTGCCTGATCCGCTCGATGCGAACCGGTGTCAACAACCATGGCCAGTCGATCCTGGCATTGCAGACGGGCAAGGTCACCAAGGGACGCCCATCGCTGGGCAGTTGGATGGCCTACGGGCTGGGAACCGAGGCCAATGACCTGCCGGCTTTCCTGGCAATGATCGACCCGGGGCAACTGCCCGTCGAAGGTGTCGCCAACTGGTCCAATGGCTGGTTGCCAGCGATCTACCAGGGGACGGTGATCCGCCCCTCCGAACCACGGATTCTCAACCTGCAACCCCCGGCCCACCTGGCCGGAAGCGTTCAGAAGTCGTTCCTGGAATACGTCCGCAAGCTGAACCAGAAACACCTGGCCGCCCGTCCGGCACAGAACGACCTCGCGGCCCGCATCGCCAGTTACCAATTGGCCGCCAGGATGCAATCGTCGGCCCGGGAGGCCCTGGACATCTCCGGAGAAACCAAGGCCACCCAGGAGATGTACGGCATCCACGAAACAGCAACCGCCGATTACGGAATTCGCTGCCTGATCGCCCGGCGGATGGTCGAACGGGGCGTCCGATTCGTGCAGGTCTACACGCAGAACCAGTTCTGGGACCATCACGGGGGAATCGTCAAGAGCCTGCCACGCGCCTGCAAGAAGGTCGACAAACCCTCAGCAGCACTGGTCAAGGACCTCAAGCAACGTGGCCTGCTCGACTCGACTGTCGTCCACTGGGGCGGCGAGATGGGCCGGTTGCCGGTCATCCAGAACGAAAAGAATATCGGCCGCGACCACAACACCTATGGATTCAGCATGTGGGTCGCCGGTGGAGGATTCCGAGGGGGGCTGGCCTACGGAAAAACCGACGAGTTCGGTCACAAGGCGGTCGAGAACGTGGTCAACCATTACGACTACCACGCCACCCTGTTTCACCTGTTTGGCCTCGATGCCGGGAACCTGGTCTACACCCGCAATACCCAGGACAAAACAATTCTCGACAGCCAACCCGGCAAGATCGTCCACGACCTGCTGGACGCCTGATCCGGATCACTCGAGTACGACCGAGCCCTCGAAGACGTCCTGGGGACCAACCCGGCCTGCAACATCCGTGGCCGACAATGCCCAACGCGGCGAGATCTCCACGACCGCATCCGGGTGCACCGTGGCCCCCGCCGACTCGAGCCACCCCCGGTACAGCGACAGTAGTCCCGACCGGGCCGATTCCAGCGAATCCACACCCGTGGCCTGCTTGATCGGCAGAAAATCACCGGCCCGATCCCCTTCCACCACCAACCCGGTCTCGACATCCGCCAACAGATCGAAGACGTACTTTTCCAACTGCCATGCGTTGGAGCGTTCCGGTTGAACGACATCTCCCGACCGGTGGTCGGCCACGCAAGCAACACTCCGCCGAACACGGTGCCACGGCAGGCCAGTAGCACCCGCCGCTCTCTCCAGGACACCCGTGTCAAGCACATGGACTCCGGTGTTGCCGGCCCAGAACCTCAATCGCCCCGTCGTGTCGGTCGCTGCCGCCGATTCGAGCAACTCCAGGTACTCGACGATTCGCGTCCGTCCCTCCACGGCCACCGCCACCCCCATCCGTTCCTCGGCCGCGATCCGGGGCACCACCCGCGTCGTCATTTGCGATCCCCTCTCGTGGTGCCATCCCACCAGCAGTGGATCGGGAGGCAACACCGCGGGGTTGTCGACCTGGTGATAGAACACCGTGTCGACGGCCCGTTCGCTCAACCACTCGAACATCCCGGCCCGACGCAACGCGGCGACCAATCCTCCATGGCCGTCCGGATTCAGGGCCACCCGCCCCGCACCGGTCAGCAGCACCCGGCCCGTCTCGACATCGACCACCGGCATTGCTCCCTGCTGGAACAGGACCACCTGCCTGGGATCGAGGCCAAAATACTCCTGCTGCTGGAAATACAACCGGGTCGGCTCGTCCGTCACGTGACTGGTCATCACCAGCCAGGGAATCGCCCGCCCCGCCCTGCGGCTCCGCTCCCCGATCACCGCCGCAAAATGTTCAAACAGTGTCCGTCCGCTGACGGGCATCACCGGCAAAAGCCCCTTGGGAGAATCCAACCCCAGTCGGCTCCCCCGTCCTCCGGCCACCGTCACCACGGCCACACGTCCTTCGGCCAACAGAGCCTCGCCGCGATCACGTGCTCGCTGCGAACCCGCTTCCGGGTGTCGCACGAGGTGAGGCAATTCGGCCACCGGTTCGGCCAGGTCGCCGATCCGATCACCACCGTCGGCCGCCACGGCCAGCCCCTCCCAGTCGATCAACTCCAGTTCACTTTCGAATCGCTTCAGGACCGACTGTTCCAGGATGTCGATCTCCTCCAGGAGATGCAGTTGGCCAGCGTCAGCCAGTTGC
The DNA here is from genome assembly GCA_963933195.1 of uncultured Planctomycetaceae bacterium. Lineage (GTDB taxonomy): Bacteria > Planctomycetota > Planctomycetia > Planctomycetales > Planctomycetaceae > UBA8437. The sequence goes on from CAWVUS010000057.1 coordinate 12,346, forward strand.
CGGATCAGGAAATCATTCACACCAACCCCCGGCTTCGCAGCAGCAGCAGCAGGCTGTAGATCACGACCACCGACACCACGCAAATCGCCAGTTTCAGCACCCAGGCTGCCCGTCGCAAATGACTGTGTGCGATCAATTGGGTCACCACGACCACGAAGGCCACCATCGCCATCTTGAACGCAACCATCCCCTGCATGTCCCAGTGGTCGTAGAAGAACTTCGCCACTGGGTTGGATTCGTGAAAACGGCCCGTGCGGATCAAGCGGTGGGTCATCAGGATGTCAAAGACACTCACCGCGACGAACAAGCTCGTCTCGTACAGCAAACGGACGGTCCAACGCGAAGATCGAGACATCGGAATGGCCTAGGAAATCAGCTGGCGTAACCGCTTGAGGTACCCGGGAATCTCGCCCAGCGGATCACTCTCCTCGTACTCCAGCACCACGTACCCGCGGTAATCGGCATCACGAAGAATCTTGATCACCCGTTCCAGGTCGGCCGGTTCTTTCTTGTCGCCACGGAAAATCGACGCCTTGACCTGGGCATTGACCGCGTAGGGGGCAATCACTGCCATGTCCCGGTAGGGATCATCGGTACGGAAGTTGCCGCCGTCGAGATTCACACCGAAAAACCTGGAATCTCGCACCCCCTTGATGATCCGCATCATCTGGGCCGGGGTCGAGGTGATCCCACCATGATTCTCCAGCGCCAGGAACACGCCACGCTTCTCAGCATGCTCGAGCACCTGGTTGATCCCATCAATGCACCGTTCAATGGCCACCGCCTCGCTGTCGCCCTTGGGGACACGGCCCGCGAAGATGCGGATCGCCGGAGCCCCAAGCACCGCGGCGTGATCGATCCACTGGCGGGCATCAGCCAGTTGCTTCTCCCGACCGGCCCCCTCGGCCACGCAGAAATCGTTGCCGATGGCCGTGCCCGAGATGTCCAGCCCCAACCGGAAGGACAGTTCTTTCATGTGTATCAGGTACTCGTGAGTGACCGTCTTGGGAAAGTAGTAGGTCGTTGGTTCGATCCCGTCGAGATCCTGGTCGGCACAAAACCGGATGAAACCGTCCATCGTCATCTTGGCCGATTTCTCCTGTGCGGGGGTCGGACGCTTGGGCAACAGGCGATTGAAGGAGTACCCGGCCAGGCTAAGCTTCATGTGAGACTTGCCATTGCGACCCGGTGGGTTGGCAGCCGAGGAAACTGTGGGTTCCGAAACGGTGGCTGAAGCGATTCCGGCGGCCAGTCCTCCGGCCAGGAAGTTCCGACGCGACGTCAGGGGAGTGGTGGTCATCAGTGGAGATCCTCTTGTTGGCAAATGGGGAGACCATCAATAGACTATCGCGCCCCGCACCAGGTCACGACCAGTACACCCGGAAAACGCCATGCCCCGTTACGATCCCGCCCGTATCGAACCTCGCTGGCAGGCCTACTGGGACGAGAACCAGACATTCAGTACCGGTCCGTTTGAAGAGGGCCGCGACAAGATTTACGTTCTCGACATGTTCCCCTATCCCTCGGGGGATGGCCTGCACGTGGGACATCCGGAGGGCTACACGGCGACCGACATCGTCTGTCGCTACCAACGCATGCAGGGCACACAGGTGCTGCACCCGATGGGCTGGGACGCCTTCGGCCTGCCCGCCGAACAACACGCCATCAAGACCGGCACGCATCCCCGCGAAACCACCTACCGCAACATTGACACGTTCCGCCGACAACTGAAGATGCTCGGTTTCAGTTACGACTGGAACCGGGAATTCTCGACCACCGACCCGGATTACTACCGCTGGACCCAGTGGATCTTCCTGCAGCTGTTCGACACGTGGTACGACCAGGAATGCCAGTGGACCGGACCCGACGGGCTCGACCGTGTCGGCCGCGGGCGACCGATCAGCGAATTGCCGATCCCCGACAACGTCACCGCCGAGGGCCCGGAGGCGGTGCGGCGCTACCAGGATCGGCACCGCCTGGCCTACCAGCACGAGGCCCCGGTGAACTGGTGCCCGGAACTGGGAACGGTGCTCGCCAACGAGGAAGTGATCGACGGCAAGAGCGAACGGGGAGAGCACCCGGTCGAGAGACTGCCGCTGAGACAGTGGATGCTGGCAATCACGCGTTACGCCGAGCGACTGCTGGACGAACTGGACCTGGTCAACTGGCCCGAATCCATCAAGCTGCTGCAACGCAACTGGATTGGTCGCAGCACCGGAGCCGAGGTCGATTTTTTCATCGGGTCGGCCGGCGGCGACTCCCTCGAATCCGGTTTCGCCGACTGGCAGACCTCACGTGCCGACACGGGACTACCCGAAGATCCAACGGACGATGTCCTGAGGGTCTACACCACACGACCGGACACGCTCTTCGGAGCCACCTACATGGTGATCGCTCCCGAGCACCCCTGTGTCGATCGGCTGACAACCGCCGAGCAGTCGGACGCCGTCACCGCCTACCAGGCCCAGGCGGCTGCCAAGAGCGACCTCGACCGTACTGACCTCGCCAAGACCAAGACCGGTGTTTTCACGGGCTCCGACGCTATCAATCCGGCCAACGGCCAACGGATCCCGATCTGGGTCGCCGACTACGTGCTGATCAGCTACGGCACCGGAGCCATCATGGCGGTTCCCGGCCAGGACGAGCGCGACTGGGAATTTGCCGAGGTCTTCGATCTGCCAATCGTCCGCACCGTGCAGCCACCCGAGGAGTTCGACGGCAAGGCGTATCCCGGTGATGGACCCGCGATCAACAGCGAATTCCTCGATGGACTCGACATCGACGCCGCGAAACAACGGATCATCGAACACCTCTCCACCACCGGCCAGGGAGACTCTGCACTCAACTACAAGCTCCGTGACTGGCTCTTCAGTCGCCAGCACTTCTGGGGCGAACCGTTCCCGATCTGGCACGAACTGGACGACGAGGGGAACCTGACCGGATTGATGCAGGCCGACGACCCGGCCAGCCTGCCGGCTGAACTGCCGGAGAATTTCGAGTTCAAGCCGCACGGTCGACCGGACCCACCATTGGAGGAAGCGCCAGAGGACTGGCTGTACCGGACCGATGAGGCCGGCACCCGGCTGAAGCGGGAAACCAACTCGATGCCGCAATGGGCCGGCTCCTGCTGGTACTACCTGCGGTTTGCCGATCCGAAGAACCAGGACCGTTTTATTGACACCGAGGCCGAGAAGAACTGGTTGCCCGTCGATCTCTACATCGGCGGAGCCGAGCACGCCGTGCTGCACCTCCTCTACTCGAGGTTCTGGCACAAGGTGCTCTTCGACCGCGGACACGTCTGCACGCCGGAGCCGTTCAAGCGACTGGTCAACCAGGGCATGATCCTGGGCGAGGCCGAACTGGCCGGCTACCGGGACACCTCCGGCACGTGGGTCTCGGCTCACGACGTCGACCCCAGGACATTCGATGGCGAGAAGGTCTCGCTGACGACCGAGGAGGTCCAGAAACAGGGTGAGGATTTCGTGCTGGCCCAACAGCCCGAGATCGTTGTCGAGAGTCGGGCGTTCAAGATGTCCAAGTCGCGTGGCAACGTGATCAACCCCGACGACATCGTGACCGAGTACGGCGCTGATTCGTTGCGTCTCTACGAGATGTTCATGGGGCCGCTGGAAGCAACCAAGCCCTGGAGCATGAGTGGCGTGGAAGGCGTCAGCCGCTTCCTGGGACGTGTCTGGCGAATGATCGTCGATGAACGAGCCGACGAGGTCACGCTGCACCCAACAATTTCCGACGCCACGCCGGACGACGACCAGTTGCGGATCCTGCACCGCACGATCAAGGCGGTAACCGAGGACATCGACAAGCTGTCGTTCAACACGGCGATCAGCCGACTGATGGAATTCACCAACGCGCTGGGACAGGCCGATCCACGACCGCGATCGCTGATGGAACCCTTCCTGTTGCTGCTCTCGCCGTTTGCCCCACACCTGGCCGAGGAACTCTGGTGCCTGTTGGGACACGACGGATCACTGGCCTACGAACCGTGGCCGCAATTCGACGAGTCGTTGCTGGTCACCTCGACTGTCGAGGTTCCCGTACAGGTCAACGGCAAGCTCAGGGGCAAAGTCACCGTGGCCACCGATGCCGACGAAGCGACAATCCAGGACGCCGCGGCGGCCGACGAGGCGGTCGCACGATTCCTCGCCGAAAAGACCATCGTCAAGACGATCGTCGTGCCGGGTCGCCTGGTCAACTTTGTCGTCAAGTGACCCACCACCGGGCAACCTGATGCCCAAAGCCCGAGAGTGCCGATCATTGAAGTTGAAACGCCTCGAAACATAGGTGATCATAGGATTCAGCCCCACGGGGTTTTGTTCAACAGGATGGATTATGAGTTCCAGCTCCCAGACTTCCCGGCGCGGTTGCAGTGAATTCAACGGTCTCTCGCGACGTGCCGCACTGCAGACAGGTGGTCTGTTCGGTCTGACGCTGCCGACGATGCTCCAGCAGCAAAGCCTCGGAGCCGACGGTGGACTGATCGGCACGGCCAAGTCGTGCATCATCCTGTACTGCTGGGGTGGACAGAGCCACATCGACACCTGGGACCTGAAACCCAAGGCACCCGCCTCGATTCGTGGACCGTTCACACCGATCTCGACAAACGTCCCGGGCATCCAGGTCGGTCAACACATCCCGAAACTGGCCCAGATGACCGACAAGCTGGCCATCGTCCGTTCGATGTTCCACACCGACGCGGCTCACGGCCGCGGCATGTACTGGAACATGACCGGCCACAAGCCAAACCGACCGGGAAACCTGCCGCCCAAGCGGAGTGACTGGCCGGGCCTGCCCGCGATGATCTCGCACTTCCGCGAATCCCAACCCGGTGTGCCACGATCGATCCGCCTGCCGTACCCGATGGTCGACAACGGCACGTTGCAGGCCGGCGAGTACGGTGGATTCATGGGAGGAGCCTACGACCCGATCGTGGTCAAGACCCCCAAGGGGACCGCCTACGGCGGACGTTCGCGTGACCTGGGATCCCCCGTCCTGGACCTCGCTGCCGGTATTGACCGTGATCGATTCCGACGACGACGGTCCCTGCTGGGACAGATCCAGTCTCCGGCCGTCGGCAACGGTGATCCGGCCACCAGTTCCTTTGGCCACTTCCACGACCTGGCAATGAACATGCTGGTCAGCGACCGGGTCCAGAACGCCTTCGATCTCGACAATGAGACCCCCGAGTTGAAATCTCTGTACGGAGATCATCTTGGTGGCCAGAGTTGCCTGCTGGCACGCCGACTGGTCGACGCCGGCGTCCCGGTGGTGCAGGTTTTGATGTCGGCCAGTGATCTCAACGGGGGCAAGGGGGACCACTGGGACACCCACGGAAACAACTTCAATCGCCTCAAGGACCGGCTGCTGCCGGTCTTTGATCGCTCGGCTTCCGCCCTGATCACCGACCTGGACCAGCGAGGTCAACTCGACGAGACACTGGTCCTGATGATCGGAGACTTCGGTCGCACCCCGAAGATCAACGGCAACTCTGGCCGTGACCACTACCCGTACTCATTCACGGTCGTGCTCGCCGGTGGCGGCATCCGTGGGGGACAGGTCTACGGCAGTTCCGACGCACACGCCGCCCATCCACGCACCCTGGCCGCCGGCCCTCCTGACCTGCACGCCACGGTCTTCACCGCGATGGGAATTCGCCCCGACTCGCTGATTCACGACAACCTGAACCGGCCGCACATGCTGACCGTCGGCCGGCCGCTGCCGTTGTTCTAGGGTCCGCCGCTAACGCGTCACGCCGGGGCTGGGACGTGTGGCCGTTCGCGACACGTCGTCACTCAACAGGTTGCTGACCGCTCCCAGCAACCGGAATACCATCGACGCATCCGCGGTCGTTTTGCTCGGCACGTCCGGCCAGTCCGGTCCCGCCAGCCACTCCGTCGCTTTCGTATCACCGTAGGCGATCGTGATGTCGAACCGGTTCAACCGGACGGTCATCCGCTGGCGACGTCGATCGAGCTGGATTGTCGTCTCGTGGAATCCCGGACGTCCAACCCGCGGCCGCAGCAGCCTCAATCTCAGTTCACCCTCCCGATGAACCGCCTCGGCCGGGTACCACCCCTTTTTGATGACCAGGTGATTGACCACCTCGGCCAATTTCTTCCCGGATGAGAGCCATGGCGAGGACGTGATCATTCCGGTCAGATCCTGCATCGCGGTCGGCTTGTCGGACGTCGTGAGTTGGACAAGTCCCTGGAACGTCCCTTCGGCATCACGCGTGATCGAGAACCGCGGCTGAGGAAAAATCGCCTTCCCATTCAAACGGTAAATCACGGGATCCTCGGCAAAAAACAAACGACTGCCCATCGGGGCCGAACGGATGGCAACAACCACTCCACCGTTCCGCACGGCAGTGGCCTCGAACTGTTTCGCAGTCGCATCGAAGGAGACAAAAGCGTCGAGCTTCGATCCGTTTTCGAGTGCATGCACCAGCTTCACTTTGATCAGTTGCGGAGGGGCCTTTCGCCAGTCAGCCAGGACGGTCCCAAATTCGTCGACCACCGTGGACAGCCGGCGACGATGACCGGCGACCGCACCAGCCAGTATCGTGGCCGTTTCAGCCCACTCGGACTTCTCGTGCTTGCGAGCAAAAGACCTCAGGCTCGACACCGCAGCCCCCACCTCAACTCCGTCGCCGACAACCGCCTCGGTCCACGCCGACCACACCACCGCCTGTCCATCGTCGGGAACCGCCTTGATCAGTTGTCGCAACACGTCACGGGCCTCGGCAAAATGGCTGTCGCTCAACAGGTTCTTGCCCGACACCCGAAGGATCTCCGGGCGGGCACGACCGGCCTCGGACAGTCGACCGAGGAAGTGACTCACCAGGTCTGTTGCAACCGGCACGTCCGCGGACAATTCCTGCAATCCCACGATCTTTTTGATCTCGTCGATCTCCGGATCGAAGGCCAGCTTCGCCACCCGGGTCACGGCCGGCTTGTCCCGTTTCAGCCTCGAGAGGCACTGCAGCCGCACGGCCTTGTCACCGGCCCGGTCTGCCGCCAACGCGGTCTTCAACAGAAAACCGTCACCGGCCAACACCTCCGGGCCCCAGAAACCTACCGCACGTCGTACGGCCGACACGTACTTTTGGGCCGTCGGAGGCCGCAAACTGGCAATCTTTTGTGTGATGAGCTTGTCGAGAAATTCTCGACACCCCTTGCCGTCGACAAACTGCGACAATGCGAATCGGCCGGCAAGTGTCTGGCCATGATCCATGACCAGGGTCGCCTTGAACTCGGTCACCGCCGCGGTCTTTCGATGTGTCGAGGCCACCATCAGGGCATCCAGGGCCACCCGGGCCGCCCGGGGACCAGTGGCATGTGTGCCGAGAAACGCCCTGGCAGAGACCAGGTACTCGTCGACTCGGCCCGCCGCCACTGCCGACGCGGCATCCGGAACCGTTTCAACCGCACGAACCGGATTCCAGCAACAGGCACTCCCCAATAACACCACGAGGCCCACAACGGTACGAATGTGCCGTGTCATCACTTCTGACTCCCTGGCTCGAATCCTCCCCAATCCGGCTCCATGAACCGAATGCGAGGGGGTTGTACGACGCGATCCGAATCACGGGCAAGATCAAGCTGGATCACCCGGCACCAAACACCTCGACCCAACCCGTCCCACCGTTTATGCTCGAATTTGTTCCCCGGCGACCCAATTGCCTTCCAGGTGAAAGATGCTGCACGCGGTGATCATGTCCGGAGGCAGCGGCACACGGTTTTGGCCGCAGAGCCGTCGCAACCGTCCCAAGCAACTCCAGTCCCTGGCCGGCGAGACCAGCCTGCTGCAACAGACCGTCGACCGGCTCCAGGAACTGGTTCCGCCGGAACGAACGTGGGTGATCACCAACGCCGGACAGGCGGAGGAAACGCGGAACCAATTGCCGGCGGTTCCTGCCCAACAGGTTCTCACCGAGCCTTGTGGTCGCAACACGGCCCCCTGCGTGGGGCTGGCCGCGTGGCACCTGCTGGCAGCCGACCCCGACGCGATGATGCTCGTCCTGCCAGCCGATCACGTGATCGATCCCCCCGACGCTTTCCGACAAGCCGTCCGGGGCGGCGTTGAACTGGTCGACAACGACCCCCGCCGTCTCGTGCTCTTTGGTGTCACGCCCACGCGACCGGCCACCGGCTACGGCTACATCCAGCGAGGTGAATCGCTACCTGGAGCCAGCCACGGATACCTGGTCACGGCGTTCCACGAAAAGCCCGACCGATCGACTGCCGAATCGTACATCGCTGC
>CAWVUS010000058.1:0-20446 GCA_963933195.1 uncultured Planctomycetaceae bacterium
GCGGCCCGATGGCAGTCGGGAGAGACCGGCTGTCGAATCGCCCTAGGCCGATTCGATCACTCCCAGGGAGTCATTGATCAGGTCGACCATCTGCCGGAGTCGTCCGGCACTCCGCCTGTTGAAGTGGAACGCGAGCCGCGGCAGGTGTCGGAGGTGCCGGTCGTCGGCCTCGAGCCGGTTCATCTGTGTCATCTCGATCCGACCGCTTTCCACGATGTCGGAGAACTCGTCGTTGAGTCGCTCTATGAAGGCGTCGTCGGGCGCGAAGTGCAGTCTCAGTACCAGCTTGCCCCGCACATATCTCATGCTGTTGTAGACGCTGTAAAACGTCATGATCTCCTCGGTGGCCTCCTCGACGCTGTTGGTCAGTGTGAACAGCGAGAGGTCTTCAGGAGAGATGAGCTGGTGGCTCAGCAGTTGGTCGCGGACGAAGTCGAGCCACTGTTTCCAGTAACTGCTGCCGGGTGGATCGATCAGCACGATCGGCATCAGGTCCCGTTTTCCGGTCTGGACCAGGGTCAGGGTTTCAAAGGCCTCGTCCTGTGTTCCGAACCCACCGGGGAACAGCACCACGGAGTGGACCTCCTTGATGAACATCAACTTGCGTGTGAAGAAGTACTTGAAGTTGACCAGCTTGCGATCACCGGCGATGACCGGATTGGGGTCCTGTTCGAAGGGCAGCATGATGTTGGCGCCCATGGCGCGTGTCCGTCCACACCCCTCGTGGGCACCTTCCATGATGCCTCCGCCAGCCCCGGTTAACACCATCCAGCCCTCCTCGGCCATGCGTCGGCCGAAATCGACAGACTGGAGGTAACTGGGGTCGTCGTGCGGTGTGCGTGCGCTGCCGAAGACGCTGACTTTTCGCTGGCGGCGGAAGGGAGCAAAGACCTTGAAGGCGTACCGCAGTTCCAGCAGGGCTCGGCTGAGGATCTTGAGATCGCCGCGGGACGCTTTGTCCTGCTTGAGACCGTCGGCGGTCTGCTTGATCTGGTCGATCAGTGTCGGGTGACGGGTGAGAACCGAGTCGTGCTCGGTGAACATCACGTCCGATTCGGACAGGTCCGGTGCCGCGCGTCGTCGTTTTTTCGCCATGGCGTTTTCTAGCCAGCCAACGCTTCAATCGCCTGTTCACGCGAGGGGTAGATGGCCCACAGCGTGTCGAGTGCCGTAACCCGCAGCAGTTCCTCGGCCATGTCACTGGCCCCGCACAGTACCAGTTCGCCACCGAGTGGCTTGACGGCCTTGTGGCAGCGGAGCATCAACGAGAGGAACACGCTGCCGAAGTAGCTGACCTCGCTGAGATCGAAGATCACCAGTGGGACATCGGTTTCACCCAGTGGTGCCATCACGATCTCGGCCGCTTGCTCGATCAGGTCCCATTTCATGGACTCGATGTCGCCACCGGGAATGACCACCAGCGTGCCGCTATGCCATTCGATCCGGAAATCCTGGTTTGAGTCAGACATCGTTGTTTCTTTCACTTTCCCGAGTGCCACTTTCAGCGGCCGGTCAGTTTGCGCCAGATCCAGGTCACCGGATCGTAGTACCGATCCACGACCCGTTCCTTGAGCGGGATAATCGCATTGTCAGTGATTGCAATCGATTCGGGACAGACGTCGGTGCAGCACTTGGTGATGTTGCAGTAGCCGATACCGTATTCGTCCTTGACTTGTTCGAGACGATCACCGTCGTCGATGGGGTTCATTTCCAGTGACGCCAGCCTCACCAGGAATCTCGGCCCGATGAACTCGTCCTTCCGGTCGTGGTCTCGCAGCACGTGGCAGACATTTTGGCACAGGAAGCACTCGATGCACTTACGGAATTCCTGTACCCGGTCGGCTTCCCGCTGTGTGAACAGCCAGTCGGTGTCCTGTTTGGGCTGCAGTTGCCCGATTTTCTTGTTTTGTTCGAAGTTCCACGAGACGTCGCAGACAAGATCCTTGATGACCGGGAACGTCTTGAGTGGTCTGAGGGTGATTGTTTCGCCCGGCTCGTAATTGTCCAGGCGATCCATGCACATCAGTTTCGGGTGTCCGTTGACCTCTCCGCTGCAGGATCCACACTTGCCGGCCTTGCAGTTCCAGCGGCAGGCCAGGTCAGGGGCGTGCTCGGCCTGGACACCGTGGACGGCGTCCAGCACCACCATGCCCTCCTGCACCTCGACGGTGTACTCGTTCATCGTTCCGCCATCGTCATCGCCGCGGAAGATCTCGAGCGTCACCTTCTGGGTTTTCACCTCTACCATTGGGGTGTCCTTGGTCAATCCTTGATCAGTTCCTTGAGTTCCTCGGGCATTTCAGGCAGGGGCTCGGCTCGCACCTCGACACTGCCGTCCTCGGCTTGCCGCGCGATGAGGTTCTGCTTGCCCCACGTCACGTCATCGGAATCGGGATAGTCCTCGCGGGTGTGTGCCCCACGACTCTCCTGACGCATCAGTGCCGACCGGGTGACAGCCTCGGAGATGTCGAGCATGTTCTCGAGATCCAGGGCGAGGTGCCAGCCGGGATTGAAACTGATGTTGCCACCGATTCGTGCCGTGGCGGCCCGTTCTCGCAAGGCCGTCAGGGCCTCGAGCGCCTCGACCAGATCTTCCTCGGTCCGCACGATTCCGACCTTGTCCTGCATCATCAATCGCAGGTCCTCGTGAATCGTGTAGGGGTTTTCGCCCTGTTCACGGTAGAACGGTGCGAGCATCGTCTCGGCCTGCCGTTCCACCTCTTCGGCGTCGACATCCGACATGGCCTCACGGTCCCTGGCGTGTTGGGCCGCGTATTCACCGGCACGCTTGCCGAAGACGATGAGATCGGAGAGGGAATTGCCGCCCAGCCGGTTGGCACCGTGCATGCCTCCGGCGACCTCACCGGCGGCGAACAGGCCCGGCACGCTGGTTTCCTGGCTGTCGGAGTCGACTCGGACCCCACCCATCGTGTAATGGCAGGTCGGGCCGACCTCCATTGGATCGGCGGTGATATCGACGTTGGCCAGTTCCTTGAACTGGTGGTACATCGACGGCAACTTCCGCTTGATGGCCTCGGGATTGCGTTTGCTGGCGATGTCCAGGAACACACCGCCGTGCGGTGATCCGCGTCCGGCACGGACCTCGCGACGGATGGCCCGGGCCACGACATCGCGGGTGAGCAATTCCGGCGGGCGACGGGCATCGGGTCGCTCGTCGGCGACAACGGCCTCGACCCAGCGGGTGGCCTCTTCCTCGGTCTCGGCGTATTCCCCCTGGAACATCTCGGGGATGTTGTCGAACATGAATCGTTCGCCATCGCTGTTCTTCAGCACCCCCCCCTCGCCGCGGACACCCTCGGTGATCAGCGTTCCCTTGACGCTTGGCGGCCAGACCATCCCGGTGGGGTGGAACTGGACGAACTCACTGTCAATCAGTTCCGCTCCGGCCCACATTGCCAGCGCGTGTCCATCGGCGGTGTATTCCCAGCTGTTGGAGGTGATGTCCCAGCAACGGCCGATACCGCCGGTTGCCAGCACGATGGACTTGCCGCGGAAGATCACGAATCGGCCGTTTTCTCTCCAGTATCCCAGTGCGCCGGCAACATGGCCGTCGTCATCGGTCAGGATGTGCCGGACGGTGGCCTCCATGAAGACGTCGATGCCCTGGTGCACGCCCTGGTCCTGCAGCGTACGGATCATCTCGAGGCCAGTGCGGTCACCGACGTGAGCCAGTCGCGGGTAGGTGTGTCCGCCGAAGTTGCGCTGGTTGATGCCACCTTTTTGGGTTCGGTCAAACACCGCACCCCACTCCTGCAACTCCCGCACCCGCTCGGGAGCTTCCTGGGCGTGGAGCTCGGCCATGCGGTACTGGTTGAGATACTTGCCGCCCTTCATGGTGTCGCGGAAGTGCGTTTGCCAGCTGTCGCGGTTGTCGGCACTGGCCAGGGCGGCGGCGACGCCCCCCTCGGCCATCACCGTGTGCGCTTTGCCCAGCAGTGACTTACACACCAGTGCGGTGCGGGCGCCTGCCGATGATGCCTCGATGGCCGCTCGTAAGCCGGCACCACCGGCTCCGATCACCACCACGTCGTGTTCGTAGGTTTCGTACTTGTCCATCGGTGCCGTCTGTAGAATGTCGGTCGGGATGAGAGTCTAGAACAACGACGGGTCGGGAAAGACGCCACGGGCGACCATCCAGATGTAGAAGTCGGCAAAGCCAACCATGAACAGGCTCAACCACGCGAACAGCATGTGGTTGCGGTTCAGGAACGAGATGCCCGTCCAGACTTTGAAACGGATATTGCCAACCGGGGTGTCGGGGAAGCAGTTCAGCTTGCCGCCGACCAGGTGTCGCAACGAATGGCAACTGAAGGTGTACAGGGCCAGCAGGGTGGTCGTGGTGAACAGGACCAGCGATCCGACACTGACGCCAAACCGGTGCCCGGCGACGGAACCGTCGTCGGCCAGTACCGGCCAGGTGCACGAGAAGACGACGTCGGCATAGAGCAGCACGATGAAGGCCAGGGCGACGTAGAGGAAATAGCGGTGCAGGTTCTGGAAGATCAGCATCCGTGTCTCGCCCTTGTACTCACGCCCCCGCTTGAATCCACATAGGCCCGAAGGTTCTCCCACCGCGCAGCCGGCCGGATCCAGGAAGAAGGCCCGGTAGTAGGCCTTGCGGTAGTAGTAGCACGTCAGCCGGAAGCCGCCAGGGGCCCAGAGAATCAGGAATGCGGGTGAGATCCAGTCGGGGACCAGGCCGGTCAGCAGTGGCGAGTAGAACGGGCTGAGCAGGTGTGCGTGTTCGGGAAACACCTCGCTCCCCTCACCGACGACGTAATCGCCGTTGTAGAGGGCCCGAAATGTTGAGTAGACGATGAATGCTCCCAGCCCAAGTCCGGTTGCCAGTGAACCAGCCCACCAACTGTCCGAGCGAGCAGTCTGTCCGAACTGGTCGAGGGTGCGTGGTGAGGGAGGGGTAGTCAGGTCGGCCTGCGCCATGAGTGCAATCCGCTGCGTGAGGCGTCTCGGGTCTAATGTATTCCAGTCACGGCCGCGACGGGGCCGCCATGTGTAGGGAGTACCGGTTCATTGTAGGAATGTCAACGGAGGAGAAATACCGTCACCTACAACGATTTTAGTGGGTTTTTGCGATTGGCCAGTGGAAACGACACTGGCTTGCCCAGACGGTGCGATTCAAAGCACGCGGCGATCATCTCGACCACGCCGCGACCTTCGAGCATTCCGCACTTCGGTTCGCGTCCGTCCTGGATTGCCTCGATCAAATCGAGGATGCCCAGGGTGTGTCGGGCCTGGTACTGTGGGCCCTTGAGCGGTTCGGGTTTGCCGATGCCGGCCGAGGAGACGTGTTGCCACTTGGCTCCGCTGCGGCCCGGTGACCATGACGGATCTCCCAGGAACTGTACTGCCGGCAGGGTGCCTTCGATCAGTTCGATCACGCCCCGGGATCCAAAGATCTGAAGGCCGTAGCGACGCGGGTTGCCGGCTTGGTTGCGGACGCTGGCGAAATGCGCCGTGACTCCGTTGGTCATCTGGTAGACGGCTTGCAGGTTGTCACCGGTCAACGGACCGATTCCCTCCGGACCATCAAAGACGTCCTGCGCCGTCACCGGGTGCCCTTTCCAGTCGACGCGGGCGTAGCAGGAAGTCGGGGCACCGCCGATGGCGCGGATCATGTCCAGGATGTGCGAACCGAGCACCCACAGGTCTTCACCGCCTCCACGACGGTCCTCCTTGCCACGACCACGGAATTCGAGCAGGGAGCCGATGGCTCCGTCGGCGATCAGGCCGCGGATGGTATCGATCATTGGTGAGAACCGCGTTGGGTGAGCGATCTGCACCCGGGCGTGAGTTTTTTCGCAGGTGGCAACGATCTTGTCGGCTTCCTCCAGGGTGCGGCAGAACGGCTTCTCCATGTAGACGTGGATGCCCCGCTCGGCAGCCGACAGGACCATGTCCGCGTGTTGGTCGACCCAGCGTGGGCAGATGGCCACGATGTCGGGCTTGGCCTCATCGAGCATCTTGCGGTAGTCCAGGAAGGCGCGGTCGAGCTTCAGCTTTCGGGCGGCAGCCCCCAGCCCGCTCTTGTTGTCATCCGAGACGGCGACCACCCGGGTCTGTGGGACAGCCGACCAGGCCGTGTCCAGTGCGTGGCCGTAGCCTCCCTTGCCGGTTCGACCGATGATTCCGACACGGTAGATCTTGTTGTTGTTTGCCGTCGTGTTGGTCATGGGAGTCATCTCCACTTTTGGGTGCCGTCCCATCCTAACCCGCTGGAAACAAAAAAACTCCCACCGGCTGCCAAAGCAACCGGTGGGAGCGTAGTGCGCGGTGGGGATTACGAAAAGTGCCGGCAGATCGATACCCAAGACCGGCGCACAAATGAACTGCTTGCGATTTCGATTCTCTGGTAGGACCTCGGTTCTAGTCAACACCACTCGGACGGACATCGACGAGATTTTATGCGTTTGGTCCCTGGCGACAGGAGGTGCGGGCTGTCGTCCGGGATTCTATTCCGATTTGCCGGTCAGCTTTGGCTCGGCCTCCTTCCACAATGGTCCGTAGGTCTGCTTGTCGAAGGGGGGACATCCGGTGGGGAATTGGCCGAGCGGGTGGTCCTTGGTCCGCATCAGGTTGGTGCAGTAGCTGAATGTACGGCAGACCTGCTTGCGATTGAATTGACCGGTTTCGGCCAGTGCCCGGGCGAAATCGGGGTGTGAGAGGGTGCCACGTCCCAGCCCGAACAGTGTGACGGATCCGTTGGTGATGTTGGCCGCTGCGGCATGTGGTACGAAGTCCTGCAGCCAACTGTATCCGCTGCCGACGACAGGCACCCCGGGCACCGCCTGCTGGATGGCTTGGGCCAGCCGGAATTGACGGTGAACTCCGACCAGTGGATGTTCAGGAGCGTGGTAGCCGTCGACGGGTGGAAATTCGGCTGGCCGCACGACATGTGGGTTGGAGTAGGGGTTGCCAGCCGAAACATTGATCATGGCGATTCCCAGTTCGCCAAGCATGGCGGCCACCTGGCAGGGTTCTTCCAGGGCCAGCTCGAGGTGGTCATGCGGGCTGGTGCCGAAGGCCGTCGACAGCGGCAGGTCGTGATCACAAGCGGCTCCCACAAAATCCTCACCCTGCCCCTGGTAGGGGATTCCGTCGTAGGCGTTCATGCGGGTGACCACCAGCAGGTCGGGCAACTCATCGCGAATCCGCCCGATGACATTGCGGACCAGCCGTGTGCGGTTTTCCAGCGATCCACCGTAGGGGCCTGCCCGGTTGCGGGCGGCCAGCAATTCGCTGAGCAGGTAACGGTGGCATTGCTTGATGTCGACGAAATCGACACCAATCGTCGCAGCACGCCGGGCGGCGTCCACGTACTCGTCCTCGATGCGTTTCAGATCGTCATCGGACAACAACGGCCAGTCGTCGCCGATGAGTTGTCCGGTCGAGCGGTCGGTGGTCAACGGATCGAGTACCGGGTCGTGGACGGCCAGTTGGGGACGGAGATAGCTGTAACGCCCCGAGTGGGTCAGTTGCAGGCCGACAAGCAGGCCCTCGGTGGTGCCGTTGGTGGCACGGTGTGACCTGCGGCAGGTCTCGATCATCTCGCCGATGGCATCCTGGGTGTGCTCGGCCAGCCACAATTGACGAGGGTTCATCCTGGCGTTCTCGGCGATGGCGGTCGCTTCGGCCCAGATCACCGCGGCGCCTCCATCGCCAAACCGCTGGTAGCGGCGGATGGTCAGTTCATCAGGAGACCCATCGAGTGTTCCGTCGCAGCCTTCCATCGGCTGGACCACCATGCGGTTCTTCGCCGTGCGGTCACCCACCTGGCAGGGAGAGAGCAGCACCGAGAGATCCTGGGATGTGGGGATGTCCAGCCCCAGCGATCTCGCGCCGGCTTCCAGTTCCTCCGGTGAGCGGTACTTGTAGTAGCGAGCCATCAGTTGCGTTCGTCAAAGGAGCCGAGTGCGTGACAGTTCCGGCCGCAGCGACATGATCTGAAACAAACCGTTAGTATAGGCCGTGGCCTGCCTGGCCCGGAATGCTCTATCGAAAGCCCCCCCTGATGCAGTTGGGACAATTCACGCTCGAGACGGTCTCCGGTGGCCGGTTCAAGACCGACGGTGGCACGATGTTCGGCGTGGTCCCCAGGGCATTGTGGGCGAAGGTCTTTCCGCCCGACGAATCCAACATGATCGACCAGGCGACCAACTGCCTGTTGATCCGGAGTGGGAGCGAGTTGATTCTGATCGACACCGGCTACGGGTCACGTCTGCCCGAGTCACAACGTCGCCGGACCTCCTCGGAGGAGGGTGAGGTGTTGCTGGAGAGCCTGTCCGGGGTGGGCGTTTCGCCCGAGGACATTGGGACGGTGATCCTGACTCACCTGCATTACGATCACATCGGAGGGGCTTTGCGGGAGGACGAGTCGGGCCAGGTGGTGCCGACGTTCCCCAACGCGGCCCATGTCGTCCAGGCCGGAGAATTCGAGTGGGCGACGTCGGGGCGGGAGGAATTGCGAGCGGCGTACTCGGCCGATTGGGTCACCCCGTTGGCCGATGCCGGGTTGTTGGAACTGGTCGAGGGCGATACCGAGCTCCGGCCGGGAATCCACTCGATCGTCACCGGTGGCCATGCGAAGCACCACCAGGCCCTGTTGCTGGAGAGCGATGGTCAGCAGGCTCTTTATATTGCCGACCTCTGCCCGACAACGCGTCACCTGAAGAGCCTGTGGTGCATGGGATATGACGAGGAGGTCCTGGTGACCCGGCGGCGGAAACCCGAGTTGCTGGGGCGTGCTGCTGACGAGGGGTGGTGGGTGTTGTTTGACCACGATCCCGAAACCGTTGCAGCCCGGCTGGAACGGGACCCCCGCAGCGAGTTCACGGTTGCGGAGGCCCTGGCATCGCTGTAAACCGAAGTCACACCGTGGCCCGGTCGAATTGCTGGTGAGACATGTTGGATTGGGTCCGCTTGAACGATTGGCCTACTTTGAGGAGAACGACAATGAGCCGGTTGCGGGAAGCCTGTGTTGTGGCGGTGGCCGTGTGCGGCCTGGTGACGTCCGGGTCAGCGAGTGCTGCTGATGGGATCAAGCGAGTGGATGCCGGTGCGGCTGGCCTGCCATTGCTGTTCTTCGACGATTTCGAATCGGGTCGTGCCGACCACTGGGCTCCCACCGATGGGAAGGCCTGGAAGGTTGGCACCTCGGGAGGAAGCAAGGTCTACAGCCAGTTCACGCAGAGCAAGGTCAAGACCCCGGTCCGTTCGCCTTTCAACCGCTCGATGATCAAGAGTGTCACGGTTGGCAGTTTTGCCCTGGACGTGCGTTTGCAGTCGACCATCAAGGACTACGGTCACCGCGACATGTGTCTCTTCTTCGGCGTCCAGGATGCGGCGCACCTCTACTACGTCCACCTGGGCAAGAAGATGGACGACCACGCCAACAACATCTTTATCGTCAACAACAAGCCTCGCACCAAGATCTCCAAGACCACCACCGCCGGTACCAACTGGGATGACAACTGGCATCACGCCCGGGTCGTGCGGGATGTCGACAGCGGCAGCATCTCGGTTTACTTCGATGACATGACCAAGCCGGTCATGACGGCTGTCGACAAGACGTTTGGTTGGGGCCAGGTCGGAGTGGGTTCGTTCGATGACACGGGCAACTTTGACGAGGTCTACCTGTTCGGCGATGCCGTGAAGCCGGGCAAGGTGGGGGGAGCCAACGGGGGTGACATTGCGTTTGTCGACAACCATCCGCCTCGTGGTTTTGCTGCCGCCTTCAACGGGAAGAATCTTTCCGGTTGGAAGGGATTGATGGCCGGAGGCAACGGCAATCCGATCAAGCGGGCCGCGCTGGACAAGGACGCTTACAAGGCAGCCCAGGCCGAGGCCGACGCCGACATGAACGCCCACTGGAAGGTCATCGACGGCGCGCTGGTCTTCGACGGAAAAGGGCGCTCGCTGTGTACCGCGCGGGATTACGGCGACTTCGAGATGCTGGTGGACTGGAAGATCAAGGAGAAGGGGGACAGTGGGATCTACCTGCGGGGAAGTCCACAGGTGCAGATCTGGGATTCCAAGCTGCGCAACATCGGTTCAGGCGGACTCTACAACAACCAGAAGAATCCTTCGAATCCATTGGTCCTCGCCGACAAACCGGTCGGGGAATGGAACTCGTTCCGGATCAAGATGGTTGGCGCGAAGGTCTGGGTGTGGCTCAACGGTGTCCGGGTGGTCGACAACGTGACCCTGGAGAATTACTGGGATCGCAAGCAGCCGATCTTTTCTACCGGGCAGATCGAACTGCAAAACCATGGCAACACCCTGTATTTCAAGAACGTGTTTCTGAGGGAGATTCCGCGGAAGTAGTTTCCGGGAATCTGTTCGGGTCGGATCGATGTCCACGCTCCTGTTGCAACTCTCTGACTTGCACCTTTTCGCGGAACCCGATGTGTTGCTGCGCGAGGTGCCGACGCGTGATTCGCTGGGCGAGGTGCTCGAAGCGGTTCGCGGGACGGGATGGGAATTCGATCGGGTCGTGGTCACCGGTGATTTCACCCACGACGAGCGGCGGGAGACATACGAGGTGGCCCAGGAGTTGCTGGAGGAGTGGCTGGACCGTTGTCACGTGCTGCCGGGCAACCATGATGACCGGGGCTTGTTGCGCGAGGTGTTCTCGGGCCAGGCCGGTGGCAGTGATCGCGGCATCTGTTTCTCGCAGGCGGTCGGTGGCTGGAGACTGATCGGCATCGACACCCATGTGCCCGGAGAGGTTCCCGGTCGAGTCGAACAAGAGATGCTCGACTGGCTGGCCGGTGAACTCGCCGAACATGTCGCCGAGCCGACAATCGTGTTTCAGCACCATCCACCGATCGATGTCGGGTCGGCCTGGCTGGACGCGATCGGTTTGCAGGATCCCGGTCCGTACCGGGACCTGATCACCTCGTCACCACAGGTCCGCGTGGTCAGTTGTGGTCACGTGCACCAGGAGTCTTCAGGAACTCTCGGCACCGCGGTTGTGCTGACGGTTCCTTCGACCGGGGTCCAGTTCATTCCCCTGTGCCGTACCGCCCGGGTCGATGCGATCGCTCCGGGCTTTCGCGTTTTCGCGTTGGAGGATCCGGCGGACGCGGTTGACGCCAGTTCGGTGGGCTGGTCAACCCGTGTTGTCCGTCTGCCGTCGGTCAGCTTCCCTGCCGTCGATGTGTGATGCGGACCCGGTGTCGGATTGCAGCACCCTCAGCTCCTTGGGCAGCGGGAAGTGGACGTGTTCTTCGCTGACGGTGACCTCGGCGACCGTCGCGCCGTGAGCGGATTTCAGGTGGTCCAGGCAGTCTGTGACGACATCCTCGGGGGCACTGGCCCCGGCGGTCACCACGACCCGCTCAACGCCCTCATTCCAGCCGTCGGGAAGTTCGTCAACCGAATCGACCAGGTAGGCCTGGCCGGTTCGTCCTTCACCGAGTTCGGCCAGCCGCAGGCTGTTGGAACTGTTCTGGCTCCCGAGCACGATGACCACGTCGGCTGTTTCGGCCAGTTGTCGGACGGCCTCCTGGCGATTGGTCGTCGCGTAACAGATGTCTTCCTTGGGGGGTGAGGCGATGTCGGGGAAGCGTTGAGTGAGCCGGTTGATGACGGCCTCGGCTTCGCTGACCGACAGGGTGGTTTGTGTCAGGAAGGCGATCCGTTCTCCCGCGGCGAATGGCAGCAGGTCGACGTCCTCGGGCGTTTCCACCAGGGTGATGCTTTCGGGAGCCTCGCCCATCGTTCCCACCACCTCGTCGTGTCCCTCGTGGCCGATCAGCACGATGTGGTACCCGTCGCGCGCGAATCTCAGGGCCTCCATGTGGACCTTGGTCACCAGGGGGCAGGTGGCGTCGATCGTCTGCAGTTGCAGTTGTTCAGCCAGTTGTCGAATTTCCGGTGACACACCGTGGGCAGAGAACAGGAGGATCGAGCTTGGGGGGACGTCCTCGATCCGGTCGACGAACGTCACGCCCTGGGCGGTGAATCGTTCCACCACGTGCCGGTTGTGGACGATCTCGTGGTAGACGTAGATCCCGGATCCGAAAATGCGGATCGCCTCGTCAAGGCACTCGATCGCCATGTTCACGCCCGCACAGAATCCGCGGGGATTGGCCAGGGTGACCTGCATGGATAGTGCCCGCCGCCGGTTCACTGAGAAACGGGATGTATTGCCGAGACTGAATACTGACGAATTCTGGCACGGCGGACAACACGCCTAGCGGCGGCTGACGAGGCGACGACGGTACTCGTCGAACTTGACCTTGCGGAGAGTCGTGGTCGTTCGCAGGGATTCCCAGTGTCGGATATCGTCACGATCCTTCCCGGTGAGCTGCCAATGGTATTGGTGCTCGGCGCGAAGATGAAAGCCGCCGGTCGAATTGTCCTTGAGTTCCACGGTCAACGGCAGCAGTTTGCGTGTCTTGAGTGTCCGGTTCAATGCCACCCGGGGTGCCGGGAACAGGGCCCGGGGGTGGAGCAGGTAATTGAGCCGGGCCGTCCAGTCGGTGTATTCCAGGTAACGCCCCCGGGCCGCGTTGAAGGCCAGCCGGTCGATGCTGAGAGTGTCGGGAGTGCTGGTGCATTTGACGCGGTAGCGAAAACTCCGTCCGGGCAGCGTCAGCGTGGCCGAGCCCGGATCGAATTGCTCGCTGAAGCCGGGGTCGAGTTGGCCCAGCAGCGGTGCGGCGTTGGTGCGCGACAGGGTGTCGCCCTTCCGATTCAACTCGGCAATGTACTCGCGGGTGGCCCCCTCGGCCTTCTTCAGTTGCTTATCGATCTCATCGAAGCTCACCTCGGTGGTCAGGCGTCTGGGCCCGTTGACGATCACAAATCGCCGACGTCCGGGTTCGAAGATGGTCACTTCACCGCCCGAGTGGATCGTGTCATAGGCGTTGCCCGATCGGAACAGCGTCAGGCTACGGACGATCACCGTGGGGGCGGCCTTGTCGTCGCGGCCGGAGAGATTGAACACCTTGGTGTAGACTCCGAATTCCTGAGCAGCCGCAGGCGTGGCGAACAACAAGACCAGGAATGGAATGACCCGGCGGGTGAGTCCCGATCGATCGGCGGTGGTGTGCGTGTGATGCATGGTGGTGGTGATGCGCGTTGGGCGGCTAGGACGGGAGTGCGACGGCGTGGCCGTCCTGGTTTTCGCTCTGGAGTGCAGCCTCGATGAAGCCAACAACCTCCAACGCGTCGTCGGAGGTGACCGGCGGTGGCTGATCGCCAGAGAGGGTGTCGACAATGTGCTGGCAGAGATTGCGGTAGGCGAAGCGGGTCGAGATGTTTTGCTGGATGACGGCGTGTTCGCACCAGGCGGTGAATCCGTAGGCGGTGCCCCCGGCTCGACCACCCCGGATGATTCCCTGGCGTCCGTCGTGCCAGGTCCCCACCACCAGGTCGACGTCGTCAAGATGATGAGTCGTGACGCTCTGGCAACCGGGCCCCATCACTGCAAAGAGCACCTCGACCGGGTGGATTCCATAATGGAACAGCCCGGGATTGCCTTCGGCCCGCCAGGCCGGTCCAAAGCTGACCGCACCGTGAACACGGCCGATTGGCCCACCCCGGAGTTTGCAGAAGTCGACGACTTCCTCGCAGAATCTCATGGCCGACCCCGAGAAGAACGGGACGTCGGCAGTCTCGGCGAGCCGAAACATCTCGCGGGCGTCGTCCCACCGGCAGGCCATCGGTTTGTCGACAAACACCGGGAGACCCGCCGCGAGAAACGGACGGGCGCGTTCCAGGTGTGGTGTTCCCGAGAGCGAGAGGACCAGGGCGGCGTCAACCTGTCCGATCATGTCGGCCGGGTCGTCGACCAGGTCGACATCCAGTGATTCGATCTCGGGGCGAAACTGTTCGATTCGCTCGGGAGCCATCTCGGACGTGCCGGGCCAACCCAGCACCACCCGTGCTCCCGTCACGCACTGGTCAACTGGCACACCGATACCGTTGATGCGTCGAGTGAACTCGACACAATGTGAACTGTCGAAGTCGACGATTCCGAGACGGAGCATGGGGCTGGTCGCGGTGGGGGCGCGGAATGGGGGCGTCCGACGACCCGGGAAATTGGACGGGCCGCCGCGTGGTCGCGGTTTTGGATTGAAAATAGTGAGCCTGGAGAGAGCCGCGTCGATTCAACCGGCGCGTGCGGCGGGAAGATAGTATTGGGAGGCGTGGTGATGCAACGGCAATGCTCGGTTGGCACTCCGGGGGACGAGGAGTTAGAACTGTCGATACGATGAGAGCTGTTCAGATGACTGCCTTCGGCGAACCTGCCGAGGTGTTGCAAGTTGGGGAGTTGGAGACTCCCGTGCCCGGGCCGGGAGAGGTGCGGGTGCGGATGCTGGCCAGCCCGATCAATCCCTCCGACGTGATGACAATCCGGGGCACCTACGGTCGCCGCCCGGCGATCCCGTTTGTTCCCGGTTACGAGGGGGTGGGGATCGTCGAGGAGAACGGGGGAGGGCTACTGGGGGCGATTCGACTCAAAAAACGTGTCGCCGTGCTCAACTCGATCACCGGAAACTGGGCCGAACAGGCGGTGGTGCCTGCCAACCAGGTGATCCCGGTCCCCTCATCGTTGTCGACACAACAGGCGGCGACGTTCTTTATCAATCCGGTGACTGCCTACGTGATGGTTCAGCGCGTGCTGAATGTTCCCGAGGGCGGCTGGTTGTTGCAGACGGCCGCCGGTAGCCAATTGGGGCGGATGGTGATTCGACTGGGCCGCCGACTGGGATTCCGCACGATCAACATTGTTCGCCGTGATGAACAGATCGAGGAACTGGCCGAGTTGGGCGGTGATCACGTGTTGTCGTTTCGGCCCGAGGAGCAGTCCGATGAGGAACTGGCCAGCCTGGTTGGCGAGATCGCCGGCGAGGATGTCCGGTGTGCGATCGACTCGGTGGGAGGTCCACTGGGCGCGGCGGTTGTCGGTTGCCTGGGCCCGGGCGGACGGATGCTTTGCTACGGGACCCTGGATGAACGACCGATGGAACTGTCGCCGCGGGTCCTGATGTCCCAGGGGGCTTCGGTCGAAGGATTCTGGCTGGGGCCGTGGATGAAGAGCCTGGGATTGTTCTCGAAGCTGGGGCTGATCAGAACAGTGGCCGGCCTGGTGAGCGACGGGGTGCTGGAATCAGAGATCGGGGAAACTTTTCCGCTGGACCAGGTGGTCGAGGCGGTGACAGTGTCCGAGTCGACCGGGCGCGGTGGAAAGGTGTTGCTGGAGATCGGTGAGTGAACCGATCCCGGCCGGGGTGTGTCGTCCCGGTGTTCTCACCGGTGGCCGCGGCAGGCCCCAGGGGATCTGGCTACGCCGACCCCGGTGTGCCCAGGACACCCACCTCCGGGCTGGAGGCGGTTGCGTAGAGCTTCTTGGGGATGCGGCCGGCCAGGAAGGCTCCCCGGCCCGCGTGGCAGGCGTGCCGCATGGCGTGAGCCATCAGCAGGGGGTCGCCGGCAGAAGCGATTCCAGTATTGAGCAGGACCCCGTCGCAACCGAGTTCCATGGCAACGGCCACGTCACTGGCGGTGCCGACGCCGGCGTCGACGATCACCGGGTAATCGGGGTCGTTTTCCTTGAGGTATTCCAGGCAGATCCGGATGTTGTTGGGGTTGAGCAGTCCCTGCCCGCTGCCAATCGGGCTGCCGGCTGGCATCACCGATGTCGCGCCGGCCTCCTTGAGCCGCTTGGCGGAGATCGGGTCGTCGGAGGTGTAGCACAGCACCTGGAAACCGTCGTCGACGAGCTGGCGGGTGGCTTCAAGTGTTGCCACGGGGTCGGGCAGCAGGGTGCGGGTGTCGCCGAGTACTTCCAGCTTGATCCAGTCGGCCCCGGGATTCTCGAGTCCCTCCAGGATCTCACGGCCGAGCCTGGCAACCCGGACAGCGTCCTCGGCTGAGAAGCATCCGGCGGTGTTGGGAAGGATGGTGTATCGCGAGAGATCGATGAAGTCGAGGATGTTCCGGCCGTCGTCGTCAATGAGCCGTTCACGACGGATGGCCACGGTGATCACCTCGGCTCCGCTCGCCTCCAGGCACTCCCGCATCAACTCGTAGTTCGCGTACTTGCCGGTGCCGACGACGAGTCGCCCCTTGAGTTCGTGGGTGCCAAGCACCAGAGGGGTGTCGAGAATTGGAGCGGCCTGCGTCGAATTGGCCGACGTGTCGGAAAAATCGGGTGTCTCGGAAACACTCATCCGTTCTGGTTCCCTTCAGGGGTGTTGCACGCGTCCCTAGCCGCCACCCACGAGGGTGACGATTTCGAGTCGATCTCCTTCGGCGAGTTCGCAACCGGCGTGGTCTCGTCTCGGGACCAATTCACGATTGCGTTCGACAGCCAGGTATCGCGGTTCGAGTTCCAACTGGTCAATCAACCAAGCCACCGTCGCCCCGGTTTCCACTTCGCGCGGCTCTTCGTTTACGTAGACCTGCATGTCGAGGAGGAGTGTACGGGCGGTTCTGGCAGACAGTCAAGGAAGCGGATTCGTGATGCGGGGAACCACCCAGCCGGTGAGTTGTGGGACTGGCATGGCAATGGATCGGGGCTTTGCTACAAAATGGGGTTCCCAGGAGGAGAACGGTGAGATGAGGGAGCGTGGTTTGACCGGGGCATTGTTGCTGGTGACGGTGTTGCTGGTGACGGTGTTGGCCGGGCCGGTGAATCTCGCGGCCCAGTTGTCTCCGGACCCTCCACCGCCCCCGGTGTCGCGAAAGATCGTGGTGGCGACTCGTCCCGTGATCGAGTTGATTGGTGAACTCGAGGCGTCCAGTTTTGCAAGGCGTCGGCGAGCGACCCGCGAATTGTATCGGGCCGGGGCCACGGCGGCAGTGCTGCTGGGACGGGCCGCGCGAGGTGACAACCTGGAAGTCGCCGCCCGGGCTGTCGGTGTCCTGGAACGGATGTATATCGCCCGGGATCTCGAGGTGGTGGCTGCGAGCGAGGAGGTGCTGGAGGGGCTGGTCGAGACTGGTCCACGCGGTGTCGCCCGTCGTGCTCGCAAGGTCCTCGAATCGCACCTCGAACTTCGTCAACGCCGCGCGGTGGAGCAAGTGCGGCGGCTGGGCGGAATCTTCAAGGATGCCCAGGACAACGTGGTCGATCCCAACAATCCCAAGATGCGTGGCACCCCGATTGTCACCCTGCAACTGGGCAAGGGGTGGAAGGGGGGCGACGAGGGGCTGAGGTTCGTCCGGCGACTGACTCGATTGAGATCCTTGCTGATTATCGATGGGGTGGAGGCCTCCGAGAAAGAAGTCAACGCCTTGATTGCAGCGGTGCCGATGTTGTCCATCGTCCGCCGCGGGCGGGCGCTGTTGGGCATCAAGGCGTTCTCGATGCCGTGCCAGGTCCAGGAGGTTCGCCGGGGCCTGGCCGCGGACCGGGCGGGGATCAAGGTGGGGGACGAGATCCTGACGTTCGATGGCAGGGCCATCGCCGATTTTCAGCAGCTGGTTGACCTGATCAAGGACCATCGTCCCGGCGACAAGGTGCCGATGACGGTGAAACGAACAATCGGTGGTGAGAAAAAAGTTGTCGCCTTGACCGTGGCTCTTGATTCCTGGGAATCGGTCAACCGGTCTGCGACGCCACCCACGAAGAAGTGAATTGACGGGGACCGGTGTCTCCGTTTTCGGAACGGGCGGTTCACTCGGCGGTGATCAGCGACTGGTGCAGGTCGCGAGCAGCCGTTTCCGGATCGGCGGCCAGGCAGACGGCTGCTCCCACAGCCACGCGGTTTGCTCCAGCGGCGATCACGTCGGCGAGGTTTTGTCCGGAGATGCCACCGATGGCGTACCACGGCAGCGTGATTTCCTCGGCGACCGCCCGGATGGTGTCCAGCCCGGCAAAATTGTCGAAAGACTTGGTTTGCGAGGGGAAGACCGGGCCAACACCGAGGTAGTCGGCGCCGTCAAGCACCGCCTGCCTGGCCTGCTGGAGCGAATGGGTGGAGACACCGACCAGTCGTCCGGGGCCAACGATACGTCTCGCGCTATGGACGTCGAGTTCTTCCTGGCCCACGTGGACCCCGTCGGCGTCGGCCAGCAGGGCCAGGTCGGGACGATCGTTCATCACGAACAGCACACCGGCTTCACGCGTCCATCGCCTGACGCGATGAGCCAGTTCGAGCAGATCCGCGTCGGGCAGCGACTTGTCTCGCAACTGCACGATGCCGACACCCCCGTCGGCGGCTGCCCGGATCGTTGGGCCGATGCCATCCTGGCAACTTGATTCGCCGGCGAGCAGGTACAGGACACGGTCCTCGAGTCGTCGCCTGGCTTCGAGTGTGCCGGCAACCGCCTTGTGCAGCGTGTAGAGTCCGTATCGGATCCGTTCAAACAGAGCCGCGGTAGAGGGGGTGGAGGAGACCTGTGGTTCGGAATCGAGCTTGGCCAGTTCCTCGAGTGTTCTCAGTGACTCCTGCACCCGGCCGAGATTGGCGTCGAGGACGTCCCGGAGTGAATCTCTCTGGTGCTCCTGGTCGGTGGTGATGGACGTTCCCACGTCGGTGGTCGTGTCGCGGGCGGCAAGAAAGCGTCCGGAGTCGAGCGGTTTCAGCGCGGTGCCCAGGTCGTGGCGCAGTTGTTTGACGAGTCCGGTGAGGTGCGCGTCGTCGAGTACGAACCGGACGATGTCCTCGACGACCCGCAGGCCCTCCCGGGCCCTGTTGGCCGAGGCGTCCATCACGCGGAGCTTGTCGATGATGGAGTTGGATGCCGGAATCGGGTCGAGCTTCTCGTCGGTCTCCAGCGGAGTCGTCTCGATTCCCGTTGCGGCCTCGATCACGGGAGCCAGCGACTCGGGACGCAGTTCGTGTTCGGCCATCACGCGGCCGATTGACTCGTCGACCTGGGCGAGTCCCCAGAGCAGGTGTTCGGTTCCCACCTCGCCGACGCGACCAGCCAGGCCGGCCATCCGCGTTGCCTCCTGCAGTACGATGTCCAGCCCCGGCGCGGAGGTGTCAGCGTCCGCGGATGGTCGGGGCAGTTGGTTCGCGAGGGTGGAGGCGTCGAGTCCGCCGGAGGCCAGGATTTCACTGGCTCGCGACTCCTGGTCGACGAGCGCCCAGAACAGTGCGAGGGGTCCGGCGGAACCCGAGTCGTGGTTGACGGCCGCAAGTGCTCGCGAGGCCGATTCGGTCCATTCGCCCGGGGTCATCGAATATTTCTCCCGCTGTTGTCGGGCCACCACCGCCGGGCATCTTGCCTCCGGGGTGAGCGAGAACTAGAATTCCGATGCATTGTAGCGGTTGTGTTGACTGGTAAGGAGTCGGGAGACGGAACTCTCGGGAACGGAAGACTCCTGCCGGTGTCGCCGGTGAACTACAATTGATTGCTAGAGGCATTCTGTCGAGGACGGAGAGGAACAGATGTACGAGAGATTCACCGATCGGGCGCGGAAGGTGATGCAGCTGGCCAACCAGGAGGCCCAACGATTCAATCACGAATACATCGGCACCGAGCACGTGCTGCTGGGATTGGTCAAGGAAGGGTCAGGCGTTGCCGCCAACGTCCTGAAGAACCTGGACGTGGATCTCCGCAAGATCCGGCTGGAGGTCGAGAAGATCGTGCAGTCGGGGCCGGACATGGTCACCATGGGCAAGTTGCCCCAGACGCCCCGAGCCAAGAAGGTGATCGAGTACGCTCTCGAGGAAGCCAAGAACCTCAACCACAATTACGTCGGCACCGAACACCTGTTGCTGGGGTTGCTGCGTGAGCAGGAAGGGGTCGCGGCGCAGGTGCTGATGAACCTGGGCCTGAAACTTGAGGATGTTCGCGAGGAGGTGCTCAACCTGCTCGGACACGGGCTGGAGGGTGCCGAGACAAGCGAACGGGCCAGCGGGTCGTCGAAGTCGAGCAAGAGCAAGACACCGGCACTGGACAGCTTTGGTCGTGATTTGACCGAGTTGGCTCGACAGAAAAAACTCGATCCGGTCATCGGTCGTTCCGACGAGATCGAACGGGTGATCCAGATTCTCAGTCGCCGCCAGAAGAACAACCCGGTGTTGCTGGGCGAGGCGGGCGTGGGCAAGACGGCGATCGTTGAAGGTTTTGCCCAGATGGTCGTCGATGGCAACGTGCCGGACCTGCTGCGTGAGCGGCGGATCGTCGTGCTCGACCTGGCCATGATGGTGGCGGGCACCAAGTACCGTGGCCAGTTCGAGGAACGAATCAAGGCCGTGATGAACGAGGTTCGTCGAGCCAAGAACACGATCCTGTTCATCGACGAATTGCACACGCTGGTGGGTGCCGGCGGTGCCGAGGGAGCCATCGATGCGTCCAACGTGTTGAAACCAGCACTCTCGCGAGGTGAACTGCAGTGCATCGGTGCCACCACGCTCGATGAATACCGCAAGTACATCGAAAAGGACGGGGCGCTGGAGCGAAGATTCCAGACCGTGCTGGTCGAGCCACCGTCGGA
>CAWVUS010000059.1:0-20439 GCA_963933195.1 uncultured Planctomycetaceae bacterium
GGCAACGTCAAACTCTGGGCACTCTCGGAATTCAAGGGCCGATAGATGATCTCACGCCAGTGACGGATGTTGATTTCGAACGGTCCACCAGGCGGATCGAGTGAATCGAAGTGTGAGATGAACTGCATGATGCGACCGAGCTTTTGCGACACTGTCAATTCGCCGGGATGTCGGGTCCCCGGCGGCCGTCCCCAAACAATCCGCGAACCACCGTGGGTCAACAATTCCAGGAACACCCGGTCACGGTCGCGCTGGACCACGATCACGCTCAGGTCGAACGGTTCCCAGTGCGATTTGAGTTCGTCAGCCAGTCGTGCTGCGGCCACCACGCCGCGATCCTCCCACTCGACGGCATCCGCCGACGGCGGTGGACTGGTCACGCCGCGAACCACCGGATAATTCGTCGCTGTCTCACCCGAGAGATCCCCGGCCGGCAATCGCACCCCGTTGACATCAACGGCCACGGGGGAACCGGCCGTCTCGATCCACGCGACCGGCCGACGATACACCAATCGCACCACCACGCCCGCCGGCACCCGGCGTTCGACTGCCCGCACCTCGGCCACCCAGGGTCGCGCCGCGAACGATTCCGAAACTCGCTGCAACACGTCCGGTTCCAGGATCGAGGTTCCTTCCCGGGGCCAGGAGTCCGAACCAGTCGCCCGGGCCACAAACTCGTCGGGAATCCATGCCGGTGGTGAGGGGATGATCTCGACCGCATCCCGAGTCAACTGGTACTCGGGACGAACTTTCAATTCGGGCAACCGATCAATGACCTTCGGAAGCAGTACCGTGGAGACCAGCACCAGGACCACCAGCACGAGAACACCGGGTCGCCACAGCACGGCTGCAATTCCACCGCCGAGCGGATCCGGTCCACTCGTCTCGCTCGTCTCGCTCGTCTTGTCCGATTCGACCATCATGTCCCCCAGCCCGGCTCTTGGGCACCGCCTGTTGCAACAGACACGAAGCCTCGCATCGATGCTCTTCGGCAACCGGACAACCCGCTCACGAGTCGCCGATCAGGAAACCGCCCGGGGAAGGAAACCCGGCATCTGGTCCTGACGAATATGACAACCACGCGGCGTGTTGGTGGCCGAGGCGATCATCTGGCGAGCGAGTTGGCCGAGCCCCAACCCGGCCTGGGCAGCCGCGCGGGGAACAAGGCTGTGGTCGGTCAGGCCGGGAATCGTGTTCACTTCCAGCACCCACGGATTGCCCGCCGCATCAACCCTCAGGTCAACGCGGACCAGGCCCCGGGTCCCGATCGCCTCGCAAGCTCGCCTGGACACCCGGACCATCTCGGCAGCCGTCGATCCCGGCACCGGGGGAGGAAAGGTCAATCCGGTCTCCGTGCCCTCGTACTTCGCCTCGAAATCAAAGAGTCCACGCGGGGTCTCGATCAGTGTCGGCGGCAACGGTTGATCGTCCAAGAATCCCACGGTCCATTCCGGCCCCAACACCGCCCGCTCGACAAGGACCCGGGATCCCAGCGAAAAGGCCCGTTGGAGAGCTTCCGAATAGTCGGCGGGCGTTCTGACCAGTCTCACCCCAAGACTGCTCCCCTGGGCATCCGGCTTGACCACCACCGCGGGACCACACCGATCGATCAGGCCGCCGGGCACAACCGGATCGTAACCGCGTTCCAGGATCACCGCCTCGGGAGTTGGCACACCAGCCAACCTGAAACAGGCCTTCGCACGGCTCTTTCGGAATGCCTGTCGTGATGCCGCAACACCGCAGCCGGTGTAGGCCACGCCAATTGTTTCGAGTTCCAACTGGATCTGGCCGTCTTCTCCACCACGGCCATGCAACGCCAGTAACGCCACTTCCCCCGGTTCCCAGTCACACTGCGAGACCCGCACCTCGGAGGGGTCGAGTTCACGAACCTCATCGCCCAGCTCACGCAGGGCCGTCGCAACCGCAGCCCCACTGGCCAGGCTGATTTCTCGCTCGGAAGACAATCCTCCGGCAAGCACGCTCACGCGGGGCACAAACCCACCGTGAGACGGGTCGAAATGATGAACGGGAAACGACACCCCGGCGTCTTACCAGATGCCGATTTCGAGCTCCAGATCAACACCAAACTGCTCGGCCACCTGGCCACGAGCCTGTTCGATCAGCGCGAGGACGTCGCTGGAAGTCGCCTCGGGTGTGGTGACGATGAAGTTGGCATGCCGTTCGCTGATCGCGGCACCACCGACCGATTCACCCTTGAGTCCAGCCTGTTCGACCAGGCTGCCGGCACTGATGCCGCGAGGATTCTTGAAAATACAGCCAGCCGACTGATGGGCCATCGGCTGGGTCGCCTTCCGCATGATCCACAGTTTCCGCATGCGCTTGAGTGTTTCGTCGATATCACCTTCGGCCAGCGAGAACGTGCACTCGAGCACCACCAATTCATTGATGCTGCTGTGCCGATAACCGAACGACAATTCATCCTCGCTTCGGACGAACTGGTCTCCGGTGGCCGTCATCACCGTCACGCTCTGAACACTCTGTCCCACGTCCCCGCTGCGGCCGCCCGCGTTTCCTCGCAGTGCTCCCCCCACCGTCCCGGGAATGCCGACCAGGGTCTCCAGCCCGGACAGTCCGGAACGGACACTCTGGGAAATGAGGTGCGAGAGCAGGGCACCAGCGCCGGCGGTGACCGATGTTCCCTCGATTGATACTTTCCCGAACGCCTCCTCCGACAACCGCAACACCACCCCCTGGACACCCTCGTCGCGAACCAGCAGGTTGGAACCGCTGCCCAAAACCCGGCACGGCACTCCGGTCTCGTGGCAGCAGCGCACGACCGCAGCGACCTCGTCGATCGAACGCGGCTCAACCAGGTGCTCGGCCGGCCCACCGACCTTCAACCAGGTCCATTCCGCGAGAGATCGATCGTGTTGTGTGATGTCACTAAAATCAGCGAGTGAACTCATGTTGAACCCGGTCGATGTCTCCGGCTCCCATCGTTATCAGCACGTCCCCTGGTTGTGTCTCATCGTCTAGAGTCTCAACGAGGTGGTCAAGAGAGCGGACGAGACGACACCGCGTTTCCGGAGCCGTTTCCTGGACCCGACCGACCAATTCACCACTGACAAGCGTCGCCTGCCGGTTGTCCTCGCGAGCCGCATAAACCGGCAGTACCAGCACGCGGTCGGCCAAACCCAGGCTCGTCGCAAACTCGTCAAACAACGAAACGGTTCTCGAAACCTGGTGCGGTTGAAACGCACACCACACGCGACGCCCGCTGAAAGTTTCACGAGCCGTCTCGAGCGTGGCACGGATTGCGGTTGGATGATGCGCGTAGTCGTCGACGATGGTCACACCTCGCCACGAACCCAGCCGATGGAACCGCCGGTGGAGGCCCCGGTAGCACAGCAACCCGTTGCGAACCCCGTCCGTCTCGACTCCCAGCTCACACGCCATTGCCGCCGCCGCCAGGGCATTGTCCACGTTGTGGCGACCGGGCACCGGTACGGTGATCTCGCCCAGGTGATCACCACGGTGCGCCAGTACAAACCGGCTGCCCGACTGCGTTGAACGGACACGCATCGCCCGCCAATCGGCCCCCGCACACCGACCAAATGTCTTGACTCGCGCCAACGCTCGCCCGGCTGCTGCCAACGTCGCCGGGCAATCGGCCCTGGCCAGCAGCAAACCCGACTTGTCGATCGACGCAGCGAACTCACCAAACGCCTCGGTCATCTCACCGAGCGACGCATAGCAATCGAAGTGGTCCGGCTCGATTCCGGTGATCACCGCGTAACGCGGTGCCAGGTCGAGAAAACTGCGACGGTATTCACAACTTTCGACCACCATCAGGTCACCGATTCCTGCCCAGCCACTGGACTCACGACCGACCAGCCGGGCACCGACAACCGCCGAGGGAGACAGTCCGGCCGTGTCCAGCAAGGACGCCATCATCGCCGTCGTGGTGCTCTTGCCGTGAGTGCCCGCAATCGACACGCCCACGCGACCCGACATCAGCTGACCCAGCATCTGGCTGTAGGACAGCTGCGGAATCCCAAGACCGGTGGCCTCGACACGCTCGACATTTTCCGGACCGATCGCCTGGCTGTGAACCAGCACGTCTGTATCTGCTGGCAGGTGGCTTGCCGCGTGCCCCTGAAGAATTCTCAGGCCTCGACGACCCAACAACTCCGCGACGTCGTCGACCACTTGCCGATCCGATCCGCTGACCCGCCAGCCCAGCCCCGTCAGCAACTCCGCCAGGGCCTGCATTCCCGAACCACAAACACCGACCAGGTGTGCCGATGGAGACAACAAGCCGTCCCGCGGCAGGGCGTTCTCCAGGCAGCGTGACGTCGCCCGACGGTCACCATCCCCAACTGCGGGGACCGGCCGCCAGCCGCGGGACGCATCGATCCCATCGTGGTACGAGGACTGCGGTGAGACGAGAAGATCCATCCGAGGGGACCGGATGCGAGGTTGGGAACAACTGCTGGGCCGGGCATTCTGACGGTCGGCCGCACCGCTGCAAACCCCAAACTCACCGTTGGGACGACTCGGCTGGCGAGGAACCTTCGTCTTCCGCAGGACTTTCCTCAACGGGCGAACCAGGCACCTCGTAAACACTGACGTGACGGTAGGGGGTTTCGAGAATCAGCACGCACATTGCGGACAGGTAGAGCCGTCCGGCAATATCGGCCTTCTCAGCCGACTGGCCACGTGGATCAGCCGGATGCCAGCTGCCTCTCACGTCGGCGCCCTTGCGAACACTCCCGGTGCGGGCCTGGTGCGAGACAATTTCATCTCGCACCTCCCGGTACCAGGTCTCCCAATCCTCACCACCCATGTTGTGCAACACCTGTGCGGTGTAATACCAGGCGTACACATTTCTGCGGCCGCCGTCCCACCGGGGCCGGTGCTTCTCGCCCAGCAGAAATCGCGAACCACTCTCCAGGGCGGGATGCTCGCGAGGCCATCCCAGCCACTGACGACACAACAATCCCTCGGCAGTCATCGCCTGGGACACCCCGAACTCCGGCTCGTAGCGGTACCGGGCCCCGTCCTGGACCTCGACAGAGTCCAGGAAAATCGAAGCCAGCAAGAACGACTGTTCGGGCACCTCGATATCGGCAATCCTCGCCGAATGCAGTGCCATCAACGCCCAGCCAGTCACTGACAGATCCCCACGGCTCTGGGCGGTCTGCGGCTGGTATTTCCAGCCTCCCTGAATCGGCTGCTGAGACTTAACGAGAAAATCGACCGCCTTGATCGCCGCCCCGCGCAACCGCCGGTCCGCCGTCAACGCGACGGCCTCGCACAACGCGATGGTCCCCATCGAGTGAGCGTAATAGGCCTCCTCGCGACCAAACTCGTCGATGTCAAACAGGTTCCCGTCGGCCCGCTGCTGGCCAACCAGCCAGTTGACTCCCCTGGCCACCGTTTGCTGGTGCTCGCCCCGGGTGTGGTCAAACCCCGCCCCCAGGAAGGCCAGCAGGGCCAGCGCGGTGGCCCCGGTGTCGGTTCGAGCCGTGCGACGGCCCGCGTCGGGGTACCCCTCGTGTAACCTCCAGTTCCCCGTCGGCTGCTGTTGCCGTCGCAGCCAGCCCAGGGCACTGCGAACCGCCAGGTCGCTCTTGCCCCCCTCGTCAATCTCTAGCAACTGCTTCCGCCTCAATTCCGGCTTCCGCAATGCCAACCGACCCGAAACGTCGACCGGCTCGACGGCCGGACGGGTGGTGGGAGTGGGCACCGGGGTCTCCGGCGGGGGTTGAGGAGGCATCGGGTTGGTGGGCGTGCCGTCGGGAACCGACGAGATCCGCACCGGGGCCCGCGACGACTCGTTCTGTTCAACCTCGCGGGCCGTCAGCCAGCGGAGATCGAGTGGCTCCTCGAGCCTGAGATCATTTCGCTCAAACAGGAACCAGGTCATCACGGTCACGATCAGGACGTGAGTCGAGACGCTGACCACCGCACCGAAGCCTCCACCCCGGAGACTCCGCCGGAGTCTCTGGAGACTCGTGGACGGCTTGATTGGTCCGACGACCCGGATCAACTGGCGACGACGACGGCGGCGACGTGGCCCGGCGGTGCCATCGGCAGTCGACCCCGATTGCGACATCACGTTCGTCCTGGTCGATGACTTGGTAGCCGATTCAATGGGAATCCGGTCCGCAACACGACCCGCCAGGAGTCCCACGATCCTGGCCACGTCTCTACCGATGGTATACCGCTCAGCTCGCCCGGACCACCACCGCCGCACTCTGCCCAAATTCCGTCCGGTTGCACGAGAGTCCCAACGGGTTGGATATCGGCCGCGGTGTTCCCGAGACAATATCGAGCCGGCAGCCGGGATCCGGCGAGTCAAAACCGTGCGTCACCGGGACAAGCCGGTGACGCAGAGACAGCAGGCAGCCGGCCAATTCCATCGCTCCACCGCCAGCGTCGGAGTGTCCGAGAAAACCGGCCAGGGCCGTGACCGGCACCGAGTCCACCGCCGTGCCCAGCACCTGTTGGATCACCCGGGCCTCGACCGAATCCTCTTCCGGCGACCCGTTGGCACCAGCGTTGATGTGACCCAACTCACCAGGTTCGATCCCGGCGTCACCCAGTGCCGCGGTGATCGCATTGACCAGTCCGTCACCCGCGCCGTCGTCCCCGTCCCGACTCCCGTTACACCCCGCCCCACAACCGAGGATCTCGGCGTAGATGGTCGCACCCCGTCGACGGGCAGTTTCCAGCCGCTCGATAAGGAACGCCGCTGCCCCCTCTCCCAGGACCGTGCCATCTCGATCCACGTCGAAGGGCCGACACGACCCGGAGGGATTGTCGTGGTTCCGCGAGAGCGTGCGGACCAGGTTCAACTTGACCAGGTCAACCGGTTGAACCAGGGATCCGGTGGCACCAACCACCATGCAGTCGGCAACTCCACGCTCGATCACGCGAACTCCCTCGGCCAGGGCCAGCAGGCCCGAGGTCTCCCGGGACGTGATCGTGTTGTTGGGACCTCTCGCATCCAGGCCGATCGAAACATGACACGCGGGCATGTTGGGAAGCCGCTTGAGCAACCACATCGGAGCAATCCGACCCAGGCTTCCCTCCCCCCATCGAGTCCAGTCAACCGTCCCTTCCGTGTCCGGATCCAGCCCGTCCCCGATCAATTCGGCCGATGGCAAAAGATCCTCCGGCAGACTCGATATCCGCCCGGTCCCAAACGACACCCCCACGCGGTCGGGGTCCAGTTCGCCGCGATCCAGGCCCGCGTCATCGACAGCCAGTCGGCTGGCCGCCACCCCCAACTGGATGTCACGTGACATGACTTTCAGAAGTTTCCGGGACGGCAGGAACTCCAGGGGATCGAATCCGGTCACCGGGGCAATCAGCCGTGACGGCAGCGACGTGGACGACGGCAGATCGAGTGCACCGATACCTCCACGATCCGCCGCGAGGCTCTGCCAGAACGGCTCTTGGCCTATACCGATCGGCGAGACCACACCAACGCCGGTAATCACGACACGGGCCGCGTCGTCGCCGGAAGCCATGGAGAGCCTTTGGAGCTAGAAAAGAAAAACAAGAGGATCGAGTGAAAGCGATCCGCAGATCGGGGGGGAGACAATTTTGAAAATCGTTTCCGATCGTGTCAACCGCGGGTGAGACCGGTACACAAACTGGATCCGCAGCATTGGTTTCAGCCGTTTGAGTGGTTTCGACGCGACAGCTAGAATCAGGGGAGTCAGCGAGAGTGGCGGAACTGGCAGACGCGCCAGATTTAGGATCTGGTTCCCGACAGGGATTGGGGGTTCGAATCCCCCCTCTCGCATTCATTCTTATCCACCAGCCCGCCCCAACGGGACTTTTCGTGTCCGGAGTCGTGTCAAAATCGACGGTTGCCAGCAGAAAGACAGAGTGCCACCACAACCGGGCTTTGACAAGTTTGTTGGCCAACGGCCAACCGGTCTGTCGATGCGCAAAGGTGAGATGGTCTTGAAAACGTATCGGCACCGTCCGATGTTGCAAATCCCCCGAAAACGTGGGATTCTAACGACTGGATTCGTTCGACGGTTCGAATGGAACAGCTTCAGGAGTGGACCATGCTGACACTGCGGGATCGATCAATCCGGCATTGTGACGGGGTTTCTCGCCGTCAATTCCTTTCGGCCGGAGCGGCGGGGTTCGGGGGACTGACGTTGGCAAGCCTGCTGCGGGCTGAAAGTGTCGCCGGAATCGGTTCCTCTCATAAGGCCATCATCAACGTCCATCTCGACGGCGGTCCTCCGCAGATGGACACGATCGACATGAAACCGCATGCGCCGGCTGAAATCCGGGGCGAGTTCCTGCCGATCCGGACCAGCCTGCCCGGATTCCAGATCTGTGAACTGTTTCCACAGATGGCTGCGATGGCCGACCGTTTCTCTTACATCCGCTCGCTGGTTGGATCGGCCGGTCGACACGATGCGTTCCAATGCCAGAGCGGATTCGGCCCGGCCGATCTCAAGTCGCTCGGTGGACGCCCGGCAATGGGATGCGTGATCAACAAGCTGCTGGGATCGACCGAGGACACCTCGCCGGCATTCGTCGACCTGATGCAGGGTCGCCCCCTGGTCCGCAACAGCGGCCGTCCCGGATTCCTTGGCCCCTCCTACGGCCCCTTCCGCCCCGATCTCTCCAAGACGTTCTCACGAGAACTCGAGACCGGTATGAAGGGTGAACTGGCCCGTTTGGGAAACAACCACACCACCAGCCTCACGCTCAACCCCGAACTGTCCCTGGGCCGTATCCGCACCAGGCGTCAATTGCTGGCCGGGCTCGACCGAATCAAGCGCGACGTCGATGCCAGTGGCATGATGAGCGCCATGGACCGTTTCACACAGCAGGCGGTTGGCATTCTCACCTCCGGACGCTTTGCCGAAGCCCTCGACTTCAGCAACGAACCGTCCGAGGTGCTCGCCCGCTACCAGGCACCGCCGGATGCGATCGAACGATTCTCGACCAGCGAGGGCCCCGAGGGGTCAATGAAGTTTCTACTGGCTCGTCGATTGATCGAGGCGGGAGTCCGGGTGGTCAGTCTCACCATCAGTGACTTCGACACCCACTCGAAGAACTTCCCGCGAGTGAGACAGATGGCACCGATCATCGACCAGGGCCTGACCGCACTCGTCGAGGACCTCGACCAACGAGGAATGCTTGACGATGTCACGATCGTGGCCTGGGGCGAGTTCGGTCGGACACCGCGAATCAACAAGAATGGCGGTCGCGACCACTGGCCACGGGTCAGCCCGGCCCTGATCGTCGGCGGCGGCTGCCAGGCCGGACAGGTCATCGGCAAAACCGACCGGCAGGCCGGTGCCCCCACCGAGCGGCCCATCCACTTCAAGGATGTCTTCGCCACGCTCTACCACAACCTCGGCATCGATGCCTCCAAAACCACCATCGATGACACCAATGGTCGTCCGCAGTACCTGCTGGACATCGGTGACCCGATTCGCGAACTGGTCTAGGCAGTCCGCCGCACACACACCCGACGAATCCTCCAGGATCACCACGTCACTTACCGCGGGCAGGGAGTCGCCCGGAGATTGGCCATGCTGAATATCCTGGAAAACCACGGCGGTGGTTCGGGTGGCGAGATGAGCCGCCGCGAATTGCTTTCCGTCGGCAGCCTCGGTCTCGGCGGACTCACGCTGCCCAGCCTGTTGGCCGGCCAAGCCCACGCGGGCACCGGACGGAGCGTGTTGAGCGGCAAGAGTGTGATCTTCCTGTTTCAGCAGGGTGGGCCCAGCCAATTCGAAACGTTCGACCCCAAGCCCGACGCACCCGGCGGCATCCGCACGGTCAACGGCACCATCCAGACCAGCCTGCCGGGTGTCTTTTTTGGTGGGACGATGAGCCGGTTGGCCAAGCACGCCGACAAGCTGACCGTCGTCCGCAGCTACCAGACCAACAACGGCGGCCACAACATCAAGCCGTTTGTCAGCTCCGATTCGCTCGAAGCCAGTATCGGTGTCCACTACGCACGTGTCGCCGGCACCACCCGAAGAGACACCGGCCTGCCAACCAACATGGTGCTGTTCCCCCAGGCGATCACCGACAAGGTGACCCGTGGCCGCGCCCGTGGCAATCTCTCGGCAACCGGCGACTACGGGGACACCTACGCACCGTTCGTCCCCGGAGGAAACGGAAAACTTCAGGAGAATATGACGGTTCGCCTGGACCGCGACCGCCTGTTCACCGACCGTCGCGAATTGCTCTCGCAACTCGACCGGCTCAACAATCGACTGGACGCCAGCGGCCAGTTTGACACCATCGACTCGCTCACCTCCCAGGCCTTCCAACTGTTGCTCGGTGGTGGAGTCCGAGACGCACTGGATCTCTCGCGGGTCGACCCCAGGACACTGGCGCACTACGACACCGCTCACCTGGCACGGTCTCACAACTGGGACAAGGTCAATCGCGGCAAGCGGGGTTACTACACCGGCCACGCCAAGACACTCGGACGGCTGCTGTTGATGGCCCGGCGGCTGTGCGAGGCAGGCTGTGGGTTCGTCACGCTCCATGCCAGCTACGACGGTGTCTGGGACATGCATGCCGACGGCAACAATCTGAACATGGTCGATGGAATGGAAGCCGTTGGCACCACGTTTGACCACGCGGTGGCGGCATTCATCGAGGACATCGAGGCCCGCGGCCTGCAGGACGACATCCTGCTGGTCTGCAGTGGCGAGATGGGCCGGACACCGAGAATCAACAAGAGAGGCGGCCGCGACCACTGGGCTCGGCTCTCGCCACTGCTGCTCTACGGTGGAGGCCTGAAGGGCGGCCAGGTGATCGGGCAATCCACCCGTGACGGCGGACAACCCACTGCCAGCCCCCTGGGACCCAGGCACCTGATCTCCTCGATCCTCCACACCGTCTTCAACGTCGCCGAACTCCGGCTGGTCCCCAGCATCCCAGCCTCGATCAATCAGCTCGCCGAATTCGCCACGATTCCCGGCATGGGATAGCCGAACCGTGCTCACCGGACAGGGCCGGATGACGGTCCGCCGCAGAGAACACCGGCCGGGCTAACGGGCTTCGGAGATCATCACCGCAGCGGGAGCGGAACCGGAGTTCCGCAGTCGCTTGCCCTGGCCGGCCCGGACGCAAACCGTGTCGCAGAAGTTCGCCATGTCGAATCGCTGTTCACCGATCTCGCAGACCGCCGATCCGGCTGCCAGGAACAACGATTGATCGTCGGCCTCGACAGGCAGATCCAGTGCGGATCCCGGTGACAACCGAACCACGCGAGCGGCCACATCCCGGTCCGAATCGGTTGGATCCGTCAGGGTGACCACGTCGGCCGCGTCTCCCAACCTCACCACCTGCGCTTCGCCGTGCACCACCAGGCTTTCCGGGACACTCTCATCGGTCGATGTGCAGTCAACAACCTCCCAGCCGTCGTCAAAGAATTCTCGCTCGGGTGTCCCGGTCGGAAACACCGTGTGCATGATCGCCACCTGGTCGGTGTCGTTCTTGAGTCCATGAGCGGCTCCGGCCGGAACATGGATCGCGTCGAAGGCATTCATCCGGTACCGCCGACCCTCGACATACACGTCCGCCTGCCCGGACACGCAGATGATCAACTCGCCGGTCGGGTGAGTGTGATAGGGCAGACCGCCACCGGGAGCCACCGTGGCCGATCCACTGTTGAGACTGGGGGAACCCAATTCCGTCGAGAGATAACCACGCACTTCGAAACCCGGGGCCAATTCACGGCCCTCGATTCCACCGGGTGTCATAAACGACGCATCATTGCCACCGTGTCCGTCAGCCATTCCGAATCACCCTCAATACAAAATCGTTTTTTCGCCCTCTGGTTTCCGTGATCACGGAAACGCATTGGCAGTATATGGCACAGTCGGTGATCTCGCGAGCAGACCCAACCGTCGCATTTCACCGGGACATTCTTCGCTGGACATCATTCCCGGCGAAAAAAGAGGACCGACATCACGTCATGATCTCTGTGATCGGACGTCCGTAATCCACGTCCAGACGCTTGCGGCCGGGGATCTCCAGCCGCCTCGAGTCCAGGCCGAGCAGGTGCAACACCGTCGCGTGCAGATCCGTCACGTAGTGAGGGTGCTCGACAGCGTGAAAACCCAGTTCGTCGGTTCGACCGTGAATCATGCCCCGCTTCACTCCCGCACCCGCCAACCAGACGGTGAACCCGTGAGGGTGATGATCGCGGCCGGTGAACTTCTGTTTCGTGTCCCGGACTTCCAACCCCGGCGTCCGGCCAAACTCGGTGCAACAGACCACCAGGGTGTCGTCCCACAGGCCACGTTGCTTCAGATCCTTGAGCAATCCGGCGATCGGTCGGTCAACCCGCTGGCACGAGCGTGCATGCAACTCCTGCAGCTTGTTGTGAGAATCCCACTCGCCGTAATCGCTGAGATAGACCAGTGAATACCTGACACCCCGTTCGGCCAACCGCCGCGCCGCCAGCAACCGGCGGCCGTAAACCGCCGTCGTCTTGTTGTCGATGCCGTAGAGCTTCTGGGTGGCGGTGGTCTCCCCGGCCAGGTTCACCGCCTCGGGCACCGATCTCTGCATCCGGTAAGCCAACTCGTAGGACTTGATCCGGGCCCGAACCGCGGCGTCCTCGGGATACTCCACGGACGTCAACCGGTTCAGGCGGTTGATGAAGTCGAACTGGTTCCTCTGCTCGGCCGCCAACACGCCCGGTCGCCTGCGACCAAATGGCAACGGGTCACCCGGGTCCAGCGACAACTCGACTCCCGAATGAGCCGGGCCCAGGTAGTTGGCATCGAAGTTCCAGCGGACCCGCGTGTCCTTGTACTTGCCCAGGAACACAAACGAGGGCAGGTTCTCGTTGCCGGTCCCCAATCCGTAATGAATCCACGAACCCAACACCGGTTCGGGCGGATCCAACTTGTGCCGACCATGATGCATCTGGAATTCGGCATTGTGATCGTTGTCGGTGGTGTACATCGAACGGACAAACGAGATGTCATCGACGCACGTGGCCAACTCGGGCCACCAGTCGGTCATACCGATCCCCAGTTCCCCGTAGCGGCGGAAGCCCACCTGCATCGGAAAGATCTGGGCATGGGGCCGGGCACCGCCGATCACGTCGCGGGACCGCAGTTCGAACAGGGGATCCTTCAACGGATTCGGCAACGGCGTCTGTTCGTAGGTCTTGCCGGCGTACGTGTTCAAAGCCGGCTTGGGGTCCCAGGTCTCCATCTGGCTGTAGCCACCCGAGAGAAAAATCCAGATGACGTTCTTGGCCTGCGGCGCATGATGCGGCCGGCCGTCGGGGACTTCCGGTGACTTGTGATGAGCGTCCTGGATTGCCTTGGCCGGATCAGCAGCGACCCCGTCGCGATGCAGCATCGCTCCCAGTGCCAGGCCGGTAAAACCCAACCCCATGTCGGCCAGGAACTGGCGCCGTGGCGGACAACAGGAAGTCGAGTTCGGATCAGCAGAGAACGCGGACATGTTCATGACTTGATACTACGCGAATGATCAACGAATCGTCAGAAAATCGGTGTGGCTGAACAACGCCTGGACCAGGCTCTCGCGAGCCCGTCGGGCGGGGTCAGTCGACGGTGCGACGGACACCAGCTTCGGATCAACCGCCAACTCGGCGGGCTTGGCACTGCTAAACACATCGGCTTGTTGAACCAGGAACTCGAGGCTGGCTGCCCGCTCCGACGCCGATGGCTCGCGAGCCAGCACCTGGCGAAACGCCACATCAACAAAACTCGAATCTCCCAACGACGTCTCCATCAACCGGCGCGCCAGCAACCGACCCTGTCGCAAAGCCAGTTCGCTGTTGACCATCGCCAGGGCCTGTTGAGGTCTCACGCTGCGGGTGCGTCGATAGCAGTCGCACGGATCGGCCGCGTCGAACAGGTCCAAAAACGACATCCGCCCCTCACCGTGATGATCAAAATAGACACTCCGTCGCGGAGTCGTCAGCCCCTCGGGTTGGGGAATCTCACGGCCACCAATCCGCGCATCCAGGCTGCCGGCCACTCGCAACACGCTGTCACGAACAACCTCGGCCTCCATCCGCGATGGAGAAAACCGCCACAACGCGATGTTGTCCGGGTCACCGGCGAAATTCGGATGGTCCGTCGAACCGGTTCGTGAACTGGTCCGGTACGTACGACTGGTGACCATCAGCCGATGGAGTGGCTTCATCTGCCAGTCCCGATCCATCAACTCGATCGCCAGCCAGTCGAGCAGTTCCGGGTGAGTCGGTTTCTCGCCGTTGTTCCCAAAGTTCTCGGTCGATTCCACGATCGCCCGACCGAAGTGACGTCCCCAGACATGGTTGACCGCCACACGCGCCGTCAGCGGGTTGTCGCGACTGGCGATCCAGCGAGCCAACGCGGTGCGTCGGCCGGTGCTCTTGCGGGCATACTGGTGAGAAAACAGGGTGTAGCTGGTACTGCCCGTGGACACCGATTTCGTCAACGCGGCCTCGGCCTTGACCACAGCACTTGCCGTCGCGACCACCGTCTTCCGGGACGCCGCCAGGCCGGCCTTCAACTTGGCGTCCGTGGTCTTCTTGGCCAGGGCGGTTTTGGCCGCCGCGACAGCCCGCCGGGCCCGCGCCGCCTCGACCCGGGCCACCGCCACCGTCGCCTCGTGCTCGGCTCGCACCGCCCGCCGGGCAACACGGTCGGCGTCCCCGGAAACACCCAGGTACTTCACATCGTCGGCGTGGATTCGTGCCTCCACGGCAGCCACCTTCAACACCGCGGCCTGCACGTTGGCCTCGTCAACCACCAGTGTCAGCCGGATCTGCTCGAGTTTCTCGCGAGCCGACCCGGACGCTTTTTCGGAAATAAAAGCCGACTGAGCCTCGGCAACCAGGCGACGCGCGTTGGCCAGGACCTCGCGTTTTTTCACCAGGTCCTTCTGCACCACCTGGCGAGCCTCGGCCCGGACGAAGTCTTTCAGGCCGGGATACCATGCCCTCGGCGGCAACTGGACCGCGTCGACTTTCCAATCGGCACCGCCCAGAAATCCGGGGCCTCCCGGTGCGATCGGAGGACGACCGGGAATGATGTTTCGCGACTCGCCCTTGCTGTAGACGAACGTCTTGACGTCGAGTTTCTCGTCGCAGATCCGCACCATGCCAACCGTCAGCGGCTTGTACGGTTTTCCGTAACTGTACTTGGGATACAGCCCCGGATCGGGTTCACCCGACACCCGATCGTGCCGCACCTCGATCGGCTCGAATGTCGCCCGCATGCGGAAATAATCGACCTGGGTCAACGGGTCGTACTTGTGATCGTGGCAATGACAACAGTTGAACGTCAGGCCCAGGAATGCTTTGCCCGTGTGTTCGATGTTGTCCTTCAACCACGTGTTGTAATTCCAGCGGTAGAAATTGCGGATGATGAACCCGGTGGCCACCACGTTCTCATCGTCATCGGCCGCCACCTCGTCGGCGGCCAGCATCTCGACGATCATCCGGTCGTATCCCTTGTCCTGGTTGACCGAGCGAATGATCCAGTCCCGCCAACGCCAGATCTGGCCGTAGCTGTTCAGGGAATCGGGAACCTTGCGTCGTCCGTACCAGTCGCTGTACCGCCAGACGTCCATCCAGTGCCGGCCCCAGCGTTCCCCGTACCGGGGACTGTCGAGCAGGCGATCGACCACCCGCTCGTAGGCTCCCGGACTCGTGTCAGCCACGAAGGCCGCCTGCTCCTGGATCGTCGGCGGCACTCCGACAAGATCCAGGTACAGCCGTCTCAGCAACACCGTCCCGGAGACCTCGGGCAAACGGACAAGCCCGCG
This sequence comes from uncultured Planctomycetaceae bacterium, assembly GCA_963933195.1. Taxonomy (GTDB): domain Bacteria; phylum Planctomycetota; class Planctomycetia; order Planctomycetales; family Planctomycetaceae; genus UBA8437. The sequence continues at coordinate 15,772 of CAWVUS010000059.1, forward strand.
GCGGCGCAACCCGGCGGCAATGAAGTCGTCAATCGGATTGCGGCTCCCGGCCGTCCACTCGACCCGTGGCCGTGTTGGAGGCCGAAAGGCCCAGTGTGCCCGGGGATCGGTTTGCGGATTTTCCAACTCCGGTGATCTCGCCCCCTGGCGGATCCACTCACTCAACAACCGCAGTTGTTCGGGCTTCAGCGGCTGCCCCTTCCCCTCGGGGGGCATCTTCACGGTCTTGTCGTCCGACTGAACCCGTTCCAACAGCAGGCTCTTGGCGGGTTGACCCGGCACCACCGCCGGGCCACTCTCGCCTCCCTTGCGAACCAACGCCCCGGTGTCCAGCCGCAGTCCGCTCTCCTGCTTCAACGCGCCATGACAGGCGTAACAGTGCGCCACCAGGATCGGCTTGATCCGCGTCGCGTAATCAACCGGATCGGCCGCCATCGCGATCCCGTCGCCACCGATCAGCACGGCCACGACGAGCGCCGGAACAATCTTGATCACAAGTTCTCGCAACTTGATCCCTGTCGAGCGTGCAGTTGGACGTTGTCTACGAGAGACTATCTTCTCACATTCCGTGAACCACTGCCAAGCACCTTCATCCCCGTCCCCGACCCGAGGCTCCAGAGATGACCAGTCGAGCAGACAGCGAATACCGATACGAGAAACTGACCTGGCCAGAAATCAACGAGGCGATCGGGTCCAACCAGGTCTGCGTGGTCCCCTGTGGAGCCGTCGAACAGCACGGTGACCACCTGCCACTGGACGTCGACCTGGTCTGTCCCGGCGGTATCGCTCGTGGCGTCGGCCAGGCCAACCCCGACAAGTTGCTGGTCCTGCCCACGATCGCCTATGGCTACACCGGGCACGTCATGGATTTTCCCGGCACCATCAACACGCACTACCAGACCTTCATCGACCAGGTGCTCGATGTCACCAAGTCCCTGGCCTATCACGGATTCAAAAAGATCATCCTGCTCAACGGCCATGGATCGAACATGCCCAATCTCGACCTCGCCGCACGGCGAACCAACCTCGAGACCGATGCCGAGTGCATCCTGGTGGCATGGTGGCACCTGCTGTCGGTCGATCCCGATTTCCTGCCCGGCTGGCGCGAAAGCACCTTTCCAGGCGGAATGTCTCACGCGTGTGAACTCGAGACCTCGCTGTACCTGCATCTCGAGGGCGAGCACGTCCGCACCGACCGGGTCCACAACCACATCAGCACCCTCAACGACGGCAACCCCTACATCTGGGGCGACCTGTTGAGCAAGGGCCCCGCGGCGTTGACCTCCTGGACCAGCACCTACTCGCCACGAGGCGTGATGGGCGAACCGGAACTGGCCACCGCCGAGAAAGGCGAACAGGTCTACCTGGAAGCGGTCAAGCAATTGACCGGTGTTGTCGATTTTTTCCGCGACCGGCCGCGTGCATCGAGAACCCGCCACCAGGAACCGGCCCCGACCATGCCGATCCCCTGGGGACAACACGATCCCATCGACTAGGGTCAACAACTCCCGAGAACCACTCACTTCCGGAGCGACATCCATGTCACCTCGCACCCGATCCCGGCTGGCGATTCTGCGGGCCATTTCTTTCACGATCACGATCACACTCGCCGGCACCGTGGAAGCTTCCGAGTGGATCTCAGCGCTCGATGAACAACACACCTCTCGCACTGGCAATTGGACACCAAGCCGGTTCCGTTTCGCTGCCATCGAATCGCTGCAAACCGACGAGGACCGTGCGCACCTGGTGCTGTCCTTTGAAGGCACGGGCCTGTCCATCCGCCTGGGGGCCCACAACGTCCCCGCCTACGGTCCTCCCAACCTGGGTCGCCTGGTCATCGCGATCGATGGAAAATTCGCCCGCACCATTCGTCCACTGGGTACTCCCAGGGAACTGGTCGTGGCCGAGGGACTCGAGGCGGGTCGGCACCGGGTCCGCGTCACTCACCGGACCGACGCTCAAGGGTCCGGTTGCCGGATCGAGGGATTCCGGACCTGGGCGAAACCGCGCGGACATTTGGTCTTTCGGCTCTCCGGCAAGCACAACGCATTCCTGGTCGACGCGCGGGCCGTGCTGACCCGTGGCAAGACCGTCGTCCGCAACGTGCTGGTCCGCAACTGGTTGACCGGGCAATGCGGCCTGGCCGGGCTGCCTCCCGGCGACGACTACTCGCTCACGATCCAGGCCAGTGGATGGACCAGCCAGAAGATCGAACCGATCCAGGTCACTGCCGGAAAAACCCACTGGCGAGCGCCGGTCTATCTCCAACGTCGGCCGGAGACAGTGATCCAGCGTTTCCGGTTCCCCCGGCTCAATCAGCAGGCGATTCGCCGCCCCGGCGGGACATTCCGAGCACGGTTCCTGGGCTTCGATACCACGATCACAACGGTCCGGCTGACTCGACGTGTCGGACCCGTGACCATCTCGCGGGACTGCAAGTTCCAGGAAGATGTCGCGGCCAAGTACTACTACGATCGCGAGGTCGTGATCACGCTTCCCGCCGATATGCCCGCGGGACTGTACGACCTTTCGGTCGACGTCGACGGTGGCCGTCGTACCGGCACGTGTCGCTCACCTCGCAGCGTGCACGTCGTCGCCGACTTCCCAGACGACCCGGTCCTGCTCACATTCGGACACCTGGACACCTCGGCCCAGTTTCAGGCCGAGTATCTCCAGCGTCTGGCCGACGTCGCCAACCTGGTCGGAGCCGACATGGTTCTTTCCAGCAACGCCTGCAACCCGGCCTACGTCTCCGGTTCACTCGCTCACCTGCAGATCCCCTACGTGGTCAACTTCGGCAATCACCAGTTCGCCGGCCACGAGACCTGGTACGGCGACCCGGTCGGACGGATCGATTTCGGCCCCCGGATCAGCGTGCTCAATTTCGGACACCCCTGGCACACGGGCACCGCGAGAGCCGACCGGTTGCTGGGCGAACGGCCCGAGGCGACCATGAAGATCGTCAACGGATTCGAGGCCAATGCTCCGGTCGACTTCTTCAACCGACACCGCGTCCGCATGATCCACGACGGCCATGGAATCGGAGCCAAGGTCATGGATGTCGGCACCACGCCCACGCGACGGATCGGCAAATCGAACTCGGTCAGCTTCCGTGTGGTCCGGTTCAAGGAGAACCGCGTCCAGACCTGCACCTACAACGGGCACGAAACCGCACCGGTGCCGTTCGGGCGTGACGAACCGTCGCCGGTCCAGGCCGTCTTCCAGGTTCCCAACGACGGAACCCACTCCGAGAATACCGCGACCATTTCCAACCGGTTGAAGGACACTTTTCCCAACGGCCGCGTGACTTTCGTGATGCCACCTGGAGAATACACCGTCACCAGCGGGCGGATCGAATCCAGCACCCCTGGTGACGACGGTCGTCACGTCGTACTGATGACCCGTGTGGACATCCCCGCCAACGGACAGGTCCAGGTGACCATCAAGCCGGCCAAGTGACGCAACCACCAGCCAGACGGAGACTTCCAACATGACGACCCGTGACTCCATGCCATCACCCGTCGATCGTCGCACGTTCCTGGGTCAATCCGCCGCGGGACTGACAGCCCTGGGTGCGACGACGGCCGACGGAGCCGCTCCCGGCCGACCGAAGCTCAGGTTCGGGCTCAACGCCGACCCCCATCTGCAGGGGGCGCGGCAGTCGGGTCGGGCCAGGAATTTCAAACGGTTCGTCGACCAGATGCACAAATTCCAACCCGACTTCGCCATCGACCTGGGTGACTTTGGTATCCAGGTGGCCGAGGGCCAGACCACCCAGGCGATGCACGACGGACAACTCGCCGGGTTGAAACATCACCTCGGCGTGTTCTCACAGTTGAAGTGCCCTCGCTACCACGTGATGGGCAACCACGATGTCGGCTGGTTGAAGGGGGGCGAGGAGAAGATCACGGCAGCCGACCTGATCGGTCGTGGTCATCCCGGCGAGGACATCACCAAGCAGGAATTCCTGGCCACCACCGGGATGCCGCACCGGTATTTTTCATGCGATCACAACGGTTTCCACCTGATCGTGCTCGACGGCAACAACGGTCCCGATGCGTCATCGCCACCCAGGGGCAAGGATGGTTTGGTCGGTGGTTACTGGATCGACGCCACGCAGAAGGCGTGGTTGGCCGGCGACCTGGCCAAGCACCGGAAAAAACCGAAGCTGGTCTTTTGCCACGAGGAATTGCACCACACGCCCGAGACTGGTTCGGGGCAGGGCGGCGAGACACCTTTCCTGCCGGTCGGCAAGCAGAACTCCTATGTCGACAACGGCTGGGAGATCCGCAAGCTGTTTGCCGAGGACGGCCGTGTGCTGGCCTGTTTCTTCGGACACAAGCACCGCAGCCGCTGGACCGTCTATGACGGGACGCACTATCTCACCATGGCCGCCACGCACTACGAGGCCAGCTTCGCCGCGATCACGATCGCCGACACATTCGAGATCCAGGGCTTCGGCAAACAGCGGACATACCGGTTTCCGCTGCCGAAATGGTTGAAGGCCGCGAGTTGACTCGCCGCGAGAAAACTAGAGCAATTCGTGGATCGGGGTGGGATCCTCGAGCACCGGCGTGGGCCGACCCTGGTGGTCGAGCAGGTGCAGCGTCGGATCCATGCCCAGGGCCTTGTAGATCGTCGCGTGCAGGTTGCACGGCTTGACGGCCC
>CAWVUS010000060.1:0-20394 GCA_963933195.1 uncultured Planctomycetaceae bacterium
TCCAGGGCCACGACACGACCTTGCCGGTGACCCTGGATGAGATGATTTACCACGCCAAAATGGTGGTTCGTGGCACTCGCCACGCGTTGGTTGTTGTCGACATGCCGTTCATGAGCTTCCAGGTGAGTCCGGAACAGGCGATCACGAACGCGGGCCGTATTCTGAAGGAAACCGGTGCATCGGCGGTCAAGCTGGAGGGCGGAGAATACCAGGCCGAGACGATCCGCGCGTTGAGTCGAGCGGATATCCCGGTGATCGCTCATGTTGGGATGAAGCCCCAGTCAATCCGAATGCTGGGAGGAATGTCGCGGATCCAACGGGACGAGGAACGTCTGCGAATCGACGCCCGATCGGCCGAGGAGGCCGGTGCGTTTGCTGTGGTCCTGGAGTTGATCCCACGAGGCATTGCGGCCGAAATCACCCAGGAGTTATCAATTCCGACGATTGGAATCGGAGCTGGCGGAGGGTGTGATGGCCAGGTCCTGGTGAACCAGGACATGCTGGGCCTGGGCAACGGATTCAACCCCAAGTTTCTCAAGCGGTATGCCGACCTGCGTTCACAGGTCCTTGAGGCGGTTTCTGACTACGCCGAGGATGTCCGAACCGGGCTGTTTCCCGGCGAAGAACACAGCCACGAGTAGGCCCTCCCACAGGAACGTGGTATCGGCCCGGCGAACGCGGTTCACGCAGCTCGTGGCACATTGCCGCCAGATTCTTTGCCCTGCAGTTGTGCCTCGTCGGTGTTGGGCAGAGCGTCGACGACTTCAGTGGCCAGGCCGAAGAGTTTCATGACACGAATGATGTTGTAGGTCAGGTCGAATTCCCACAGTTTGTGACCGTGCCGTGCCATTCTCTGATAGGCGTGGTGGTTGTTGTGCCATCCTTCTCCGAAGGCAAGCAGGCCGACCCACCAGAGATTGCGTGAGCGATCGGTCGTATGGTAGTTGCGATACCCCCAGACATGGGTTGCGGAGTTGACAAACCAGGTCACGTGGTAGACGACGACGATTCTTAGGCACATCGCCCAGAGGAAGACCGAGACGCCCAGACCCCAGGCGACTTCGCCGATTGCAAAAAAGGCTGCACCAGACAGAAACAAAAACGGTCCGTAAGTGGCGTGGAGGAACCGCTGGAGGCGACTGCGGTAGAAATCGGGCGCCCATCTTTCGAAATGTGTCTTCAACTGTTCGGCGGTGTCCCTGGGTTGCAACCAGAGGACGTGTGACCACAAGAACCCGTGGTTGGGGGTGTGAGGATCTTCAGCGCCGTCGGAGTGTGCGTGGTGTTTACGATGTGTTGCTATCCAGAACAATGGGCTTCCCTGGCCGGAAAGCATGGCACACAGGGTCAGGAAGGCTCGGACAGGAGCGATTGTTTGGTAGCTGCCGTGTGTCATCTGGCGGTGGTAACCCAGCGTGACACCGAAACAGCCCGTGGCGTAATAAAAGATGACGAACATGACCACTGCCTGCCACGAGATGAACCAGAAGGCAGCGATGGCTCCAGCGTGCATGGCGGCAAGCCAGATCGCATTGGTCCAGTTGATCCCGTTGGGAAATCGTCCGGCGAGACCGGTTTCGGCGGGCGCCGCCACGGAGGCCAGGCCTCCAGTGTTGGGAACGTCGTGGTTGACTGAAGGAGCGTCGGCGGACGGCAATGTCGTGCCGTCTGGGGTCGAGGTTGTCATCGCGGTCTCGTTGAGTAGGCAGAATCGGTCTCAGCACAGCGGCCGGGATTATAGTGTGTGATTCGGTTGAAAGTGTCGCCAGATCGTCAATTCCCTGTCACACTTGTGTCATATTCTTTGGGGGCCGAACTTCTCTGGGCACGGGGCGGGGCCATATTGCCGTGTTGTGTCTGCAAGAAGTACACTGAAGCAGTCCGGATTCGTTCTTGTGTGAACGATTGGTGAGACAGGCAGGGCGTCGATGGCGACCGAGGCGAATCCAACGCATTCGACAGACGGTTCGCCCCGCATGCGGTCCCGTTGGATCCTGGGCCCCGTGCGGGACCTGATTCTGTTTTTGGCCACTCCGGTTTTGGTTCTCCCCCTGGGTGTTTTGATTTCTGACCAGGTGAGTGGCGAACGAATCCTGTTTTGGGTGTTGGCCTTCGGTGCATTGGGGCATCACCTGCCGGGGTTGTTGAGGGCGTACGGTGATCGCGAGTTGTTCCACCGTTTCCGTTGGCGGTTCATTCTCGTTCCACTGGTCCTGGTGCCGGTGTGCGGGATGTTCTTCTTCGATCAACTGGTGGGGATGAAGTTGGTCGTGTTGGCGTGGGGGGTGTGGCATTTCCTGATGCAAACCTATGGTTTCGCCCGGATCTACGATGCCAAGAGCGGTGTTGGTGGACGAGCCGCGAGGTGGTTGGACTGGGGGTTGTGCGTCAGTTGGTTTGGTGCAGCGGTCTTGCATAGCTCTCGGCGGGTGGGCGAATTTCTCGGGATGGCATACCAGGCGGGTTTGCCGGTGACCTGGGAGGTGCCAATCGAGGGGGTAAGACAGTGTTGGGACGGCCTCACGTTGGTGGTGACAGTGATGGCCCTGGGCCAATTGGCCTGGCGAACGATGCGTGGCCAGTCCGTCAGCGGAGGCAAGTGGCTGTTGCTGGTTATGTCGTTCTCGTTCTTCTGGTATTGCAATGTCAGCCTGACGAACCTCGTGTTGGGAATCGCGATGTTCGAGATATTTCACGACATCCAGTACCTGGCGATTGTCTGGTCCTTCAATCGCCGCCGGGTCGATTCGGGGGCCGGCGTGGGGGCATTGACCCGTTTTCTTTTCCGGAATAGTGGGTCATTGGTCGGGGTCTGGATTGGCCTCTATGTTGGCCTGGTCCTGGCTTACGGCAGCCTGAGCATCGTTGTCGACCGGGTTTCGTCAGAGCAATTGCGAAACCTGCTGTACGGGATTATTGCGACGTCCAGCTTGCTGCATTTCTATTTCGATGGATTCATCTGGAAGGTTCGTGAGGCGTCGACGCGGCAATCACTGGGGGTTGGAGACTCCGCAAAGCAGGTGGCCACATTGCCGAAGCCCCGCGGTGCGTCGGCCTGGCGACATTGGCTGGCTTGGTTCGGACTGGCTGGTGTGGTTGCGGTGTTGTACGTCACGGAAAAACACCGTGTCAAAGACGGTGTGGTCGGCGAGTTGGAGATGGCTCGGGCGGTTGTGAAACACGTGCCCGGCAGCGTCTCGGCTCGCAACGAATTGGCGAGAACGTTGATCAACGGGAATCAATTCGACGAGGCAATGGCCCACGCGGACATGGCAATTCGTCTGGAACCGGACGTCTACAAGTCTTACGTGTATCGCGGAGTGTCACGGATTGAATCGGGGCGGCAGGAGCAGGGCCTGGAAGACCTGTTGGAGGCCCGGCGGCGGCATCCCAGGGATGCGTATCTGCAATATCACCTGGCGATGGCGAAGCTGGCGCTGGGGCAATCCGAGGAAGCTGTTGGTCATCTCGAGGCGTCGCGAGAAATACGGCCGGGGAATCCAGACGTTCATTACAACCTCGGTGTCATCCGTGTCCAGGAGGCCACGAGTCGTTCGGATCGAGACCTGTTGGAGATCGCGGGGAAACATTTTCGCGAGGCGATCAAACGGGAGCCATCACATGCCCAGGCGGTTTGCATGCTGGGAGAGGTGGAGCGTCAGATGGGCCGGACGCGTCCGGCAATCGCGAATTTCCGGCGGAGCCTTGCTCTGGATGCGACACTGGCCGACGCGCATCACGGTTTGTCATTGGCCTTGCGTGAGACCCAGGCGTTCGAGGAATCCAACAGAGCCCTGGGGCTGGCTGTGTACCACGCGCTGTCCCAGGTGCGAGTCGGGTCGGGGGTCACCGGGCAGAGGGTTGCCCAGGCTTTGGATTGGGCCGAGGAACTGCAGGAACGGTCGGGGCGTAACCACGTTGGTAGCCAGGAACTGCTGGGGCTGGCACGCGCGTCGGCTGACGAGTTTTCTCGGGCGCTGATTGCCGTAGAAGCGGCCCTGGCGTCCCCCGATGCGGTTGAACCGACCGTCCGTCGTCGCCTGGATTCGCAGGCAAGGGCATACCGTTTGAGAGAACTGCCGCCGTTGCCGCCGGTGACCGTGTTTGTCCCCTGACAGGGCCGCTCATGTGGCGTCATCTGGTGACGGGGCCGCCACGAACCGGTAGCCGGTCCCACGTACCGAAAGGATGTGGCGGGGTTGTGACGGGTCGGGTTCGATCATGCGGCGAAGGCGCATCACAAAATTGTCGGTCGAGCGGGTAGTGATCGCACTGGGTTCCCCCCAGACGTCCCGAAGAATCTGGTGCCGGGTCAGTACGGTGCCCTCGTTGTCGATGAAATACCGCAACAATTCCATCTCGGTTTTGGTCAGGTCGTGTGTCTGTTCAGCCACGTTGACCTGGTAGGTGAGAAAGTCCACTGAGACGCTGGCAAACTCATAACGCTCGTCGTTGGTCGGTTCGTTGTGGCGTTGTCGACGGTCGAGAAGATTGCGGACGCGACTGAGGAGTTCCGGGAGAGCAAATGGCTTGGTCATATACTGGTCGGCGCCAGCATCGAAGGCCTGGGCTTTATCCTCGCTGAGTGTGCGGGCGCTGAGGACGATGATGGGCAGGTTGCCATCATTTTTGCGAACCGCTTGGCAAATCTCGTAGCCGCTCATTCCTGGCAACATCAGGTCAAGGATGACGATGTCTATGGGAGGATCGGAATGTTCCAGGTGGTTCAGGGCGGTTGATCCATCCCCGGCCAGGTCGACCTGGAAACCCTCCTGCTGGAAGTTGAACGCCAGGCCTTCTGCCAGTGCCGTTTCGTCTTCAACAATCAGGATCCTCATGCGGCGACCCGCCCCGGCAGTTCGACTTCGAAAACGCTTCCCGAACGGTCACTGCGATCCTGCACACGGATTCGGCCCTTGAGCGTGTGGACAAGTGTGCGGACGATATAGAGGCCAAGCCCAGTCCCTTTTTTTCGCCGCGTCAATTCCTCGCCGCTGCGGAAAAAAATGCGGAAGATCTTTTTCTTCAATTCGGGCGCAACTCCTTCCCCATTGTCGATGATCTGCGTGAGGATTCTGCCCCGGCTGCGTGTGGAAACCGACACCTGGACTTCCGGTTGTGTGGCACCATATTTGATGGCATTGTCCAACAGGTTGCCGAATATCATCTCCAGTACAATGGGCCGGGCGTGTATCACGACCGGTTGGACGTCGAAGGCGAAAACGTCCGGGTTGACGTGCTTGTGTTTGGCACAAGCGGCCTGGGCGCAACGCCGTAACAGCGGCTCCAATTGGATGTCCTCGGATTCGGATTCGTGTCCAATGGCGTCGAGGCGCCCCACTTCAAGCAGTTGATTGATCAGCGTGTCGAGCCGAATCAATTCCTGCTGCATGATGTTGTAGAACTCGTCGCGGCGTTCGATGTCGAGTTCCCGGAGTTGGAGTGTTTCGAGGTAGAGTTTTATCGAGGCGAGAGGAGTTTTTAGTTCGTGGGTGACGCTGTCGACAAAATTGGCCTGTCGGCGGTTGAGTTGGATTTCCTTGATCGTCAGGAAGAGATAGAAGGAGAGGCCCACCAGGACCAATGCGAAGGCAATGGTGCCAACAGTGAGAGCCCCAAACGAATTGAGTTGTGCGAAAAGGACGATCCAGCAGACCATCAACGCGACGTTGAGAACCATCAGCGCGGCCGAGAGCGTGATGGGCCAGTGCAGCGTGCGGCGTTTGCGGATGTAGTCGGCCAACGACCGGTTCCCTGTTGGCTCTGGCGGAGCGGGATGACCGTCAGCCTATCATTCCACCGGAGACTCAGCGAGTCCGTCGTCACGGCGAATGCGGACTCTGCACAAACGGTCAATTGCCAACCGGAACAAAATCCACAGCGCGGCAACGCTCTCTTTCCAACTGATTTTCGACTCGCCGAACCTACGGTCCTCGAAAACGATGGGTGTTTCCTGGAAACGGCATCCGAGGCGTCTGAGCCGGTAGAGGATCTCTTCCTGAAAGGCATACCCTCGGGCCCGGAACAGGTCGAGGTCGAGTTGAGCCAGTTGGGACACGGTGTAACAACGGAAACTTCCACTGTTGTCGCGGGAGGGCAGGCCCAACATCAATCGGGCGTAGAAATTGATGCCCCGGCTCATGACATGCCGTCGCCAGTTCCATCCGACCACCCCGCCACCCTCGACGTAGCGGGAGCCGATCGCAACGTCGGTAGTCTCCATCAAGGCTCTCAGCGCCGGGATATGACGGGGATGGTGACTGAAGTCCGCGTCGAGATTGATCAGGTGCTGATAACCTCGTGAAATCCCCTCGCGAAAACCCGCCAGAATGGCCGTCCCCAGTCCCAGTTTGCCGGACCGATGAAGGACGTCCACCCGGGGGTCCGCCTCGGCCAGGGCGTCGGCCAGTGTCCCGGTTCCGTCGGGAGAGTTGTCGTCGATGATCAGGATGTCGGCGTCGGGCGCGACGTCGTTCAACTCCGGAATCAATCGCTCAATGTTCTCACGTTCGTTGTATGTGCACAGCGTGATTAACAGTCGCGGTGACGAAGCCGGGGCGACGGTTGGTTCTCCGACAGTCATCGCGATTCCGAGTGGACTAGGTGGAGGGTGTGGACTGGCCTGTCGGTTCAGGTCTTGAGCAGTGTTGCAGCAATCTGGTCCCATTCGGAATCGAGCGAGGCGTCACAGTTCGGGCGACCGGCTCGACGATACCAGTACGCGGCGTTAGACAGGTCGCCCTCGATGCGGTGCAGGTGGGCGTGTACCCAGGCAGCCGAACTCGACTCAATGTCCTGGACAATTACGTGCCCGGCTTCCCATCCGTCGCGAAAAGAGAGCCACATGGCCCGGAGTTCCTCTGAGAGGTCGTCGGGCGGGGTGTCGTGGCCGAGAGTGTCCTTGAATTCGTCGAGCGTCATGTGGCGGGCTTTGTTTGTCCAGGGGGGAGGGGGGGGTCAGCTGCGGAGTCGTCCATGAATGTCGTCGACGACGGTATCGATCGGGACTCGGTCCTGCTGGAGCGAGTCACGGTCACGAATGGTGACGGTACCATCGCTGGCCGTGTCGCCGTCAATGGTGATGCAATACGGCGTGCCGATTTCATCCTGTCGCCGGTACCGGCGGCCGATGGCCCCTTGCTGATCGTAGACCGAGGCGATGCCCGCTTCCTTGAGATCCTGGTAGAGACGTCCCGCAGTTTCGGGCATGCCTTCTTTTTTGATCAGAGGGAAGACCGCTGCCTTGATCGGAGCCAACTTCGGATGGAGTTTCATCAGAACTCGACTTTTGAGGTCTCCCTTATCGTCGGGTTGTTCATCCTCGTGGTAGGCTTCGCAAAGGAACGCCAGCGTAGCCCTGTCTGCTCCGGCTGCCGGTTCAATCACGTGAGGCAGGAAACGCTCTCGAGTCTGGTCATTGAAATACGTCAGGTCCTTCCCGCTTCCGGGGTGCCTGGGTTGTCCGTGTTCGTTGGTTTCAACGACCAGGTCGTCACCCTCGCGAACGAGCTTGCCTTCCATGTGACTCCGGAGGTCAAAGTCTCCGCGATGGGCAATGCCCTCAAGTTCGCCGTATTCTCCGTCGGGCAAAAACGGAAACGCGTATTCCACGTCGGCGGTACCGACCGAGTAGTGTGAGAGTTCGTCGGAATCGTGGTCCCGTAGGATCAGGTTGTCGCTGGTGATTCCCAGGTCGATGTACCATTGGTATCTACGGTTCCGCCAGTACTCGTACCATTGCCGCGAATCATCCGGGTGACAAAAGAACTCCATTTCCATTTGTTCAAATTCACGGGACCGGAAAGTGAAGTTCCTGGGGGTGATTTCGTTGCGGAAACTCTTGCCCACTTGGGCAATGCCGAACGGAATCTTGACGCGAGAACTGTCGACGACGTTCTTGAAATTGACGAACATACCCTGCGCGGTCTCCGGTCTCAGAAAAGCCGTGTTTTCTTCGCCGGAGAGGGCACCGATGATTGTCTTGAACATCAGGTTGAATTCTCGCGGCTCGGTCAACTGGCAGGCTTCGTGTTCTCCCGGTGTCATGCTGGGTTTGCGGGGACACTGGCTGGTGGCAACGTGATCGGCTCGGAAACGCGCCTGGCATTCGCGGCAGTCAATCATCATGTCGTGGAAGAGATCGTAGTGGCCCGAGGCTTTCCAGACCTTGGGATGCATGATGATGGATGTCTCAACACCAACCATGTGGAACGTGCCGGCCGCCCCGTCAGGCACGGCCAGTTCGTTGTGATTGGTGACCATGTTACTCCACCACGCTTCTCGCACATTGCGTTTGAGTTGTGCTCCGAGCGGGCCATAATCCCAGAAGCCGTTCGAACCGCCATAAATCTCGGACGAGGGGAAAATGAAACCTCGCCGTTTGCACAGCGAGACGATGGGATCCATGGTCTTCTTCATGATGTCCTCGGTCGCCATCAGGCGAGCACGGTAATGGTCTGGTTCTGGGAATCGTAACAGGGGATCAAGTCGAGGGTGTCTCGCTGGGACGCCAGCACAATGTCGTCGTCGAAACCCAGTTGTCGCAGGTTTCGTCCCCCATGGCTGTCACGCAAGGCTTGTAGAAATGTGTCCGGTTCGTCACTCATCGGGGCGAAGAATTCCACTGCCATACGGGTCGCGTCATGGGAATCGGTGTCGTGGTCGCCATGGCATTGCAGGGCCAGCCCAATGGCTCCCGCACACAGGCAGTCTTCGGCGGTGACGTGGCCGTTGGTTCCGGCGCAGACAAGGTGCACGGGGAGTTGCCGCTGGACCAGGAAGCGGACCACCGCAGCCAGGTTGGCGAAGGACGCGACGATGATGTGGTCGGCGCCCTGGCAGGTATTCAGCGCCGCAGTGCCGTTGGTAGTCGTGAAGACAATCGTGCGGCCACCAACGCTGCTCGAGGTGAAACTTGCGGGAGAATTTCCCAGGTCAAAACCGTCAATTCGGATCCCTCCTCTCTCTCCGGCCAAGAGACGAGGCTGGTCCTGGCCGGTGTTGTCGCGAGCGAGGGTTCGGGCGGTCTCCACATCCCGGCAGGGGTGGATGGCGTGGCAACCAGCCGCGAGAGCATGTGCGAGCGTCGTTGAGGCTCTCAGCACGTCTATCATTACCGCAATTGATCCTGGGAGCGTGTCGGGATCAACCGTGGTTGGAAGCAGGTGGGACGACAGTAGGGGCCTCATGCAGCGGATCATAGAAGCGACCGCTGGAGCCGACAAGATCAGCGTTCGGGGTGGGCGGTGGAATGGGAAGGTCGTAGACTCGGGGCAGTCAGACTGCAGGGAAAGCGGTGGCGCACAGGTGAATTGCCAACTTTGGACTCGCCGCGAGGCACTCGCGGGACTGGGAGTGTGGCTGGGCCTGTCCGGATGCGGCTCCGACCCGTCTCCAGAGTCAATCTCGTCCGGGTTTGGAATCCGACCCTCCGAGAGACCAATAGAGGCTGTCTACAGCCAGCGACACAAGATGGATGTGCCGCGGACCGTGCTGGAATGTCCACGGGGGAAGTGTATTGTTCTGCATTTTCCGGTCCGCGAGGATTACGAACCGGATGCGATGAGCGACCTGTTGTCCGGTCAGTCCGGCACGAATTCCGACGACGGCCGAATCGTGACGGGCCGCGGAACGTCATGGCAGGTTGATCGGCCCGAGCAGTTGGGACAATTCAATTGTTGTGCCTACGCGGTGGGGGACGCGATTGGGTTGGGTCGTGGAGACTGGTTGTGTGGTGAAGTGAATCCGCTGACCGACGGGACAAATCCGATGCAGGTTGTCCTTGAGAGCTACTACGAAAGGGTGGCGGAGTTTCCTCCGCCCTTTTCGGAATCCGGCATCAACGTGTTTGAAACCTCGTCGGCAATCCGGGACAACGACGTGGTGTGCCTGGTTGGCAGTCGTGGGCCAGACTATCCGCACGCGATGCGTGTTCGGGACCGGAAAGGCCGACACTGGGTCGTGGGGAAGTTTGGAGAGGACCCGGTCTTGTGGACGCCCATCGCAACGGTGGCCAATGCCTACGAAGGGCAATTTGACAGCGTCTGGGTGTTTCGGCTCAAGAAGAGTGTGCGACAGGAAGGCCGGTGACCGCATCACGAGAAGAGGAGTTCGAGGTCATCCTTGGTGAGGTTTCTGAGGATGCTGCGGTTCTCCAGCAGGATCGCGTCGGCAAGTTCTCGTTTTTGTTGTTGTAGATCGGCGATCTTTTCCTCGACCGTACCTTCGCAGATCAGCCGGTAGGCGAAGACGGGGCGGGTTTGTCCGACACGGTGAGCGCGGTCGATCGCCTGCATTTCAACGGCGGGGTTCCACCACGGGTCGAGTAAGAAGACGTAGTCGGCGGCAGTCAGGTTGAGGCCCAGGCCTCCTGCCTTGAGGCTGATCAGAAAAATCCCGCAATCGGGGTCTTCCTGGAAGTGGTCGATCCGTTCCTTGCGGTCGCGTGTCTGGCCATCGAGATACTCGTAGGGAATTCCCTGCCGGTCCAGCTTGGTTTTGACGATGGCCAGCATGCTGGTGAACTGTGAAAACACCAGTGCCTTGTGTCCCTCTCCGATCAATTCCGTGAGCAAGGGGTTGAGCGTGTCGAGCTTGGCGGAGGGGCCGTCGAGCAGGTCGGGGTTGAGCAGGCCGGGATGGCAGGCGATCTGCCTGAGTCTCAGGAGTGCTTCCAAAACATGCATGCGGGAGGGGTTGCCACCGGATTCCTGGAAAGCCCCCAGGAGGCTCTGGCGGTAATGGTCTCTCATCTCGTCGTAGAGACGTTGTTGTTCGTCGCCCATCCTGCACTGGATCGTCTGCTCGAACCGTTCTGGCAATTCAGCGGCGACCTCGGACTTGGTTCTCCGCAGGATGAAGGGCGAAAGACCCCGTGTGAGGAGTTGACGATTGTCGTTGTCGTCGGTGGTGAATCGTCGGAACAAGGAGCTCCGTCCCAACATGCCCGGGTTGAGAAATTCAAAGATCGACCAGAGGTCGCCGAGATGGTTCTCGATCGGTGTTCCCGAGAGGGCCAGACGATGATTGGCATTGAGTAGTCGAGACGCCTTGGCGATCTGGGATCCGGCGTTCTTGATTGTCTGTGCCTCGTCAAGCACAACGTAGTCGAATCGTTGGTCTTTGAGTTCGAGGATGTCACGACGGAGTGTGCCGTACGTGGTCAGGATCACGTTGTACTCATCAAACGACTCTCTGAGTGAAGCGCGGTCAAGCCCGGAGTACTCCAGGACCTTCAGCCCAGGGCAGAACCGTTCGCATTCCTCTTTCCAGTTGAAGACCAGCGAGCGTGGGACCACGACCAGCGAGGGAGGGGGCTTGGATCCGTTGGCTCGTTCCGAGAGTGCTGCGAGCACCTGGACCGTTTTTCCCAATCCCATGTCGTCGGCCAGGCAGCCGCCGAATTGGAATTCTTCAAGAAAGTGCAGCCAGCCGAGTCCTTCTCGCTGATAAGTTCTCAGCGATCCTTCAAAATCGCCGGGTTGAGAGGCTTCTGCAATTCCGTCAAAGGACTCAAGGCGATTGCGGATCTCCTCGAACTTCTCGTCAACATCGACGGCCGACTTCGAGGCGAGCAGTGCATCGAGCAAGGCGACTTGTGCGGGGGCGAAGCGAACATGTTCATCTTCGACGACACCGAGTTGATTGATCATCGCATACTGTTCGCCCCACTCGTCGGGCAACAGGCCCAGCGAACCGTCATCGAGCCGGATGGCGGATTCGCCTCGAGCCAGAGCTGCGAGCAGTTCCGGAAAACGGACGCGTTGGCCGGAAAAATCGACGTCACCATGCAACTCGAACCAGTCGATGTGCGATCGCACCCTCATCTGAAGTTCGCCGGCCTGGTGGACGGGCATTCCCTCGGATTGCACACGCCAGTCGTTGGCCACCAACGTACGGATGGCCGGCGTGAGTTGTGCGAGTGGGATCTCGAGTTGTTTTATGCCGCGGCGATGTTCGGCGACTTGTTCAAAACCGACCTCCTCGAGTTCTTTCCAGGCGTCGGTCTCGCGGCCGATATTTCGTCGCGCACAACGGCGTTGTTCTTTGAGCACAATGGCCGACTGGGTGTTGTGAGCGGCCAGCAGTTCCCCCGCGTAATCAAAATGGAGCGTGGCCAAAAGACGTTCTCTTTGCCAGCGACGGCCACGCGGAACAGTCAGTTGTAACACGGGGAGCGGCGAGACGTCGATTTCCTCGAGTGCCAGCGCTTCGGGCAAATTCAGGTCTGGAAGTTCGGGTAAGTCGAGGAGCCTGGTGACGAGATCCTCCTGATCTCCGCTGGGGACGGCAAATGGGAGGTCTCCGTCCAGAAGCGTGCTCCAAGCGGCTGCCACAGTACCCGTGTGTTGATGGACCGAGGTGTTGGTAAAATAGAGGCCACCGGCCAGCACGAGGAGGGTGTCGGAGAGATAGCATTCTTCTTCGGCGCGATGGAACAGGCCCTTGAGCCGCCACAAAGATGCATCCGAATCTTCATCCAGAGTCAATCGGAAATCCCAGGCGGGACCGTTGTCCCAGGTGAGACCAGTTTCGTCTGGACCGTCCGGGTCTGAATACACCAGTCGGTGTGTGTCACAGAGGCGTGGCAGGAGCATGACGGCCAGGGCATCGGGGACGCGGTAGCGAAAACTGGCCGGCGCAGCCGGCGTGGCACGGCTCCCTGTCGTCGGCTCGGTGGGGATTCCTCCTGCCAGCAACGTTAGCAATTCCCTGTCATCGTTGTCGCGGATGTCAGAGACACGGCCGCCACGGATTCTCAGCGGTTTCCATTTTCCCCATCGGCCGTTGGTTCGACGTTCCTGTTGAGAGGTCTGAAGGACGAGTTGTCCTTCAGACCGGCTCTGAGCGAGATCAATTTCGTAGACGATGCGGCGTTCGGAATCCTGTCCGGCCGGCAGGCGTTGCAACACCTCGTCAAGTTCACCGATCCGTGTCTCCCAATTTCGGCGACCGCCGGAACGGGACAGGTACTCAGCAAAGTCGTCGTCGCCGTCGGCCAAGTTTTCGAGAAGAGGGGCCCTCCAGTCGGCTCCGGAGTGTCCGCCGTCACCGGCGAACGGGGGCACATAATCGGGGCCCGGACTTCCAGCCAAGAAGCCGTCGCGATCGACAACGAGAATTGCGGCCCAGAGGTGCCGGCAGGTGGCCTGGTGGTCATCTCGCCGGGAACAGCTGCAGAGCAACTTCAGCCCGTCGTCCGAGTGCAATAATTCAGCCTCAAACTCGCCCTCGTCCTCAATCACTGCGGTCAGTGACGAGGGTGTGACAGCCGTCACGCGGACGAGTTCAGTCTTGAGGTACTCGGAACCCCGGAATCGCGTGTCGCCACGAAACCGGCCTTCGAGGTGCTCAGCCAAGCTCACCGGTGTCTCCCGCTGGTTCGCAATCCATCGCTCGCCACGGTCGGGCGAAACCCCTCTTGTATGTCACACGCCGAGTGGATTCAAGCGACTGCTTTGGAGGGGCAATTCCACTTGGTGAGAACGCGGGCCGCGACGTATGATTGTTCGGGGTGGCTTGGTGTGGCCGGTGAACAAGGGCTCGCGTGCACGATATGGAACGGGACAGCAACAAAAGTCGCCAGGCCGGTGTACCCTGGCCGGTTGTAGGAGTGTTGCTGCTGCTCGTAGTCGCCGGGGGGGTGGCAGTTGTTACAGGTGTGTTCGGCGGCGGTGGGTCCGGGCGGGGTGATCTCGGGGCCGGCGGAGCGGGTCCGGCGGACACTGGTGTCGACAATCAGTCGCTGGCACTCTCGGACTCCGAAGCCAAATACCTGCAGGATGCCGAACATCTCGGTGGTTTTGTTCTGGGTGACCTGACGCTTCCGCAGTTGAGTGCAGCGATTCGCGAGGGAAATGCGTCGGAACTGGGCGGCTACCTGGCCAAGGGGTTTCAGGCCGAGTTGTTTGTTCCGGAGGGAGGGCAATCGGCACCACTGGGTGTTGCAGAGGTACGGACATGGAAATCGCCACGAGACAAAACTCAACCGCTGGCGAGCGATGGTTTTGTGAAGGCGGTACTGGGATGGCGGAACGAATTTCTGACTCTTGAGTCGGCGTCACTGAAAGTGATGCTGATGCGGCCTGAGACACACGGTGAGTTTGAAGGCCCGTGGGTTGGTTCGTTGAAATTACGGATGACAGGTGTCGTTGCCGGTTCGAAGATTTCTGAACGAGAGGTGCGGTTCCGTTGCCGGTTGACGTCTCTGACCGAGGATCAGCCCAAACAACGAGGGTGGTTGGCCGAGTGCGTGGCGTACGAAGCCCGGGTGAGCCTCGCCCAGGAGCACCTGCTGGAACCGATGCAGGACAAAACCGGTATCGACGTGTCCGGGTTGCACGACAATTGGAAACGACCCAACAAAAAGAACCTCCCGTTTTTGACCGGCGGAACTTATCTCTCCGACTATGATCGCGATGGGCTGGTTGATGTTTTGATCACCGATTTGACAGGGCTGGCTCTTTATCACGGTGAGGCCGGAGGCCGTTTTTCCAATGTCACGTTGGCGGCGGGATTGCCCCCGCTTTCGGCTCCCGGAGATCCGCCGCCACTGGGGGCCGTGTTTGCCGACTTCAACAACGACGGTTTTCCGGACCTTTTGTTGGGGGCAAAGTTGTTTCAAAACGTGGGGGGCACTCGTTTCCAACAGTTGGCCATCGGGCGGGATACGTCACTCAGATTGCCGCCGACCGCGTCGCAGTTTTCTGTCGCCGATTTTGACGGTGATGGGAATATTGACCTGTACGTGGTTGGTCTGTCGGAAGGGTCACCCGAGGGGCAGCCGTGGATCGGCCAGGCGCGTGGCAACTATCATCAGTTGTGGAAGAACCGGGGCGATTGGAAGTTTGAGGAAGTCGCGGTTGCCAGCGGGGTTCGTGGCCGTGGTGGGCCGACTTTTGCGGCCGTCTGGTTCGATGCCAATGGGGACGGATGGCCGGATTTGATGACGTCGTGCGAAACGGGGAAAAACGATTATCTGATCAATCAGCGGGATGGAACATTCGTCGAGGCGGAATTGCCTGACATTTATGGTGGGTTCTCGATGGGGATCACCGCTGGGGATATTGACAACGACGGTTGGCCCGACATCTACGTCGCGAACATGTATTCCAAGGCCGGCGAGCGGATCGTCGACAATCTTCGTCCGGGGATTTATTCCGAGGATGTCGATGCCCAAATGCGAGACTTCGTGGCGGGAAATGAACTGTACCGAGGTCTGGGGAAAGGGAAGTTCAGTCGAATTGGCCAGTCGACCGGCGTGGCCGATGTGGGTTGGGCCTATGGGCCCGGACTGGTCGATCTCGACAATGACGGATGGCTCGACCTGTACGCCCCGGTAGGGTTTCAGAGCGTCACCCCGGAACGCCCAGATGGCTGACGTTGTGTCTGGCTGGCTGTCGTGTCACAGCCATTCAATAGCAGTGCCCAGGTTCCCTGCCTTCGGGATCTTGATTCAGACAACGGCGAGTTCTGGGTCTCGAATCCATGGAATTTTTCCGCCAGCGGTGAAAATCTCAGTGCCTACGAACGCAATGGCGTATTTTTGAACGATCGCCATGGTGGTTTTCATAATATTTCCCACACAAGCGGTGCGGACAATCCGGGGGATGGTCGTAGTGCCGTGTCCTGGGATATCACCGGGGATGGGATGCCCGAGTTGTTCATTCGGCAGGCTGGAGGCGGGCCGCTGGTGATCTATCACAACCGGTTCCCTCGCCGCCATTACCTGCAGCTGAGCCTGCGGGGGACCCGCAGCAACAGCCTGGGGGTCGGCGCGCGAGTCGAATGTGAGGTGGGGGGGAAGGTGGTGCGGCGGTCTCTTTACCCAGTTGTAAATTTTTTGTCCCAGTCACCGGCTCTGGTGCATGTGGGGCTGGGTGAGGCCAAGGTGGTGGATCGTATGACGATTCGATGGCCGTCGGGTGAGGTGCAGGTGTTCGAGTCGGTTCCGGCAGACCGCCACCTGCGGATCACCGAGGGAGCCAGCAACTACCAGACGCTCACACGTCAGGAGCGGCCCTCCGAGTGAACGTCACTCGGAGGAGGTGTGTGTTTGCGGGACGGCGATTTGGCTGCAGGCGTTACCAGTCGACAGGCTGAGGGCCGCACCGCCAAAGAGATACCAAAAGAGGAAGCTGTAGACGTGGCCGGGCATGCCATATTCGAAAAGGTCGTCAATAAATATCGCTTGAGAAATGGGGGCGTACAGCACGCTGCCAATGAGTGCCCCGACGATTGCCGCGACAGCGAAATTCAGTGTGGTGTCCTTGTTGGCAGCTTTTGCGACTGGCCACGCGATCAGGCCGAGGGCGAGTGTGAGCCAGGCGACGAATTGCGGCGCCATCTGGGCCACAATCGGGTCAAGATCCGTCCTGGAGGCCAACGCCTCTCCAACACGGGCATGCAGGCTGCCACCTAGGAAACCCGCGGCAGCAGCGAGGATGCACATGGAGGCCATATTGCCGATGATCTCTTTGAGCGAGCGGCGACGGATCCCCTCGGCCAATCCGAGAGCTGCACCAAGGGGGATGCCAAGGAGAAGGAAGTAGACCGCCGCACGGTTCCGACGGGGGACCACGCCCAGTTGCTTGCGTTCCTCGACGAGCCGCATCTTCGCCATTTCCTGGTCTGGATTTGGACTGGTTGAAGCGGCGTTCCCTCCTCCTCCGGCCGAGGCCAGGACGTTGAACGAAGAATGCCGGGGAGGGACACCCATAACGTTGAGCACGTACTCGAGGCCAAACAGCGAGATGTCCAGGTCCTGGACGGTTCCGGACGGGGCCAGTGGGTCGGCCTTGAGGACAAACCTGGTTTGCAGTTCCCAGGCAACTGCCGAACCGATGAGGCCCAGTGCCAAAAACAATATCAAGGCGGTCAGACGATTGGAGCCCCGGGTCGCAGTTGGATGAACCGCGGAGTGTTGTGTTGGTTGTGACTCGGAGACCTGTGTGGAGTCACTTTTCACGTCTTCTGTGTTTGGCGAAGTCATCGTCGGGCCAAAATGTGTGGAGGAGTGTCAATCAAGGAGCGTCGTCAAAACCATTCGGATGATCTTTGAATGCCCGGTCGAGTCTATCAAACTCGGTGAATCAGCGGGGCACAGGCTTCGTTCGACCTTGGGGTTGAGGGAGTTGTCGGCAGGCCGCTGCGGCCTGTTTCCACATCTTGGCAAGGTCGTGCTTTCCAAGTGCTTCGCAGAGTTCGGCCAATCTATCGCGGACCTCAGCGTCGTCGGGGACGCGATTGGCCTGGAGATTCTTTTCAGTCAATTCCTGTTTCAGTTGTCGAGATGTGTCGTGTCGAGCCATTTCGTTTTTATACTTGGTGGGCTCGCCCAACCGCTGCCAAGCTTGTGCGAGTTGGTAGCGGCAAGCTGTGTCGTGTGGGTCTTTGGCGAGAATTCTCTGCAACGGAGCGACGATCGCTGCGGTCTGTTTTTCATCGACGGCCATGTCGACTTGTAGCAGTACGGCAACCCGTTCGTGGGCGTCCTGTTTCAAAGCCTGGCCCAGCAATTTGCGGGCCAGCGGCTCGTTTCCCAGTCCTCGGTGGCAGTCAGCCTTGAGGGCCAGGACCAGCGCGTGACCGGGGTCGGCTGTCCCCAGTGTCTCCAGGGCTGCTGGGTAGTTGTTTTGTCCTATCAGGGAACGTGCGAGGTTTCTGAGCACCTCCTGGTGAACGCTGTCAGGAATGGAACTGGGACGTTGAAGTTTGAGTGCCTTCCGGTAATTTTCGACAGCGACCTGGAAATCTTCAAAATCGAAAGCCATGTGGCCAATCAACGCGTGAGCGAGGTAGTTGTCCGGTTCCAGCTTGATCAATTCCTGCAGGTGTGACACGGCCGTGTCGAAGGCTCCAAGGTTGTAAAAGATCTGGCCGAGCCAGCGGTGGGCGTCAGCCGAGCCCGGGTTGTCTTTGAGCAGTTCCTGGAACTGCGAGGCCGCCAACGGAAGTTGATCGAGAAGAAAAAAACATTCGCCGATCAATTCGAGAGCGGGCTCCTTGAGGGCACCGACCGGTTCAACTGTCTCGAGCGACCGCAGGGCATCAGAAGGATGCCCGCGTTGTAGTTGGTAACCGCCTCGCAACAATGCCACGTGGGATTCGTAGCCGGAGTGGGATTCGAGAGTTGTTATTCCGTCGAGTGCGGCGGCAAGGTTTCCTCGTTCGAGTTCTACGAGGGTGTCGTGAAATATTTGGTTGGGATCTTCTCGAGGCAACAGCCAGCCAAAAGCACCGGCGGCAACAAACGTCAGAATCGCCAGTGTCAGCAGTTGTTTGCGTGAAGAAATCACTTGGAATCACCAGTTGAGTTGATCCAGATGTCAACGGGTGACGTGGAGGCTGAACTGGTGTTGTTTCCCACGGCGATGTCAATGTCGCCATCGTCGTCGACGTCCCCGAGGGACAGTGTGGGGTGATTGCAGAGGTGGGACTCCAGGGTGTGTGGGGTGAAGGTTCCGGCGGAGGTTTGTTCGATCCAGATCAGCGAAGGAACTTTCAGGCTGGTGAGCAATTCGCTTCGGGAGGTGCCTTTCAATTCGCCAACAAAGCCGCAGGCAATCACGTCGAGGTCTCCGTCATTGTCGATGTCGGCTGCTTCAGCCCGGTGCACACCATAAAGCCTGGCAAGTTGATGGGGGACAAACGGCGAGGAGTCGCCGGTGTTTTCAAGCCAGCGGATTCCGTGATCGGGTTTGAGTAGTGCATCATCCATTGTGTCGCCGTTGGTCATCAGCACGTCGGTGTCGCCGTCTCCGTCCAGGTCAATCAACTGCATTCCCGAGGAACCCCAGCAGGGGTGGGGGGCCTGGAAAAGTGTGCGAGCTTTGAACCTCAGGTCGCCAGATCCCATGAAGGCCACCACGGACTCGTGCTCCTGGGCAATCAGCGAGACAAAATCGAGATGGCCATCGTTGTTGAGGTCCATGGGTGCGACGTGGACGGTGCCGTGCCGCTGGTCGATCTGGTGTGGGATGTAACTTTGGGATGACGGAAGGCCTGGACGGTCGGACCGTTCCAGGACAACCAGTTTGCCGGTCGTCCTCCATCCAAACGCGCCAACAATCAGGTCGAGATCACCATCGGAGTCAAAATCGGCTGGACGAACATCCGCGACTCTCGGGAGATCCGTGGCGAGGTCAATGGCGTGAAAAATTCGACCTGGTCCTTGTCGGAGCCATGTCACTTTACCCAGGTTGTGATCGATGGCACCAAAAGAGCCAAGGTCAGCAACGAGAAGGTCACGGAGGCCATCTCCGTCCAGATCGACGACGTGGCAACGGGCCGGGTGACCGACTCGTGCCAGAACATCCATCTCGTCGGTCCAGTTCGGTGTGGTGTGCCCCAGCAGGATCAGGCCGTTGGCCATGTCACAGGTCAGGATTTCTTTCAGACCCTCACGGCCGTCACCCAGAAGATTGACAACCTGGACGTTCGAAACGACCACCGGGTCGGCGGTTTTTGCCACGGTTCCCATGTGCTTGACTCGAAAGGCCGGTCGCCGTGTTGTCACCTGATCGTCGAGGGCTGGCCGCGTGAGAGTTTCAGGGGCACGTGCTTCGTACCAACGAACAACTTCCTCGGTGTTGACGATGCCGCGAATTTTGGACCCGTACCCCTTGAAGGTGGCCATTTGCCCAATCCGGGTGCGCCATTCGGAGCGTGGCAGGATCGACGGGTCCGGGTACGTGTGGCACTGGGAACAGAGTGCTTTGACTGTTGTGTCCGTGACCGGCGTTCGAGCGGTTGAAGGCGCCCTGGGGCTTGTTCGAGATGTCGAGTCGGTAG
The DNA here is from genome assembly GCA_963933195.1 of uncultured Planctomycetaceae bacterium. Taxonomy (GTDB): domain Bacteria; phylum Planctomycetota; class Planctomycetia; order Planctomycetales; family Planctomycetaceae; genus UBA8437. The sequence continues at coordinate 19,792 of CAWVUS010000060.1, forward strand.
AACCATCCAGCCGGAACGCAAACGTGAGGCCCACAATGCCGGCCACCGAAAGCAAAATGAACAGGACGGAGCGTGGCCGAAGCCGTGGCTTTTGCGTGCCGGTCGAGACGTCCGGGCCAGGGTGCATGGGCAAAGCAATTCGGTGCGGTCGAAAGAAGTGACTGGGCGTTCAGGGCGCGTGGAACCAAGAGGTTCTATCCGATGATAAAAAAAGACTCCGCTCGGACGCTAGACTTGTCCGAGTGGAGTCAGGTTTTTCGGTCGCAAAAATACGGTGAAGGTCAGTCCTTGAGTTCGACCTTGAAGTCGTTTGCCCCAGGGCCTGCGACGGTGAACGCGAGGCCTGAGGTGTCAGCGTTTGCGTATTTTGCCGGCAAAGAGTTTGGAGTTTCCTTGGCCTGTCCGTCTTTGCCAGTCATGTGTTTCTGATATCCGGCCGTCGGATCGAGTCCCTGAAGGCCACCGCCGCCAGTCCCGGTACCGGTTCCACCGGCAGCCAGAGACGGGTCGTTGAATGCCGTGGTGTCATTTTGCGCGACCGCCTTGGAAACCATCACCGTGTAGGCCCCAGCAAGGGCTCCGTCATCGATGGAAAAGGTGCCA
>CAWVUS010000061.1:0-20334 GCA_963933195.1 uncultured Planctomycetaceae bacterium
GATTCCAATCAACAGGACCGTCGGAGCGGCCTGCAGAAACCAAAGGCCCAGGACGAGGCCCGGGAGTGCGGTGAGCACCAGGACCAGGGTTCCCGGTGCCAACCGCGTTTGTCGTCGGTCGATCGCGAAGATCGCCGCCGCCGTCACCAACGACACCGCTGCCACAAGTGCCGTCGCCGGCCCGATGGCCATGCCGACGAGTACCAGTAGCGGCATCGCCACCAGGGCGTCACCGAACCCGAATGTCGAACGAAACAGCACGGCCAGGGCGATCACGCCAACCACAACCGGATCGACAGCCAGGTCGCCGAGGTTCACCTCACCCATCCTCATTTCAATCGACCTGGTGCCGCATTCTCAGGCCACCGCCTCCGGGAACCAGTTCACCACGGCGGACCGTCGTGGAAGCCACCAGCAATTCTTCGCCAACACGATCCTGGCGATAACTGTCCGTCAATTTGAAGCGGCCCACGTGGCGTTCAAGAACCGCGACGTCAGCGACTGTGCCCACCCGCAGTGTGCCCAGTTGATCGGCCTGCCCGAGTACCGCCGCGGGTCGCGTCGTCGACATCGCCACCACGCGTTCCAGTGGAACACCCAGGTGCAAGAACTTCGACATCGTCGTGGGCATGTCGTAAACCGGGCCGTGGAGATTCTTCTCGTGCAGGTCGGTACTGATGGTGGTCGGTTCCAGTCCACCATCCAGGGAGGCCTGGCAGGTCTCCCAGTTGAAGCTCCCGTAACCGTGCCCGACGTCAAATATTACTCCTGCCTCGGAGGCATCGCGGACGGCCGAGAAAACCGAACCATCGTCGTCGAGGATCCGGGTCGACCCACCCTTGAAGCAGTGGGTGATGCAATCACCCGGTTCGAGATGTTCGAGCATCTCCGGGATCGTCATCGGACTCTCACCGATATGGACCATCAACCAGGTCCCCGACTCGCGAGCTGCCAGCACCGCCTCGCGGAAATTCTCCCAGCCCTGCTCACCCTCTCCAATGATGTGCTTGCCCGCCCGGATCTTGACCCCGACCGCCACTCCCGGGTTCTCATCAATCGTCCGCAACACGCCGGCCGGATCGGCATGGCGACGGTCGACCAACTCTCCCAGGTCCGCGGCGATCAACCCAGTACTGGCCAGGTTGACCAGTCCAAACACCTGTGTGTCGACCCTGTCGATCACGTCCCGACGGAATCCGGCGAAGTTGCGACTGCCGGCACTGCCGGCATCCAGCATGGTGGTGACACCTCCAGCCGGGCACAGGGGATCAGCCTCAACACCAAGCGGCATGTGATGGGGATACACGTGCACGTGCAAATCGATCAATCCTGGCACCACCAACAGGCCCCGGGCGTCGACAGTGTGGGTGGCTTCGGCCCGGTCAATCGACTCCTCGACCGCCAGGATCCGTCCATCGGCGATCGCCACGTCACGGACACCCCGCAGATCCTGTGACGGGTCCACGACTTCTCCACCTCGAATCAAAACGTCACATTGCATCGCGTCAGCCTGTTACAGGGAACAATGGGGGACCCACCAGCATCACTGTAGCCAAAGTCAGCAGACTTCGGGAGCAACGGCACTGTGCCCGGTCGCAAGCAACACCCGGGTCACTTTGCTAGGCTCGGTCCACAGCCCCCACCTGACGGAAATTTCATCGATGGACATACACGCCACTTACGACCTCCGACATGTGATCAACGCCTGTGGAAAAATGACGAAACTGGCCGGCGCCATCGTGCTTCCGGAAATCGCCGACACCGTTCGTGAGTCGCTGGACCACTTCTTCGAACTGGACGAACTCCAGGCGGCCGCCGGCCAGGTGATCTCGCAAGCAAGTGGTGCCGAGACCGGCTGCGTGACCGCGTGCACGTCCTCGGGAATCACCCTCTCGGTCGCCGCCACGCTCACCGGCAACGACCTCGCTCGCGTCTGGCAATTGCCCGACACCGGCGGCATGAAGCACAAGGTGTTGATCCAAAAGGGCCACTGCGTCAATTACGGCGCACCGATCACGCAGTCCATTCGACTGGCCGGAGCGACCCCGGTCGAAATGGGAACCATCAACAATTGCCCGCCCGATGTGATCCGGCACGAACTGGCCGCCGGAGACGTCGCGGCAGTCGTCGCTGTCGAATCTCATCACACCGCACGACATGGCTGGGTGCCACTCGCGGAAGTCGTCGAGTTGGCACACGGTGCAGGCGTCCCGGTGATCGTCGACGGTGCTGCACAGGACCACCGGATGAAACAGCTGATTGCCGCCGGGGCCGACCTGATCATCACCAGTGCTCACAAGTACCTGTGTTCGACCACTGCGGGTGTCGTCGCCGGACGACGTGACCTGATCGAGGCCGTTTACCTGCAAAACCGGGGCATCGGTCGGGGGATGAAGGCAGGCAAGGAGGCGATTGTCGGAGCGATGGCCGCGCTGGAATTCCGAATGAATGAAGACATCGAGGCCTGGACCATTGAACAGGATCGCAAGGTCGACCTGATCCTCGACCAACTGGCCGGCATTCCCGGGCTCGGCCTGTCGAGCGACCCCGACCCCAATGGGTGCCCGTTTTCCCGTGCCAGGCTCGACCTGGATCCCGCCACTGCCGGACACTCAGCCCAGTCGCTCACCGACGCTCTCGCCGAAGGTGACCCCACGATCGTGACACGGGCCCATCATGCCGAGGAGGGCTACATTTACCTGGACGCAATCGAAATGACCGACGACCAGATCAGCTTCGTGTGTCGTCGCGTCCGGGAAATTCTCTCGAACTGATCACCACTCCTGGCGTGCCTCAGCAGCCAACTCACCAGTTGACCTGTTCGGCCACCAGTTCACCGTACAACTCCGGCCTGCGGGTCTTCAACGTGTAGTTGGGCAGGCTCCGTTCGGCGATCAACCGGTCGGCCTCAAGCGTCTGGACGACCATCTCGTCTCGGATCTCCTGCCGCTGTGACGATGCAAGCACCTCGCCATCGGGTCCAAAAAACAGGATCGCACCGGCATGATGGGGCTGGTTGGGTGAATCCTTGGGATAGGTGTCCACGTAACCTGCCCGTCCGGCCTGGTCGGTCAGCACCGCGAAGCAGGCGTTCTCGCGAGCCCGCTGGGCATAACAACTGGTGAAATAGTCGTGCGAGTGAGCCCGGGCAGCCTCGGCCGATCCGGGCGAATCGTCCCACATCTGCACACGAGCCGAATGAGGCATCAACAGGATGTCCGCTCCACGCAGTGCCAGGATCCGGGCCAGTTCGGGAAACTGGTTGTCGTAGCAGATGATCATCCCGACCTTGGCCTTGCCAATATCGTAGACCGGCAACTCCCGTCCCCCCTTGTAGAACAGCACCTCGTCCCGCGAGCAGTGCAGCTTGCGTTGCTTGCCGATGTACCCGTCGGGACCGACCAGGATCTGGGTGTTGTAGACGAGATCGTTTTCTTTCTCGCTGAGTCCGACCGAGAGCACCAGGCCGTACTCGGACGCCAACCCGATCAGTTTCTGAGTCGACGGCCCATCCGGCACCGCCTCGGCGATCTCCCACGTGTTGGGTGTACAGTGTCCATGCACCACCAGTTCCGGAAACACTGCCAACTCGGCTCCGTCATCGGCCGCTTCACGACAGCGTGCCTCGATTGTTTCGAGCACCTGCGCGGTCTCGCCCAGGGGGCTGTTCATACTGATTGCGGCAACGCGGAGAGTGTCCATGGGTGGGGATCCAGCATGCGGGAAAAGATCAACCAGGCCAGTATGACTTCTCAGGGCGTGCGTTGCACGGCGCCCGACTCGACGACCAACTGCTCGATGGCCTCGTAGGGTTGTGCCCCCACGAGACCGCGGATCCCCGCCACGAAGGTGGGGACACCCGTGATGCCCAATTCCGCCGATCGGGCCCAGTCGGCATCCACCTGCTCACGAAAACGACGTTCCCCAAGAGCCGCTCGTGCCTCAGCGGCATCCAACCCCGCCCGGTCAACCAGCCCCACCAGGTTGTCAATGTCTGCCAGGTTGACGTCGTCGACGAAGTACGCACGGAACAGGTCATCGTGAAGCCGTGCTCCGCCCTCTTTGGTGTCGGCCCAGCAACCCAGTTCCTGAGCCAACCGGCTGTTGTAGGTCCGCGTACGCGTCCCGTATTCCAACCCCTCTTCGGCCATCCGCTCGGCCATCTCCGCCTGCATCCGCGGCACGTCCAGGTTGCGGCCGGCGAACAACTCCTCGAGCGTCAGCCCCGCATCTGGCGTTTCCGGATGAAGAGGAAAGTGCCGGTAGACAACCTCGATGTCGTAGGCGGCTTCGAGCCGTTCAATACGCACGGTACTGAAATAACACCAGGGTCAGACGTAATCCGAGAAGACCTCGAAACGGAGAGATTCTGCCATGGTCTGCCTACTTCTTTCCCAGGCAATAGAGGTAGCCATCGGTCCGCAGCAACAACTGGCCTTTGTGTGCCACGGGACAGGCGTTGGTGCGATTGTCGTCGTCGGCAAAAGTGTTGTGCGCCAGCAATTTGAATTCCGGGCCTGTCGCAACGACATAGGTCCCGTTGTGCTGGCTGATGCAATACAGCTTGCCGTCGGCATGCAGAACCGAGGAGTACACCAGCCCGGGCCGAGGTGCCAACCGCGATTCGTAGACGATTTCTCCCGTCTTGGCATTCAGGCAGTAGGCCGTCCCGCGACGCTCGTGAAACCAGTGCAGGTGCCCATCGGCAATGACCGGACTCGAGACATTCGATCCCCGGTTGGCCTTCCACAACAAGTGCGAGGCTGTCACGTCACCGCGACCTCCCAGCTTGATCGCCAATGCCGTGTTCTGTCGACCACCGATCGCGTAGACAACGCCACCATCGGCCACCACGCTCGGGCAAACGTATCCACGATCAGGAATCCCCTGGCACGTCCACAGTTGCTTGCCAGTCGCTGGATCCAGTCCGCGGACCTGTTGCGGCAGGCTGACGACCAACTCGGTCGCGCCACCTGGCACCTGGGCCAAAATCGGAGTATTCCACGAACCGCGGATTTGCCCCACGGTCCACACTTCCTTGCCGGTCGACTTGTCGAGTGCCAGCAGCCGACCGCTCTCGACGCTCGCGTTGATGATCAACAGGTTCTTGTAGAGCACGGGGGAATTCGAGGATCCCCAGCCACGTGTCTTCTCACCCACGCTCGACGTCCAGACAACCTTGCCGTCCAGATCCAGACAGAAGACGCCGGACTTGCCGAAGAAGACGTAGAGGTGCTTGCCATCGGTGGTGGGGGTGCTGGACGCGTATCCGTGACGGGCGTTGTTTCCACCCGAGTAACTCGATTCAGGCAACTTGGCGTCAAATTCCTTACGCCAGATCAACTTGCCACCGTCCCGCTCCAGGCACAGCACCTGCCGTTTCAGCCCCGACTGCTCACCCTGGTTGGGAGCCAGCCCGTAACCCGTGTAGGAGGTCAGGTAGATCCTATCTCCCAGCACAATCGGACTGGCCGTGCCCGGCCCGGGAAGCTTCGCCCGCCACACCACGTTCTGCGTCGAGGACCAGGAGACCGGCAACCCGGTTTCCTTGCTCGTGGCCAATCCTCCCGTATCACGAAATCCGGTCACGTCGGCAGCCTTGGTGCTGTGAGCCCCAAGGCCAAACGTCAATACGGCCAACAACAGGGGCAGGATCGTTCGGCGAGTCAATGGCATGGTCGTCTCCTGGGCGTTTCTCGCCCGATGATGATCGCGAGTGCTTGAAAAATAGGCCGGAAGTTCAAAGGGCTCGATGACGACTACTCTACCGACGCCGGTCCGCCACGGGAATCTCCGACCGAGAAGCTGGCAATCATTTTGATTTCTTTGCCGCCGGAATCGCCGCGCGCAAGGTCGTCAGGTACTCGACCACGTCGACCAGGTCGGCCGCCGTCATCAACTTCTGCAAGTCCGCCGGCATCAGAGAGATCGTCTGCTTCTTGAGTTCCTCGATGTCGCCAACAGCTATCTTTCGATCGATGGCCTCGGGATTGCGAATTGTCACGCTCTCGGGCGTGCGACTGATCAACAGGCCGGTGACCAGGGTTCCATCAGTCAGTGCCGCAACGTACGACTCGTAGTTGTGGCTGATGCCCGCACTGGGAAACAACACCGACTCGTAGAGTGCCGAACGGCCGAGTTTGCGACCAATTCCCGAGAGATCCGGGCCAACTTCCTTACCCCGGCCATTGACCTTGTGGCACTTGGCACACGTGGCAGTGGTTCCGAACAACTTCTGCCCGCGGCCGGAATTGCCCTTGCGACCGGCCAATTGGGCAATCGTTGGCAGCGGCTTGTTGTCCTTGGACGGCGGAGAGGGGAACAAGGTGATGGCCTGCTTGCGGACACCCGCGTCAGGATGTGTCACCAGGGCCGCTCCGGCAGCCTGGAGAAGTTCCATAGGCAGTGTCTTCTTACGGACCCGGGCCAGCACCGTGTTGGCACCTCCCTTGGACCCCCGAATCACTCCACGAACCGCCTCCCGGCGGACCGGCAACGGACGTTTTGAATCATTGATCAACGGCGCCAGTACGGCGGCAGCACGAGCATCCGAGGCATTGGCCAGCGCCCGGGCCAGTGCCGTCGTATCGACCTCTTTGCCGGCTGCGAGTCCACGGCCCAGCAGGTCACGCTGGCCCTTGGCCAACAGCATTCTCACCGAGTCAATCCCCAGTTGCGTGTCGGGTTGACGTTGTGCCATCCGAGCGAGTTCAGGGTAGCGGTCGGCCAGTCCGAACCGCCCCACGAGGCTCACGAATCCCGAGGTCCCCTTTTGACGCTCGACCACACGATTGATCGCTTTCCGTGCGGCCGGGTTGGATCCCAGGTCCACCGAACCCACCCGCGTCAGGGCCTCCCGAATCACCGTGCTTGCTCGCTCGGGGTCCTGACCATGGTTGCCCGTCACCAGCGCCATCGCCGCCGCCTGCCGGGCCTTGGCCGGTTGGTAATCGAGAGCCCGTAGGTACCGCAGCAGATCGTCGGTGGGCGTCTTTTCGTCCGAAATAATCTCGGCCAGCCGGGCCGCGGTCTTCGACCCCCGACTCCTCCAGATCACGTTGCGTCCAGCCACAGAGTTGGCCGCATTGGGAGCCCGTTTCGCCCAGGCGGCCAGGCAGGCATCCCACCGGCCGTCGGCAGCGATTCCCAGTGCCTCCAGGTACCAGCGATCGCGACCGTCATAGCCGGTGGCCAACCTGGCCCACAAGGCGGGAACCCTGTCCGACTGCGACGTCTTCAGTGCCACCAGGCACTCGCGGCGAACGCGCGGTGACGGGTCGTCGATCAGTCGTCCGACAGCCTTCACCACGTCAAAATCAATCTGCCGAGCCAGCCTGAGGCCAACGATTCTCAGGTCGGCGTTCTGGTCGCTCATCGCCCGTTCGGCCGCGTCGGCCGACTCCTCCGGCGAACCACTCTTGCCCAGCACCCACACTGCGCGGGCCCGGTGCCGGGGATTGGCACTGGTGTCGGCGACCAGTTCCAGTAATGCCGTTCGGGCGCTGGCTCCCCCAGCCTGCAACGCCGTGAACGCCAGGTAACGAACCGAAAAGGCCGGGTTCTTGAGTGCGGAAATGGCTCCCGCGACCGTCGTCACGTCGATCTTCGGAGGACGGTACTTGTGGCCAACCGGCGCAATCCGGAACAACCGGCCTCGATCGAGATCTCGCTGATTGTGCCCGCCCACGCCGGGGTCGTACCAGTCACTGATAAAAACCGACCCGTCCGGAGCCACGCAGACATCAGCCGGTCGAAACCAGTTGTCCCGCGTCCCCTTGACCAGGTTGACGATACGGGCCTTGTAACCGGCTCCGTCCACCGTCGCCGGGTACGCCCGCACCACGTTGGGCCCCGCGTCGCAATGGATCACCTGGTCGTGGAAGACCTTCGGCAGCAACCGGCCCTCGTAAATCGTGATCCCCGTGGGCGACCCGGCACCCGTCTGCAACAGGTTGGGCATCACTCCAGGATCGTTCTGGTGCCAGTGACGAATGGGGACCTGGGCATGCATCCCGGTCCGAGCCGCTCGCCATCCGGCTCCGGTCAACTCGTCGCGATAGCCGTAGTTGCCGAACTCCATCACAAAGTTGATCCGCACGGCACGGTTGCCGTCGTCGTCGTTGTCGCTTTGCCACAGCGTGCCAAAACTGTCGACTGTGATTTCGTAGTTGTTCCGGAAGTTGTGGGCCAGCACCTCGAAGCGACCACCGTCCAGATCACACCGGAAGGGCATCCCCCCGTAGTAGGGACGCCCATTGTCGGCCACCGTGTGACCGGCCAGGTCGACGATCGGTTGCCCCTTGTAGTCGTGAACAGCCCCGCCAGTGTTGCCGAAATTCCAGTACATCTTTCCGTCAGGACCAAACAGGAAAGAGTGTGCCGAGTGATCGTGCTGGGGCTGGCCGGTCTTGGAAAAGAGGATCTCCTTGCGATCGGGCTTGTCGTCGCCGTCAACGTCGGTGAAGACCAGCACGTTGGGAGAGCACGACACAATCACGCGGTTGCCCAGCACGCAAATGCCCATCGCGCTGTCAACATCGCGGCCCTGGTAGAAGACCGTCTGCTTGTCGCTGCGACCGTCGCCGGTGGTGTCCTCGAGAATCAGGATCCGGTCACCGGCCTTGCGACGCCCAAGGTTCTTGCGGTAGTTGACCACCTCGCACACCCACACCCGCCCGCGGGCATCAATGTCGAGATTGGTCAGGCTGGTGATGGCCGGTTCGGACGCGAACAGGGTCGCCTCCACCCCCCGGGCAACATCCAGGCCCGCCACGGCGTTCTTCGCAGCCCGGACATCGCCGGACTTCGCCTGGGCCCACACGGGAGCGGATTCAGCCAGCAGGGCCAGGAACAGCACCACGACTGCTGATCGAACTGGATGTCTCAAAGTCACAAGCGTCACGAGATTTTCTCCGGATGAGCCCAGGTGGTCACCGGCTCATTCTACGAGACGCCCAGTCGGCTTTCCAAGGGGCTCACTCGCCGGCAGCACCGTTCCATTGCTGGAGCATTCGCTTGATACGCAGCGGGTTGTAATTGCCAGGCTTCTTGTAGTCCTGGTTCGCCTCGAGATCCTCGACCGTCAGCGGCTTCGTCCTCACTCCTCCCCTGGGAACGTCAAGCTTGGCCGTCCAGACAATCGCGTTGAGCACCAACTTGCGGAACTGGTCATGTCCCCAGTTCCAGTGGTCGTGTCCACCGGTGAAGCCAAAACCGCGGCCACCGTCGGGACGCACACGCGCCCAGGCCATGTGCTGCAATCGCTTTTTCGCAATCGCCGCACGGACGAACTTGTTGCCGCTGTGCGCGCCATCGGGACGTTTGAGCGTCGTGCTGGGTGGCAGGTCTGTCAGGATCGGCGTGACACCCTCCATCTTCTCACGGAACCGCATGTGGTAATACCACTCGTCCTTGATCGAAAATGGCAACACACCTTGCGTGATCGCGTGCTTGGGAAATGCCTTGTAGCTGGGCGTCCAGTGCGGATTGACCGACCAGTGGGTCTCGAAATATCCACCGGTCCAGTCCAGAAAGGCCGTCCCGGATTTCCCCTTGGGAACCTCCACGCCGTAGTGGATACAGACCAGGCCAACGCCGGAGGCCATCCGCTTGCGGAAGTCGCCGAGGTGAGCGTTCAACGGATGACCGCCACCACCGTCGGCGTAGACGACGATCGTGGCCGCTCCATCCAGAACACTGGGATCCTTGGGAAAGCCCTCCGAGATCACGATCGCCTCGACCGGCAAACCGCTCGCATTCAGAGCACGGGCCAGCAGCAGACAGCCAGCCCGGTGCTCATGAGCCCCGTAGCCGTGGCTACGGACGCCCGCGATCAGCGCGACTTTTTTTTTTCGGTTGCTGGACCGACTCGTCAGCAAACCGAATCACGTTTCGCAGTGGAGTGGCCAGGAATCGTAGGCCACGTGCCCGGGTTGAGCGGACGGTGCGAATCGCATCCCCACCGACGGTTGTCGGTGGCAAGTTGCGTTTCGCGGGCTTCTCGACCACGGCATCATGAACATCGCTGGGCAGCCCCAGGAACGCTCGCACCGCCTCGGTCGTCACGCCACCGGCTTCTTCGGAAACGCGGTTGACCGTCTCCTCGGGCGACGGCAGGTCGCTGAGACTGGTCACCGAGGGAAGCTTGGGCAGAGACGGAAGTTCGGGGAGCGAGAATCGGCTCACCGCCTTCTTGTTTCCCGATCGCTTGATTCGAATGTTGCGGAACTGGACGGTCATCGGAGGCCCCGCGTGCAACTGCAACGCAAGCAGTCCCGTCGCACGACGTTGTTTCGCGTCCTTGTCGGTGCAATCGGCCGTCACCACACCGTTGATCCGGTGGACCAGGTGGAACCCCTTGGCCGAGATGTGGTAATCGTTCCAGTCTTCCTTCTTGATCTTCGACTGGATCTGCTTGCTGTCACCCAGACGTTTGATCGTCTTGACCTGGAACTTGCCGCCCTGGCGAAGCAATTCTGTTTTCAGACCCCGGTTGCACAAGATGCCCCGAAACGCTTCGCCGTAGACGATTCCCGAGTAGGTGTTTCCCGCTTCGAAATCAGCCTGGTATCCACCGATCCGCCAGCCATCATTCTTGCCCGGCAGCTTGAAACTGCGGTACTGGATTCCCGAGTTGCCGCCGACGATCTTGTATTGCAGTTTCAACTCGAAGTCACCCGTCTCACCACCCTTCCAGATGATGAACGTGTTCCCCTTGGTCGGATTGCCCTTGGTCGTCTGTCCGGTGATCGCACCACCCTTGACCGACCAGAACTTCGGGTTGCCATCCCAGTTCTTCAACGTCTTGCCGTCAAAGATCGACTCGAAGCCATCGTCTGCCGCGCGGGCCGTCCCAGAATTCATAGAGCCAATCAAACAGGTGGCAGCCAATGTGACGAACGCCACTCGGACACCACGTCGGATGTTCTTCAGCATCTGCCTGGCCATCATCGTCGTCTCCTCTGAATCTCGAACGGACTCTCTCGGAGTTTCACCGAATCAACACTTCACTATGGGTCCGGTCGCCTGTTTACCAGAACTACCAGACCTACCAAGATAGCCTCGAATTACCTGTTTTGGCCACTCGCCAATCAACGAATCGGAGAACTACTGACCGGGTCTGGCCGACAGAATTCCGACTGGATAAACTGCGTTGAGCTTGCCGCGCGGCATCTCGTCGTCATTCCGCGTGGTGGTGCTTGCCTAACCCGCACGTTTTCTCCATGCCGAGCAACCCGCCCCATGACCGTCTCGAATCCGCTCCGAACACTGCTGGCCACCCTGATCATCACCGGCCTGGGCTGCTCTGGCCCCGACAAATCGGAGGTGGAGGCGAAGCGACCCAAGAAGAGCATTTTCAAGCAACGGACACAGGAGGTTGGCGAATTCGACCCCAAGGCGGGCAAGCAGGTCAGCGATTCAAAGATCAAGGCCACCAGTCCCCTGCTGGCTGGCCTGGAGGCCTACGGTCCGGCGGTCGAGAAAGTCACCAAGCTGGCCATCGACCATCACCTGAACATCTACAACGCACTCCATGGTCACTACCCGAAGGACCACGCGGAGTTCATGCGAGAGATCATCAAGAAGAACAACCTGCAACTGCCGAAGTTGCCCTACGGAAACACGTACCAGTACGACGTGGCCAATCACAAGCTCGTGGTGATCAAGGGCGAGGGCAAGAAGTGACGTGATCCGGGAGGAACCGGCTCACCTCACGACACCAGGTCGCCGCTCCGCCACAGGTACAGGCAGGCGACCGAGCGAAACGGCGCCCAACATCGAGCCATCCTCTGGCAACGATCGATATCGGGCATCTGCCGCAACCGGTACTCCCGTTGGATCCCCGCCCGGATTCCCAGGTCCAAAGGAGCGAACACGTCGAGCCGCCCCAGGCAATTCATCAAGAACATCTGTGCCGTCCAACGGCCAATCCCTCTGACCTGAACCAGTTCCGCGATCACGTCTTCGTCAGACAGGCGTCCAGTGCGGTCCAGGCGAATCCGACGCGAGTCGACCGCAAGTACGAGGTCTCGCAGGTAACTGATCTTCTGGGACGAGACGCCCAGTCCGCGGAGTTGCTCATCCGACAGTTCCCCGAGACTCTCGGGTGTCACCCACCGGGGCCGGACCGCCCGGCGAACTCGCTCGTTGATCGAACGTGCTGCCGACGTCGAGATCTGCTGACTGACGATTGAACGAACCAGCGTCCGAAACCGGCCGCGCCGCAGCACCATGTCGATCGGCCCCACCCGGTCGATGACATCCGCCATCACGGGGTCAACTCGCCGGAGATGTCTCACGGCTCGACGCATGTCCCGCTTGGGGACGGTCTTCATCACAAAACTCCGGCCGGAGTTGCCTCGGCCAAGTCGGCGATCATCTGCCGCGTGGCGGCTTCGACAGCCTCCTCCCACCGCGGTTCTCCGAACTCCTGCTCAAACGGCTCGCGTCGATAGGCAAAGTTGATTCCCCGGGAACTGTTGACCAGTGCACCGAGTCCGTCGGGGCCGAACGCGGCAGCCACATCACCAGCTCCCGCCCCCTGGCTCCCATACCCCGGAACCAGCAACGGCACCTCCGGCATCGCCTCCCGCAACTCGGCCAACTCGCGGGGATACGTTGCCCCGACAACAGCCCCGATCGCCCCGTAGCCCCCGTCCCCCATGGACGAACGAGCCAACTCCTGGACCATCCGTGCGGCGTGCCGATACACGGGCTGGCCATCGGCCAACAGGTCCTGAAATGTTCCCGCCCCGGGATTGCTCGTTCGGACCAGCACGTAGAGACCACCGCCGCGTGTCGCAGCGGTCTCGACGAACGGCGCCAGCGTGTCTGCCCCCAGGTAGGGATTGACCGTCAGAGCATCCGCGGCAAACGGTGCCGCGTCCGGGTCGGCACCCGCCAGGTAAGCGGATGCATAGGCCTCGGCCGTTGACCCAATGTCACCCCGCTTGGCGTCACAAATCACCACCAGCCCCGCCTTCCGGGCCTGGCGAATCACGCGGCCCAGCACCGCCACCCCGGCCGGACCATACTGTTCAAAGAAGGCCGCCTGTGGCTTGACCGCCGGCACCAGCGGTGCCACGACATCAATCAGGCGAAAGCAGAATTCTTCAAACGCGGCGGCGGCCACCTGGTCCGGGTCTCCGCCGGCCTGCTGGGCACGCTCGAGCACCGCCGCGGGAAGCAAGTCCAATCGCGGGTCGATACCGACCAGCGCCGGCGTCCCCTTACGGCGAATCGCGTCGTCGAGCCTGTCTGCGTAGTGAATCGTCATTGGGCCGTAGATTGTGCGGTCCCAGCACCGGTTTGTGAAGCCGGGAACCGCCAACTCATCTCACGTCAACAGCCGACCTTGTCGAGCGAACTGCGATGCACTATCGTCCCCGCCCTCACACTCAATCACTCGGTCCTCCAGCGACCGTCCCCTTTCCCACAGTCCTGCGGTTCCAACCGCTGATGCTCAATTTCCGTCCACTCCTCCGTCAACTCCCGGCATCCGGCCTCATCGGGTTGCTGTTGGCACTCGGTGTCACCGGAACTGGATGCCGATTGACCAAGGTCAACTCGGACCTGACGCCCCTGACGGACAATCTCGCCGAACGTGTCCGCGGGCAAGTCAACACCGTGTTGAATCGGACCGGCGGCGTGGAACCCGAGTCGGAACCGGATGCCGTCGCCGATGGCCAACCAACAACCGACCAACTCGCGGACGAACCGACCATCCAGGGAGCCGGATTCAGTCGCAGCCCCCTGGTCACAGATGCCCCCGACAACGATTTGATGGGAGTCCCTGGACGATTGGCCTTGCCAAATATCGGCAACGTCCCGGACATGGCGCGTCGACTGATTGCTCCCTTGCCACCACTCTGGACCGGCGGCGTCCCTCCCGACCCAGCAACCCAGTCCCAGGTCGACTCGGCTCTCAACCAATTGATCGACACGGCACACGCGCAGGTCAATGAGCTGGGCGCTGGCACCACCCCCGAACAGAACCAGTCATACGTCAGGAACCAGGTCTCTCTCAGGCTCCTCTCGCTGATCGGCGACCGACCCCAGGACGCGCTGGAGCCGATCCCCGGAATCGACAACACCCAAAAAGAATTCCTGCAGAAACTGCTCTGGGCCCAGGTCAACTATTTCGACACCACGAACATGCCCGAACCGGGACAACGGGCCACCACGACGATTGAACAACTCGACGACGCCATCCGCAGCCTGCAACCCCGAGCGGACCTGAAGCTCCGGCACCTCGCACTGTGTCGACAGATCCAGACCTTTGGTGACTACGAGCCGTTCGAGAAAAACGCGTTCAGCCCCGGGCAGGGTGTGCTGCTGTACGTCGAGGTCGAAAATTTCACCAGTCGCCCGACGGACGACGGACGGCACGAGACCCTGCTGAAATCGATGATCACCATTCGCGAAGTGTCCGGCGAGGGCAAGCTCGTTCACGAGATCCCCGTCGGCGTCACGCCTGACATCTGTCGCACCACGCGGCGCGATTATTTCCACAACTACGAATTCAAGTTCCCCCGCACGCTGGCCCTGGGAAAATACGTGCTGAGGCTGACCGTCACCGACTTGCACGGCAACAAGAAGGCCAGCGAATCGTTGAAGTTCGTGCTCCGGTAAACGTCGGCGAACGCCACTGGATCACTAGAACTCCGGCGTCATTTCCGCGCCGGCTCGCGACATCAACCGGCCGAAGATGTCGCCGACAACGCGACCATCGACATACTGCACACGGCCGTCCCCGAACACGAAATAGCTACCGCTCCCGTGGGGACTGCTGAAGCCTCGAGCCGATGTGGCCCGTGCCTCCTTAGACGTCTCGCCGGTTCCCACAATAAGCGAGATCGGGTCAACCACTCCGGGAACTACCCCGACCCAGGTTGAGTGGCGATTTGTCAGGATGTCGTGAGCACGTTCTCCAACCATCACCGTGTGGGTGAGCCCGTCGGTGACGTCAACGAACCGGGTGCTGCTGTTGTGATAGAACAGTCCATCGCCATGGAGTGTCTCTCCTACACGCTGGGCAGACTCGTCGGTCCAGCCGCGGGATCCGAAGGCACCGACATAGTTGGACCTGGCGAGCGTGAGCGACAACAGTCTGTGTCCGGAGAGTTGCCAGGTTGTCTCCGACGAATCGTCCGGACACAGGAATGTTGGGACTTCCAACTCGCGAAACCGCTGGTTTTCAATGGACCCGATGGGCAAATCAAAACGCGCCATCAAAACACCCATCGACTGGTTCAATTGCGGCAGCAACTGGGCTCCCCAACCCCAGCCTGGTCCACCCAACGCCGCCGGCTGCCCCTCGGTCGCCCCCGTCCAACCCGATGGCAGTGTGTCGTGAAGATCATGGTAATTGTACAACGCGAGGCCCAGTTGCCTGAGGTTGTTCTGGCACTGGACACGACGTGCTGCCATTCGCGAACGGTGAATGGCAGGAACCAGGACCGTCAACAACACACCGATGATCACGATCACCACCAGGAATTCGACGAGCGTCATTCCACGACGGCGACCTACGGCGGTGGATTCAAAAGGCATGAGACGAGGGCAAACGGGGGAATTGCCAGGTCCGGTGAAAAACTGGTGGTGTCGAGATGTGCCAACCAAACGGTCAGGGCGCCGGCTTCAACACGCCCACGGAACGCCCCACCCGGGGATCTCCTGCACCGTGAACGATTCCACTCTTGTGGTCAATCACCAACATCACCGGATGAGCGATTGCGCCGCCGACAACTCGCAACTTATGGCCACGTGCCGTCAATTCACCGCGGACAGACTCCGGAACGTCTTTGTGCAGCGTCACCCCCCCACGGGACAGGAACGCGGCCTTGCGATCGGGATTGGGATCGAAAGATCCCTGGTGATGGCTGGTTGCAAACCGGGGTGCGACGACGGCCTCGTGAGGCGCCAGGCCAAAATCGATGTGGCTCAACAGCACATTCAAAGTCACCTGGTCCTGCAGGTCGCCTCCGGCCACGCTGACGGCGATCACCGGCTTCCCGTCACGTGTCACCAGGGTCGGCGTCAGCGTGATCCGTGGACGTTTTCCCGGCTGAATCCGGTTGGGGTGATTGGGCGTCGTGTTGAGCGACCTCAGACGGTTTCCCTGGGTCACTCCCGGAGGACCCGGCCGGTTGCCCACCAGGTTGCAACTGGGAGTTGCCGCAACGACATTGCCAAAGCGATCCGCCGCCAGGCACGTCGTCGTGTCCTGCACCACGATCTTGTAGCTGCGATTGGACGCCACCTGTGGACCTCGCAAGGCCCGCATGGCCAATGGATCGCCGGGTCGACGTTCCAGCGACGCCCGCTTCGGATCGATCAACGACCGACGCATCCTGGCGTATCCGGGCGACAGCAGACGGGCCAATGGGACCTTGACGAACTTCGGATCGCCGTAGAATTCATCCCGATCTGCCATCGACAACTTCAAGGCCTCGACGACCGTGTGCAGGTAGTCCGCCGAGAAATGGCCCATCGCCTTCAGGTTGTAGCCCTCCAGCAACGACAGCGTCTGGCAGAGATAGGGGCCCTGCGTCCAGGGACCACACTTGTGCACCTGGTAACCGCGGTAGGACACCGTCACCGGGTCCTCCAGCGGAGTGCGATGAGCCGCCAGGTCCTTCTTGCGAAGAAACGAGCCCACCGCGATGTACCACTTCTCGAGTTCATCGGCGATGTCTCCCGTGTAAAAGCGATCCCGGGCCGCTGCGATCTTCTGCTCGCGTGATCCCTTGGCACCACGCTCGGCCTCGACCAGTTTTCTCAACGTCACGGCCAATCGGGGATGCCAATCCTGCGACTTGCGATCCAGGATCCGCAGGGTCGGGCCAACGACACGCTCGAAGGAAACCGATCCGTACCGGATGAGTAGCGTTGTGACCAGGTGCACCATGCCGGGGACCGGAGCCGATTTCATGCTGCCCCCCGAGGGGATGCCGTTCTTGTAGAACCACTCGATCGCTCGAGGATCCAGCGGAGCACGTCCCAATCCCGAGAGCACCTTGACCTCCTTGCGTTTCGCGTCGTAGATCAGCAGCGGAACCTCTCCACCGGCCGCAAACAGCCCATGCTCGGTCACCGACAGCCCCAGCAGCGACGTCGCCGCCGCATCCGCCGCATTTCCTCCCTCGGCCAGCACGTCCAATGCAGCCGCCACGACCTCGGTGCTGCGACCCGCCGTGACTGCACCACCGCTTCCCGACGCCCGCCAGCCAATCTCCCGATCGGCCGCCGGACACTGGCCGGGCCCCGTGCCACACAACAGTGACAGCACCAACACCGGAAAGAACAAACGGCGGGAGCAAACCGGTGACGCGGCCAGGCGGAGAACCAGTGACATGGCAAACAACTTTCGGTTGCGGGCGCGGCGGTGAGAATTTCCAACGATTCGACTGATCATACCGGTCTCGACTGGCCGTTGCCTGTTCGCGAGATGAGAATAGAATCAATCCGGTGCCCCGAGAAATACCGTCGAGCCATGTTGAGCTTTCAATCCAACCGCCGCGAATTTCTTCGCATGGGAGTTGCCAGCCTGGGAACGGCGGCACTCTCAGCGGCGGCCGATGATGGGCCACAACGTGGCCCCGGCTGGGGCCGGGCCCGCTCGGTGCTGATCGTCTTCACCGGTGGCGGCCAAAGCCAACTGGAAATGTGGGACCCCAAGCCCGACGCGCCCGAGGTCGTGCGAGGAGAATTCGCCGCCATCCGCACCCCGGTTCCCGGTACCTTTCTCGGAGAACACATTCCGCGGGTCGCCGCTCTCGCCGATCGCTACGCGATCCTCAGATCGATGTCCCACGAAGATCTCGATCACGGATCCGCCACCTACCTGGCGCTAACCGGACACTACCACCGGGTCCGCTCGGGAAATCCTTCGGTGAGCCCCACGGACAAGCCCACCTTCGGATCACTCCTGACCCGCGTCCGTCCCACATCCGATTTTGCTCACACCGCCGTACACCTCAACGCCCCACTCTTCTCACCCCGCGAACCGGCTCCCGGACAATTTGCCGGACTGCTGGGCCGAGATTACGAACCTCTGCAAGTTGGCGGCAGCCTCGGCAACAGCGTCGCCATGCCGGGATTGTCCGACCAGCCAGGGCTGCCTCCCGTCCGGGTCGCTGCCCGTCAAAAATTGCTCGCGGCAATCGACACCTACCGAAAACGCCTGGCGGCCAACCGACATTTCGACAGCAAGGACACGCTCTACCAGCAGGCCTGGCGGATGCTGGCCAACCCCGCGTGCCGGCAGGCGTTTGATCTCTCCCAGGAACCCACCGCCCTGCGAGATCGCTATGGCCGCAACCGGTCCGGACAGTCCTGCCTGCTGGCCCGACGACTGATCGAAGCCAAGGTTCCCCTGGTCACCGTGATGTGGAATCACAACGCGCGGGGACAGGACACGGCGCCGGAGGAAACCGACGAATACGGCTGGGACACTCACAACGACATCTTCATGGCACTCCGCAAGCACCTGCTCCCCCGGTTCGATCTCAGCTTCTCGGCCCTGCTCGAGGACATGGAAGACCGTGGACTGCTCGACACCACCCTGGTCGTTTGCATGGGCGAATTCGGACGAGCTCCACTGGTTGCCCGCGAGAAAAGTTTTGCCGGAACCTCGCCGGGACGGAAACACTGGGCCGCGGCATATTCCATCGTCCTTGCCGGTGCCGGCATCCAACCCGGAACCATTTATGGAGCCACGGACCGGCTGGCCGCCTACCCGCGTACCGAACCGGTCACGCCCTGGGACATCGGAGCCACCATTTTTCACGCCCTGGGCATCGATCCGCACACCACTTTCACCGATTCGCTCGACCGGCCGTTCCAACTGACCGAGGGACGGCCCGTGACCGGGCTGTTCGGGTAGCCGGAACGAGACCTGTCGCCCGGCCGTGCGAATTGGATCACGGTTTCCCGTCTTCACCGATGCGAATCGTGCGAGCCCACCACAACGGGGGGCCGTCCAGATGATGGCTGTACCGGTCCCGGAACCGCAGGAATCCGGCATCGATCCGTTCCTGCCCCTCCTGGGTCGCGGCGCCAAACTGAAGAGCTGTCTCGATCGCCTGGTCGCCACCATCCAACCCCAGTCCCTTGACCAGTTTCAACAGGCCCCGCACCCGCGCGTCCTGTTCGATCCGTTTTCGAGCCTCCGGACGTGCCCGGACCATGATCGTCTCCGACGCCTGCCACACCACCACCCACTCGCCGCCGTCCAGTTGCACCAGGAACTCCGACTGGACCGTTGTCCGTCGCCCGGCCACGTCGTGACGGAAACGGGTCACCCGAAACGCATCGCGTCCGGCCGATTCGGCCCGGCGAATCGCCGGAATGAGCGGATCAGAGCCAACACCTTTCGGTTTCGCTCCACGCGGACGTCCACCGAGTTGGTCGAGCAACTTGCCGAGGTCTCCGCCCAGGTTGCCACCCAGTGCCTGCCCCAGCAGGTCTCCGATCACCTTCGAGTCAATCGGCTGGTCCAATCCTCGACCAGGTTTTTTTCCATTGACGGCCACCAGCAGGCCTCCGGTCCCCTGGAAATGAAGCGGTTCAACCGACTGGATCGTCTTCAATGCCCGCCGCACCCGCCACGTCCGTTTGTCGTCCTCGACCGCCGGTACATTCCGCCACAGCGACTCGGCACTCGCCGTCTCCGGGTTGATGCCCTTCTTGGCCAACTCGGCCGCCAGGTCCCTGGCCGACCGCGTCTCCACACCATCGAGCCCCTCGACCCACGCCACCAGGGCAATCTGTTTGCGAGCCGGAACCTGGATCGTCAGGACCGACGCATCCGTGGCGGGAATCGAAAGCAGTACGAACCGGGTCACTGGGACCCGGCCACTGGCCTCGACGACTTTCAACTGGTTGACCACCCGAGTGCGTTCCAACGACAGGGACACCAACAGCGGATCGTTCGGTTTGAGAACTGCTCTCCACGTGTCAATTCGTTCGATCAAGCGACGCCACGCCCGAGTCGAACTCGCGGCCAGGTCCTCGTCCAACCGCTTCAAACGCTCGGCATCACTCTGCTGGAGCCACTCGCGACGGATGGCCATCACGACATCACCGCGGGGCGTCTTGCGCAACACTGCCCCCAGCAGATCCGGGCCCCGGGACGAAGACAGCCGGTCCACACCTCGCTGTGAAATAGGAACCGGGCGGTTGTCCGCCGCGATTCCCACGCGGACTATCAACAACGCCGCAAGGACAATCATGCAGTGCAATCGACTCGACATGTCTGCAGTATATGCGAATAGTCACAGTCTGTGCCGATGTTCCTGCAGTACATGTCCGCCCCACAGCACACGATCGCAT
>CAWVUS010000062.1:0-20275 GCA_963933195.1 uncultured Planctomycetaceae bacterium
GTGGCGTTACCTTTTATGCGCCTTCTTTGGCTTTTGCGGTGCTTCACCCGCCTGGGCATTAGCGCCATCGCCAGACTCCTCACTTGCGTATGTTCCGCGGTGAATCCAGACCTTCACCCCAATGGTTCCTTGGGCGGTCCGGGCTTCGGCAAAACCGTAATCAATATGTCGTTGTAATGTTGAAAGCGGGATCGAACCACGACTAGCTTTCTCGGTCCGGGACATCTCGGCACCGCCGAGCCGCCCGGAAACCTGGATCTTCACGCCGTGAACGCCAGCCTCCATCACCTGGTCGAGCGTTCTCTTGATCGCCCGCCGAAAACTGCCGCGTTTTGTCAACTGAGCCGCCACGTCCTCGGCCACCAGGACCGCATTCCGCTGCGGATCATTGATCTCGACGATCTTCAACTCCATCCGTCGTCCGGTCAACTTCTCGAGATCAGCCTCGAGCCGTTCCACCTCCTGCCCCTTGCGACCGATAATGATACCGGGCCGTGCGCTGTGCAGATGGACGGTCACAAAATCACGAGTCCGTTCGATCTCAATTCGAGCGATCAACGCGAAGTTGTACTTCTCCTTGACGTAGGACCGGATCTTGTGGTCCTCGATGATCAAGGCGCCAAATTCTCTCTTGTTGGCGTACCAGCGGCTGCGCCAGTCCTCGACGACACCAACCCGGAATCCGGTAGGTCGAACCTTCTGTCCCATTCGGTTGTCCTTTGCCCCGGCCCTGGGGCCCTGTGATTGTGTCGTTGGTTGTTTGGTGTCGTGTGATTGGTCGTGGGCGTGTTCTGCCCGTGTGTCTCAACCGGGCTGCTCAGCCCGCTTCAGGAACATCGATTCCCACGTGAATATGACATTGCCGTTTTCGGACTACGAAGGCCATGCCGCGAGCCCTCGGCCGAATTCTCTTGAACATCGGGCCACCGTCGACCCGCGCCTCGGTGATCTTCAACCTGCCCACGTGAGCGGCCTGTTCTGCCGCATTGGCCTGAGCACTGAGGATGACCTGTTCGAGCAGCCTGGCACCACGGTTCGGAAGATACCGCAACGCATCCAGGGCGTCCTCGACGCTCTGGTTGCGGACCAGGTCGGCCAAGGGACGTACCTTGGTCGCCGAGATTCTGGCGTATCGGTGAGTTGACTTGACGAGGGCCATTGCGGCCATTCCTTTGTGTGGTTCTTGCCGGATCGTGTTGTTTTTTGAATCGTTGCACTCCGCGGAGCCTGGTGGCACCACGGCAAACAGTTAGCGACCGCCCCTGGCCCCATGCCCTCGAAAAGTTCGAGTCGGAGCAAACTCGCCCAACTTGTGCCCGACCATCTCCTCGGTCACGTACACGCTGATGTGAGCTCGCCCATTGTGCACCAGAAAGGTGTGTCCGATGAACTCCGGCGCAATCGTGCTCCGACGCGCCCAGGTTCTGATCGGCTCCTTGCGATGCTCGAGATCCAGATGCTCAATCTTCTTGAGCAACTTCTCGTCGACGTAAGGGCCTTTCTTGAGTGACCGTCCCATGAAGTCGTCTCTCGCTGTTGTCTCTTGCTTGTTTGTTTTTTCTTCTGGCCTGATCGCCAACGATCAACCGAATTCAGATTTTCAATTGCCCATATCGACGTGACCGACGCCGGCGAACAATGGCCCGCGACGAGGCTTTTTTGCGGCGTCGAGTCGAACCACCCTTGGCGAGCTTTCCCGTCGGGCTACACGGATGACGTCCGCCCGAGTTGCGACCTTCGCCACCACCCATCGGGTGAGCCACCGGATTCATCGCGGTACCGCGGACATGAGGCCGACGCCCCATCCACCGCTTGCGTCCCGCTTTGCCCAGCACGACCAGGCTGTGTTCCAAGTTCCCAATCTGCCCAATCGTGGCTCGACACGACGCCGGCAGGCGGCGGACCTCCCCGGAGGGCAAAGTGATCTGAGCCCACTTCTCTTCGCGAGCGTTGAGCACTCCGGCTGCACCGGCACTGCGGCACAACTGGCCACCTCGGCCGGGCTGCATCTCGATATTGTGAATCGTTGTCCCCAACGGAATCCTCGAAAGGGGCAGGCAATTGCCCACCTTCGGCTCGGCCGACGGACCACTCATCACCTGGTCACCCGCACCCAGCCCCTCGGGAGCCAGGATGTATCGTTTCTCACCATCGGCGTAGTGCAACAGGGCAATACGCGCGGTCCGACATGGGTCATACTCGATAAAGGCCACCTTGGCCGGCACCGCGTCCTTGACCCGCTTGAAGTCGATGACACGATACCGCTGCTTGTGGCCGCCGCCCCGGTGTCGCGAGGTGATCTTGCCCTGGTTGTTGCGGCCACCAGTCTTCTTCTGAGGCTTCGTCAACCGCCGCTCGGGCTTCTTCTTCCGATCGGTCAGTTCGGTGAAATCACTCACCGAGGCGCCCCGGCGGCCGGGGGTCGTCGGCTTGTATTTGCGAATCCCCATCGTAACTGACTTTCCTGGATGACCGGGCCCGGCGACTCTTGCCCCGGACGTGATTGAAATATTGACTTCGGCGTGTTGTGAGTGTGCTGGTAACTGGACCTGCGGGGCCTAGAAGAACGTGATGTGATCCTCGTCGTGCAACTTGACGATCGCCTTCTTCCAACTCCTGGTGTGCCCGAGACGTGTTTTGTGACGGCGAGGCTTGCCCTGCCGCTTCTGGGTCCGCACGGCCACAACACGAACATCAAACAACTCGGTCACAGCCTCCCGGATCTGATCCTTGGTCGCCTGCTGATGCACCTCAAAGGTGTACGCGTTCAGGTCATTGTCCTGGGACTGTCCCATACTCTTCTCGGTGACCACCGGGCGCAAAATCACCTGGTAGGGCTCGAGATCCAGGCCCCGGCGAGGACCGGAGTCCCCATTCGAATCTTTTGTTGTTGCTTGGCTCATAGTTCGTTTTCCAGGCCGACTCAGGCGGCCTCCTCCTCACCGGTCGCCGCATCATCGTCAGCTTCGACTCCCGCCGGAACGGCCTTGGGAGGCCCCTCACGAAGCAGGTCCAGTGTCTCGGTGGTCAACACCAACTGTTTCTGGTGCAGAAGCTTGTAGGCTGTGAGATCAGCGGCCGGAGACACCCACAGACTCGAGATGTTGCGGGCAGCCCGCCAGATACCATCGTCGTGTGCGGAAATAGCCAGCAGGCTGGATGTTTCGGTGAGCCCCAGGGCCGACAATACGGCGGCAACATGACGCGTCCTGGGTTCAGGAATCGTCAGATCCTGCAGCAGGGTCACCTCGCCATCGAGAAACTTACTGAGCAGCGCCTGGCGGGTGGCCCGGCGAATCGCCTTCTTGGGAAGCCGGTAGGACCAATCCTTGGGCTTCTTGGCAAAGGTATGCCCCCCACCCCGACGAACAGGTGTCTGCCTGGCTCCAGCACGGGCGCGCCCAGTCCCCTTTTGCCGGTACAGCTTGCGAGTCGAACCCCGAACCTCGCCCCGAGACTTGGTCTTGGACGACCCCTGCCGCATATTGGCCTCGTACATCACCACCACGTCGTGCAGCAGTTGCTTGTTGACGTTCGAGGCAAAGTCAGCCGGATCGAGATCATAAGTCCCGACTTCCGAGCCGCTCGAATCGAATATTGGCAGGGTGATCATTTCGAGAAATCCACTTCAGCGTCTCATCCGGGTCACCCCGGGTTGTCAATAGCCTATTTCAGCCGAGTTTGTTGGTCGGACGGATCGTCAAGTATCCACCGGGAGGGCCTGGAACAGCCCCCTTGACCAGCAGTGTATTGGTTTCGAGATCGACCCGGACGACCTCGAGATGACGGACCGTACTTCGACCACCGCCATAACGGCCGGCCATACGAGTCCCCTTCAGCACGCGAGCCGGATCTGCACTCATCCCGATCCCGCCGCCATGCCGATGCACGCGTTTCACACCGTGACTGGCTCGCTGGCCAGCAAAGTTGTGTCGTTTCATCACGCCGGCGAAACCACGCCCCTTGCTGATCCCGACCACGTCCACATGCGTCGTCTCAGCAAACAACTCGACGTTCAATTCCTGGCCAACTTCAAGATCGATATTCTCACCATCGACCCGAAACTCGCGGATGAACCGTTTTGGCTCGCAGTTGGCCTTCTCGATGGCCTCAACCCCCGCCTCAGCCCGAGCCTTGGAGCGTTTGCTCGACAGAGCGGCCACATGGCCCCGCTCACTCCGACTCGCCTGGCTGCCGCGTGACCGACGACCACCGACCGGACGCTTCTTGTCGTCGTAACCCAGTTGCACGGCCTCGTACCCATCCCGCTCGACACTACGCAACTGAAGCACGACACACGGCCCGGCCTCCACCACGGTGACCGGGACCAAGTCCCCGTCATCGTTGTAGATCTGCGTCATCCCGACCTTGCGGCCCAGCAGTCCGACCGGCATGGTTCCCAATTCCTTATCGTGATGACCTGCCGGAAACAACCGGCCCGCGAGGGGCCCGGTTAGCCGGAGGCCTTGATCTTGATGTCAACTCCGGCCGGCAACGACAGCTTGTTCAAAGCGTCGATCGTCTTTCCGGTCGGCTGGACGATATCGATTAGCCGCTTGTGAGTTCGAATTTCGAACTGCTCCCGCGACTTCTTGTCGATGTGAGGACTTCTCAACACCGTGTAACGTTCTATACGAGTGGGCAACGGAATCGGCCCGTGCACCTGTGCACCGGTTCGCTTGGCCGTATCCACAATTTCCAATGCCGATTGGTCCAAGACCGAATGGTCAAAGGCCTCCATGCGGATTCGGAACCGTTTTTGACTGGCGTCAGCCACTCAGGCGTCCTCTGCTCTCAGGAGTTCACGATGTGTCGCGAACTCCAAGTGTTGAATTCTCCACCAGATCGCGACAACGGTCGCCACCGAGTCCCGAATCGGCGAACCGATCCGACCACTCCCGGCGAATTTCCTTGCCACGTCCTGGCCTGTCTTACAAACGAATTTCCCCCGCCGGACCTCATTCATCCGGCCAGCAATGCTGAACCGGCCGAAAGCGATCCCCAACGGTGGAAAACCGGCAATGTTAGAGACGCCCGTTGGCTTTGTCAACGAAAGCCAAGCCGTGCCGGCCGAAGAAAAACACGCAAAAACCGCAGCAACGACTGCGATACCAGGAAGTTCAACCCAGCATCGTCTCCAGCACATCACGTGGCGCCTCGCGATACTTCAATGGCTGCATCGAATAAGTGGCACGCCCCTGCGAAAGACTGCGAGCTTGTGTGGAATAACCAAACATCTGGGACAGCGCGACTTCGGCGTTCAGTACCGCCAAGTCACCCCGTCGCAACGAATTGACAATGACCGCGTGCCGGGCATTGAGATCAGCCTGCAAGGGCCCCAGGAAATCATCGGGAGTGACAACCTCCAACTGCATCACCGGTTCCAGCAACACGATCCCAGCATCGTTCAGGAGACGGTGCATCGCGTCACTAGCAGCCGCGTGGAGGGCCACCTCGGTTGTTTCCTCGTCCCGCACCTCGACGTCCAGCAAGATCACCCGCAGGTTCATCAACGGGTAACCCAGCATTCCTCCCCCGGCCAAGCCGGCGTGCAGAGACTCCACCAGTGATTCGGTAAGGGCCGGAGAGAGTGCCGTCGGCTCGAGACGGGAATCGAGTTCAGCAGGCCCTTCCTCCGCGGTTGATTCGATAGCCAACCGGACGCGGGCAAATTGTGACACACCCGCCGAGGTCCGCTGGAATTCGCCGGTCACTTCAGCTGACTTGCGGACTGATTCGCGGTAGCTGACCCGTGGCTTGTGCACCCGGACAGCCAGGCCAAAATCCCGTTGTATCCGGTCACGAATCACTTCCAGGTGAAGTTCACCCATGCCACTGATGATCGTCTGGCCGGTGTCTTCCGAGACACGGGCTGTGAACGTCGGATCCTGCCGGGCCAAACGCTCCAGCGTTTCGGCCAGTTTCTTCCGCTCGGCACTCGTATCAGGCTCGACAGCCATCGAGATCACAGTTTCGGGGAACTCAATCGACTCGAGCAGTACCGGCTGGCCGGCATCGCAAAGCGTGTCACCGGTGACGGCCACCTTGGGCCCGATGATCCCGACAATGTCCCCAGCAATTGCCTTGTCGGTCTCGATTCGCTCGCGATCGTCGGCTTGTACTCTCCAGATCTGGTTGATGAGCTCCTTATCACCGGTACGGGCGTTGACCACGCGGCTGCCACCGGTGAGTGTTCCGGAGTAGATGCGGAGAAAGCACAGATCGCCATGCGTGTCGGCCTGGACCTTGAAAATCAGGCCACAAAACGCGCCCTCCGGATCGCACGGCCGTTCGATGCCCTCGACCACTTCCTCCTGGCCACCCTGCAGCGCCTGCTTCCGCGCCTTCCGGCGAGCCTGCTTGCCCGAGAGCTTGACGGCCTCGGCCGGAATGCCAATGACGGGTGGACAGTCCAGCGGGCTGGGCAGATAGCCGGTGATGGCATCCAGCAACGGCTGAACGCCAATACAATCCAGGGCCGACCCGCAAACCGTCGGCTGAAAGGCCCCGGCCAAGGTTCCTGCACGAAGCAGCCTGTGGATCTCTTTCACCGGGACGTCATCGGTTTCGATATAGGTTTCCAGTACGTCATCATCGAGCAGGACAACCGCTTCAAGCAATTTCCGTCGCCACGTCTCGACCTCGTCTGCCAACTCCTCGGGTACCGCTTCAACGGTAATTTCGGACCCGTCCTCGCGAGCGTCGAACCTGAGCACTTTCCGTTCGATCAGGTCAATCACCGCCCGGAATCCGTCCCGCGATTCGCCGAGTGGACCTTCGCCCAGGGGGATTTGCAAAGCCAGTGGTTGTCCACCGAGGCGATCGATGACCTGGTCGAAACTCCGTTCGAAACTGGCACCAATCCGATCCAGCTTGTTGATGAAGCAGACCCGGGGAACATCGTAGCGATCGGCCTGCCGCCACACGGTTTCGCTCTGGGCCTCAACACCCTCCACGGCGCTGAAGACCATGACCGCCCCATCCAGCACCCTCAGGCTGCGTTCCACTTCGGCTGTGAAATCCACGTGGCCGGGCGTGTCGATGATGTTGATCGTCGTGTCCTGCCACTCGCAGGTGATGGCAGCCGAGTAGATCGTGATGCCGCGACGTGCTTCATCGGGATCAAAATCGGTGACGGTGGTGCCGTCATCCACGCTGCCTAACCGGTGCGAATACCCACTGTAGAACAGGATCCGCTCGGTCGTCGTCGTCTTGCCGGCATCGATGTGTGCCACGATGCCAATATTGCGGACGCGACGAATTGAGTCGATGGCGCCACTGGCAGCCGACTTACCAGGCAAAATGCGCGAAGGCCTTGTTCGCGTCGGCCATCCGGTGGACGTTGTCCCGGGTGGTCATCGCGGTGCCTTCCCTGTTGAAGGCCGAAATCAATTCCTCGGCCAGCCGCAAGTGCATCGGCCGTCCCTTCTTCTCACGGATCGCCGCCATGATCCAGCGAATCGCCAGCGTCTGCCGACGCTTCTGATTGACAGGCGTCGGCACCTGGTAGGTTGCCCCACCCACTCGCTTCGACCTCACCTCGATCGCTGGCTTGACGTTCTCCACCGCCTGTGTGAAGACCTCGATCGGCTCCTCGCTCGACAACCGCTCGGCAATCACGTCCAGGGCATCGTAAAACACCCGTTGCGCGACACTTTTTTTGCCATCGTGCATCAGGCAGTTGACGAACTTCGAGGCCAGCACCGAATCAAACCGCGGATCGGGCTTCAATTGAGCGGCACTGGCGGTGAAGCGTTTAGACATTGAGATCAACCGAAAAAAACTGGATTGCGTGGGAGCCGAACGGGTGACTACGGCTTTTTGGCCCCGTAACGGCTACGGGCCTGGCGACGGTCTTCGACGCCAAGCGTGTCAAGCACGCCACGAACGATCTTGTAACGAACACCCGGCAGGTCGCGGACCCGACCTCCACGGACGAGCACGATCGAGTGCTCCTGGAGATTGTGCCCCTCACCCGGAATGTAAGCGGTGACTTCCTTCCCATTGGAGAGTCGAACACGAGCGACCTTACGCAAGGCGGAGTTCGGCTTCTTGGGAGTCACCGTCTTGACCTGCAGGCAGACGCCCCGCTTCTGCGGGCAGCCTTCCAGCAGCGGTGTATTGCTCTTGGAACGCTTCCGCTTGCGCGGCTTTCGAACCAGTTGATTAATCGTTGGCACAGGGTTCGCCAGAAACAAATGGGGTCGGTGAACGTGAATCGACCACTCTATTGCACCCTCGGAGTGCCGTCAAGCGACGGGATTCGGAGAGCACATTAGTCGCCGGAAGCCGGCTGAGAAGCCCCTTCGGTCGCCCCGGGACTCGCTGCCGCGGTCGTCGCTTCTTCCTCGCCGTTGTACATCTTCATCCGTGCCAACCTCAATCGCTCCTTCTCGGCTTCGAGTTCCAACAAGGCCTCGGGACGAATTCGCACCTCGGAATCCTGGTGCATGTGGAACCCGGTTCCGGCCGGAACAAGGTGCCCAAGAATCACGTTTTCCTTCAACCCCACCAGGTAGTCGCTCTTTCCGGCCAATGCCGCTTCGGTGAGCACCTTGGTGGTTTCCTGGAAACTGGCTGCCGACACAAAACTCTCGCTCGACACGGCTGCCTTGGTGATTCCCAGGAGTTGAATTGTCATCGTGGCTTCCTGCGGCTTGGTCGACGTAGCTACCTGCTCCCCGGCCGCCTCGATTTCGGCATTCACCTCTTCGAAGACGTTCTTGGGCACGATGTCGTCAGCCTTGTATTCCGAGTCACCCGGTTCCACCACCTTGATGCATCCTCGCACCAACTCGTTGGTCTCCTGGAACTCGAGTTTATCGATGACGACGCCCTCGAGCAGTTCCGTGTCTCCGGCATCTTCAACTCGTACTTTTCGAAGCATCTGACCGATAACGATCTCGATGTGCTTGTCATCAATATCAACACGTTGCGAGCGGTAGACGTTCTGGATCTCGTGCATCAGGTACTGTTGCACGGACTCGACTCCCGAGACGCGAAGAATATCGTGAGGCACCAGTGGTCCACGGACCAGGGCGTCACCGTGTCGTACCAAGTCCTTGGCATGCACCAGCAACTGCTTACCATGAGGGATCAGGTGCGCGGCAGGTTCTCCAACCTCGTCGGGCGGATGAATATTGATCACCCGTTGGTTCCGGCGAGTCTCCTCGGCCAATTCGATCTCTCCGTCAATCTCCGCAATAACTGCCGGATCCTTCGGCCGCCGAGCTTCGAACAGTTCGGTGACTCGCGGCAAACCACCGGTGATGTCCTGGGTCCGGCCGGCCTCGCGAGGTGTCTTGGCCAGTTCCTTGCCGGCCATGACTTTCTGCCCCTCGTCCACTTCAATACTGGCCTTCTCAGGCAGGTAGTAGAACGCTTGGGTCTCTCCGGAATTGTCGACAAGGCTGATCTGCGGATGCTTCTCGCCCTTGTACTCCATCACCGTTCGCCGAATATTCCCACTGGGATCGGTTTCGACGTTGATCGTCTTGCCTTCTCGGCAGTTCTCAAGTTTCACGATACCGCCCACTTCGGCGATGATCGGAACCGAGTGCGGATCCCACATGCAAAGCGACTGGCCTTCCAGGCAGACTCCCTTGATTCCCTTGAGGGCGTTGCCGTCGGTCCGCTTGGGAAGGTCGCAGTTGGGATCGCTGGCGTCCCATTCCTCGACTTGCAGAATCGCACCATTGGGCACGCGGTAACGCTCGAGTTCACGCTCCCGTCCCTCACGGGGACTCAATTCCATGATCACAATTTCACCGTTACGGCCCAGTGCGATCTTCTTGCCATCGGGGCCGACACTCCGAACTCGCTCGAACCGGATTCTCCCGGTATGACGACTCCGAATCTCACTTTCCTCGACGTCGCGTGAAGCCGTGCCACCGATGTGGAAGGTCCGCATCGTCAACTGGGTACCCGGCTCACCGATCGACTGTGCCGCGATGATCCCGACCGCCAGCCCTTCTTCGACAATGGCACCGTTGGAGAGATCCATGCCGTAACAGAGTTGGCACATTCCGAGTTTGGACTGACAGGTCAACGGGCTACGAACCTTGATCTTCTCGACACCCATCTCTTCGATCTGCCGCGCCTTGGCCTCGTCGATCAAATCGTCTTCGCGGACAATCACCTCATCGGTAATCGGGTTGACGATATTGGTTCGGCTGACGCGACCACGGATGGCATCGGCCAAACCGACCTCCACCTTCTCGCTGCGGTACACCACGCCCTTGGTGATACCCTCGGTCGTCCCACAATCCGGTTCGGTGATCACCACGTTCTGGCAGATGTCGGCCAGTTTGCGGGTCAGGTAACCACTGTCGGCCGTCTTCAACGCGGTATCGGCCAATCCCTTACGGGCACCGTGAGTCGAGCTGAAATACTCGAGCACCGAAAGCCCTTCCCGGAAGTTTGCCTTGATCGGAGTTTCGATGATCTCGCCGGAGGGCTTGGCCATCAAACCCCGCATCCCGGCCAATTGACGGATCTGTTCGACACCACCCCGGGCACCGGAGTTGGCCATCAGGAAAATCGGATTGACGTAACCGTCCTCCTCGGGACGATCGTCATGCTCGAATTCACGCATCATCTCCTTGGTGATCCGTTCGCGAGCGTGCGTCCACTGGTCGAGCACCGCGTTGTAGCGTTCCTGGTCGGTGATGATGCCGCGACCGTACAGCTTCTGCTGCTTTTCCACTTCCTTTTCGGCCACCGCAATCACGTCGTCCTTGTTGTCGGGCGTCCGCAAATCGGAGGTGGCAAACGAAAGACCACTGTGAGTGGCTTCCTGGAAACCCAGGGACTTCATCCGGTCCAATAGCGAAATCGTGTCGCTACGGCCCAGGTAGTCGTGGTGATAGCAATCGGAAATGACGTTGGCCAAATCCTTACTCTTCATCGTCAGGTTGTAGTAGGCCATCTTCGGGTCGAGGATGTCGTTGAAGAGCACGCGACCAACGGTGGTGTCGAGCAATCCTCCCGGACGATAGTCTTCGGGAGCCCGCGGACGGATCTCCTTGTCAGCCGACAATCGGAGCTTGATGCGGGTGTGACGGGTGACCTTCCCCTGCTCCAGGGCCATGATGACCTCCGCCGATGAGGCGAACTTCATGTCCTCGCCCGGCCGATCATCAAGGGCCAAGGTCAAGTAGTAACAACCCATCACGATGTCCTGGCTGGCACTGATGATCGGAGCACCATTGGCCGGCGAGAAAATGTTGTTGGTCGAGAGCATCAGCGTGGTCGCTTCGACCTGGGCCTCGATGGACAGTGGCAGGTGCACCGCCATCTGGTCACCATCGAAGTCCGCGTTGAACCCCTTGCAGACCAGCGGATGAATCCGGATCGCGTTCCCCTCGACGAGCGTCGGCTCGAACGCCTGGATTCCCATCCGGTGAAGAGTCGGCGCCCGGTTGAGCAACACCGGGTGGTTGGTGATCACTTCGTCCAGGATGTCCCAGACATCTTCATCTTTTCTCTCGAGCATCCGCTTGGCGCTCTTGATCGTGTCGGCGTGCCCAAGTTCCTTGAGCCGGCGGATAACGAACGGCTGGAACAGTTCCAGAGCGATCTTTTTCGGCAATCCACACTGGTGCAATTCCAGTTCGGGACCCACGACGATGACCGAACGCGCCGAATAATCGACTCGTTTGCCAAGCAGGTTCTCGCGGAAGCGACCCTGCTTGCCCTTGATCATGTCGGTGAGGCTCTTCAACGGCCGGTTGGACGAACCCAACACGGGCCGCTTGCAGCGATTGTTGTCAAAGAGCGCGTCAACAGACTGCTGCAGCATCCGCTTCTCGTTGCGGACGATGACCTCCGGAGCGTTCAGATCGACCAGCTTCTTCAACCGGTTGTTTCGATTGATGATCCGGCGATACAGATCGTTGAGGTCACTGGTGGCGAAGTTGCCCGAGTCCAGCAGGACCAGTGGGCGGAGATCCGGGGGGATCACCGGGATCACGTCCAGGACCAACCAGTCGGGACGGTTCTCGCTGTCGCGAAGCGCCTCGATGATTTTCAAACGCTTGACCAGATCCTTCTTCTTCTGCTGGCTACCCGTTTCACGCAGGTCAGTACGGAGTTGAGAAGAGAGTTCGACGAGGTTGAGTCCCAGCAACAACTCCTTGACCGCCTCGGCCCCCATTCCCAGGGTGAAATACTCTTCGCCGTACTTCGCCCTGGCCTGGCGAGCTTCCTCTTCGGTCAGGATCTGGCACCGTCGCAACGGCGTGTCACCCGGGTCGATAACAACATAGTCCTGGAAGTAAATCACCTTCTCCAGGCTCGTGGTCTTCATGTTCAACAGGGCACCCAAACGGCTGGGCATGCTCTTGAAGAACCAGATGTGGACCACCGGTGCAGCCAACTCGATGTGCCCCATCCGCTTGCGGCGGACGCGACTGTGGGTCACCTTCACGCCGCAGCGATCGCAGACCATCCCCTTGTACTTCATGCCGCGGTACTTGCCGCAGGCGCACTCCCAGTCCTTTTCCGGACCGAAAATCCGCTCACAGAACAACCCGTCCCGCTCGGGACGGTACGTGCGGTAGTTGATCGTCTCAGGCTTCTTGACCTCGCCGAACGACCAACTCCGGATGTCATGCGGGCTGGCTAGCCCGATCTTCACCGAGCCGTAATCATTGATACGTTCGTAGCCCGTCGCTTCACCAACACTCACGTGACTTGCTCCTGGCATTTCTGCCGTTTTTTGCCTGTTGCCATGTGCTTGCCGTCTGTCTCCAACCCCTGGCTTCCCACGTTCTCGACGCGGGAAACCGCCGGTCAGATACCCGCTTTCTCGAGTTGGAGATTCAGCCCCAACCCACGAATTTCGTTGTTGAGAACATCAAAACTGGCTGGTGTGCCGGCTTCCAGAGTGTTCTCGCCCTTGACCATTGACTCGTAGATCTTCGTCCGTCCTTCGACGTCGTCGCTCTTGACGGTCAACAACTCCTGCAGGATGTAAGCCGCTCCGTAGGCCTCCAGGGCCCACACTTCCATCTCTCCGAATCGCTGTCCACCAAAGCGAGCTTTTCCGCCGAGAGGTTGCTGGGTGATCAGCGAGTAAGGGCCGGTGGCTCGTGCGTGGACCTTGTCATCGACCAGGTGGTGCAACTTGAGCATGTAGATCTGGCCAACCGTCACTCGCTGTTCATACTCCTCACCGGTACGACCATCAAACAACTCGGTCTTGCCATCCCGAGCCAAGCCGGCCTCTTCCAGCTTGTCTCGAATCTCTTCCTCCGGGGCGCCATCAAAGACCGGACACACAGCACGGAAGCCCAGCTTGCTGGCGGCCCACCCGAGGTGAGTTTCCAAAATCTGACCAACATTCATCCGACTGGGCACGCCGAGCGGGTTGAGAATGATGTCGATCGGAGTGCCATCTTCCAGGTAGGGCATGTCCTCTTCTGGAAGCACCTTCGAAATGACCCCCTTGTTCCCATGCCGGCCGGCCATCTTGTCCCCGACGGAGACCTGCCTCTTGCTGGCGACATAGACCTTGACCATTTGCAGCACGCCGCTTTGCAGTTCGTCGCCCCGCTTGAGACTGTTCAACTCGCGGTCACGGACCTGGATCTCGGCACGAACTTCTGTAAACGATTCCCGCTTGAGTGCAACAAGATCCTTGCGTTTCTGGGGACTACGGATGTCGAGTGCGGCAAAATGATCATCGAACCGCTCGGCGTACTCGGCGAGCAGATTGTCGTCCTCGCTGTTCCGCAGTTCGGCCCCTTCCTCGTCAGTCAAACGCCGCCCGAGAACCTTCTCGAACCCTTCCAGGAACGTCCGGAAGACCGACGCCACACGCGAGTTGCCCGCCTTCTCGGCTTTCCGTATCACCGCCTCGAATTTCTTTCGTTCGTCTTCCGGAAGGCTCATTCTCCGGGAGAACCGTTCGGTGTGAATCACGATCCCCTCGACACCACTGGGCACTTCCAGTGACTCGTTCTTCACGTCCTCGCCAGCACGACCAAAAATGGCGTGCAGCAGTTTTTCTTCTGGCGTCAATTCACTCTTGGCCTTGGGAGAGACCTTGCCAACCAGGATGTCACCGGGATGGACACGGGTCCCGACGGACACAATCCCTTCATCATTCAGGTGACTCAGCGCCTTCTCGCTGACATTGGGAATGTCCCGTGTGAATTCTTCCCGACCCAGTTTCGTCTCGCGAATCTCCACGTCAAATTCATCGATATGAATCGAGGTGTAGACATCCTCCTTGACCAACCGCTCGGAGATGACGATCGCGTCTTCGAAGTTGTATCCTTCCCATGACATGAAGGCGACGAGCACATTGCGACCGAGGGCCAACTTGCCGTCCTTCGTCGCTGCGGTGTCACACAACAGGTCCCCGGCTTTGACTCTCTGCCCAACCTCGACAACGGGCTTCTGGTTCTTGCAGGTCCGCTCGTTGAGTCCCTGGAACTTGTCGAATTCGTGAACCAGGCCGTCGATTTCAACCCGCGTCGCATCGACGTAGTTGACCCGACCGGACTTCTGCGCCTTGACCAGCATCCCGGACCGTTTGGCAACCTCCTCCTCCAGCCCGGTACCAACGATCGGCGGCTCGGTGATCAACAGCGGCACGGCCTGCCGCTGCATGTTCGACCCCATCAACGCGCGGTTGGCATCGTCGTGCTCCAGGAACGGAATCAAACCCGCCGAAACTCCCACCATCTGGTTTGGCGCCACGTCGATAAACTCGACCTGCTCACTGGGAACCACCACCACGTCGTTGTTGTAACGTGCCAAAACACGGTCTTCGACGATTTTGCCCCTGTCCAACATGGTGTCGGCTGGGACCACGTAACGCAGTGCTTCCTCGTCAGCCCGCAACCGGACGATATCCTCGGTCACCCGACAATTCTTGATCCGACGGTACGGCGTTGTCAGGAACCCATAGGCATCCACTTCCGCGTGGATCGACAACGACGAGATCAACCCGATGTTGGTCCCTTCCGGCGTCTCGATCGGACAGATTCGTCCATAGTGGGAAATATGCACGTCCCGCACCTCGAATCCGGCTCGCTTGCGATTCAAGCCGCCGGGCCCCAGCGCGCTGAGACGGCGCTCGTGGGTCAACATCGAAAGTGGGTTGGTCTGGTCAACAACCTGCGACAATTCACTACGACCAAAGAAGTACTCGATCGCCGCCGACACGCTCTTGGGATTGACCAGAGTCCGAGGCGTCATCTCCTCGACATCCTTCAGGCTCATCCGCTCCTGCACCGTGCGACGCAGCTTGAGGAATCCCTTGCGGATCTCCTCGGCAGCCAACTCGTCAATGGTCCGCAAGCGGCGATTGCCCAGATTGTCGATGTCGTCGGTCTGCACCAGGTCGTTGCCGCCGATTTTGAGCAACATCAGGTACCGGATCGCATTGACAAAGTCCTCCGGGCACAACGTCATCGCCGTGTCGGGAATATTGTCCTGCTCAAAGTTCGCCTTGAGAAACTTGTTGTGGTCGTCCGTTTTCTGATCGTCGGGCTTGAACTTCCGGTTGATCCGAAAGCGACCGACCTTGCCGAGCCGGTAACGATTCACGTCAAAGAACTTCTCGCGGAAGAGATCCTGCGCCTTCTCAAGTTGCGGAGGATTGCCAGGGCGTAGCCGCTGGTAAATCCTCAGCAACGCCTCCTGGTAACTCGCTGTCTCGTCGCTGTACAGGGTGTTGAGAATCAGGCGATCCCGAACCGATTCGGCAGGGATGATTTCGATGTCCTTGATCTTCGCCTCGACAATGCTCTCGGCACGTTCCTTGCCAATCAACACGACTTCCTTGTCGTCCCCAATCGTGTTTCGCGAGTCAGCAATAATCTCACCACACCGTTCGTGTCCCGGCGGGTACACGATGTCGGCGGCGGCAAAGGAATCGGCGATCCGCTCGACATCATTCGACTTGGGAGACTTGATCGCGACGGTCGAATAGAACAATTTCAGCAGCGACGTGTCGCTGCCATACTCGGGCCCCATCGCCCGCAACAGCGTCAATGCCGAGAACTTTCCGCTCTGGTCAATCCGAACATCAAGCATCTCTTTCTTGTTGACGACCAACTCGATCCAGCTGCCCCGTTCCGGAATCACCCGGCAGGAGAAACTCGGACGCTCACCCGGCTCGGTCGTCTCAACAAAGTCCACGCCGGGCGAGCGGTGCAACTGACTGACCACGACCCGTTCGGCCCCATTGATCACAAACTCGCCACCGCCGAGCATGATCGGCATGTCGCCCAGATACACCTCTTCCTCGACCGGCTGTTCCTTGTTCAGCCGCATCTTCACACGGAAGGGCCGGCCATAGGTCAATCTCAGTTGCCGACAAGCGGTGGTGTCGAACCGCGATGGCAACAACTCGTAACCACAGTAGTCCAACCGGTACTGCCCGTCGTAACTCTCGATCGGGAACACCTCCTGCAAGATGCCCTCCAATCCCAGGGGCTTCCGGCTGTCCGACTCGGCCTCCTCCTGGAGAAACCGGTGGTAAGACTTGGTCTGGATCTCTGTGAGATCCTGAAGCAGGTCGTTCTCGTCACCTCGCCCACCAAAAATCTCGGTGCGGTCGGTCGTCAGAATCCGGGTCGAAGGAATCGGCATGTCAGGCTCTCTTCTTCACTGTGTTCTTCGGGCCCTGTGGGCTCACTTCACGCTCGCCACGGGCGATATGACCCGTGAGGGTGATCTTTGGGGACCGGCTCGAAAACAGACGGAACTTCTCGCAGAAGGGCAGATCGGGGCGGCGTTCAGTTGGGGACAAGACTGGGCAAGACGACCAAAAGCCTCCGAGTCCGACTCGAGACGGTCCCCCGCCACCCCCAGGTCACGCAAAGTGCTAGGGCGGGGTTCGAGTCTCACGGGTTGTCGGGGGCCAGCAACGGAAAACACAACGGGTCCGCAGGCTCCATGTCTCAGCTACGATCCGCGGGTAGGTTCCGATGAACCCGGACCAATTCCGGAAGCACATCGGAGTCGTTCGTGGCAATCGAAAACGTGGTTGAGGTGAAAGGACCAAATCCGAGGGCGCAACAACCACGCGCGAGACGACCGCCACCGTGACGTCTCGCAGACGCCACGAGTTCTACTTGATCTCGCACGCCCCGCCAGCGGCCTCAATTTCCTCCTTGAGCTGATTGGCCTCGTCCTCCGAGACTCCTTCCTTGAGTGCCGCAGGGGCGCTCTCGACCAGTTCCTTGGCCTCCTTCAAGCCCAGGCTAGTCGCGGCACGGACCGCTTTGATCACCGGGATCTTGCTGTCGCCAAAACCAGTCAGCATCACATCGAACTCGGTCTGTTCTTCGGCTGCGTCGCCGCCACCGTCACCACCCCCGGCTCCCATCGCCATCACCACACCGCCACCGGCGGGCTCGATGCCATGGACATCCTTGAGGTAGTCAGCCAGCGACTTGGCCTGCAACAGTGTCAAGCCAACCAGCTGGTCACCAAGTTCCTTGGTGCCGTCGTCGAATTCTTTTACGGTCGCTTCGTCAGTCGCCATCGCTTCATGTCCTCTCGATACGCTCTCGCGCTAAGTTATTACTGTACACGGTTTTCGCCCGTTCGCCACCGGTCAGGCGTCTGATTCCTCGGATTCCTCTTCAGCAGCCTCGTCGCCAGCGTCCTCGGTCGACTCTTCAGCGTCTCCAGCAGCCTCGTCGCCGGCGTCCTCGGTGGACTCTTCAGCAGCCTCGTCGCCGGCGTCCTCGGTGGACTCTTCAGCAGCCTCGTCGCTGGCGTCCTCGGCGGACTCTTCAGTTTCCTCTGCACCGGCTTCACCGCCTGCTGCACCGTCGGCAATCGACTCAACAGCCCCTGCCAAACGGCCTCCCGAACCCAGCAGTGCCCCAACGACACTGGAACCTGGCGAAAGCAGCAAACCAACGATCTGGCCGATCAATTCTTCCCGGCTTGGGCTCTTGGAGAGCTCTTCGACATCGCCCGAAGACAACGTCGTGCCCTCAACCATGCCACCCTTGATCGCGAGCAGTTCGTCACCGAGTTCCGTGACCCAGCCTGCAATTTCCTTGCTCAGAGAAACAATGTCCTCGCCACCAAAAACCAGGCTCGAGGGCCCCTCGAGAACGGGATCCAGCGCCGTGACGTCTTGAGCGTGCAAGGCACGAAGCGCCATCGAATTCTTGACCGTCAGGATACGAATATCCTTCTCGCGCAATGCCAAACGGAATCGGTTGTCGTTGATCGCGTCAAGACGCGAACTGTCCACAACCAGCATTTCCTCTGCATCGCCGATCCGCTGCTGCAGTTCGGTCACCAGCATTTCTTTGATCCGCTTGCTCATTGTCTCTGTATTCTTAAATCGCGTTGGTGCGATAAACCATCATGGGTTTCCGGATGAAATCGTGTCCGCGACGAACCTAGGCCGCAACCGTGATCCCCGGCGTCATGGTGGCCGAGAGTGTCAGTGTCCTGATGTAAGTTCCCTTGGCCGAAGAGGGCCGCATTGACTCGATCAAACGAACCAGGGCTTCAGCATTCTCGATCAACTGGGTCTCATCGAAACTCAGCTTACCGACGACAGCGTGAACGATGCCAAACTTGTCGACTCGAAACTCAATCTTTCCGGCCTTGTACTCTTTGACCGTTGCAGCCACCTCGTTAGTCACGGTGCCAGCCTTCGGTGACGGCATCAATCCTCGCGGACCAAGCACTCGCCCCAGGGGACCAACCAGGCCCATCAGGTCCGGCGTGGCGATCGCCACATCGAAGTCCATCCAGCCTCCCTGAATCTTGTCAGCCAACTCCTTGGCTCCCACAGCGTCTGCCCCGGCTTCCTCGGCCTCACTCGCCTGCTCACCCTGGGCAAACACAACAACCCGTTGTGTCTTTCCAATGCCGTGAGGCAACACCAGCGAACCCCGGACAATCTGGTCAGCCTGCCGGGGATCGACCCCCAACCTGAAGACCAATTCGACGGTCTGGTCAAAGGCGCACTTGCGAACCCCATCGGGCAAAGACGGCTCCATGGCCTTCAATTCCCGAACGGCAGTCGACAAATCGACCAAACCCATTCCCGCAGCGCGTTCCTGCAAGAACGCTTGTCGTCTTGATTGCTTGCTCATAACGTGCCCGTCCCAACAACCGCCTCGCCGCGAAACCCTCTGTTTTAAGCGTCCCGAGGCCGTCAGTCAACCACCTCGATCCCCATGTTGCGGGCTGTTCCAGCAATGATCAACGCAGCCTGATCAATATTTGGGGCATTGAGATCCTCGAATTTAACTCTCGCGATCTCTTTGAGCTGCTCGGTTGTCACCGAACCAACCTTCTCGAGCTTAGGATTCCCAGACCCTTTGGCGATCTGGGCAGCCTGTTTCAGCAGAACCGCAGCCGGAGGACTCTTCGTGATGAACTCGAAAGATCGATCACTGAAGACCGTAATCACGACTGGAACAGTTGTCCCAGCCAGTTCCTTCGTCCGGTCGTTGAACTGTTGAACAAACTGACCAATATTTACACCGTGCGGTCCCAAAGCCGTGCCAACTGGTGGTGCCGGGGTGGCTTGACCACCGGGCACCTGGACCTTGATCTTGACAATTTCCTGCTTGGCCATCGATTCCTCAGATCTTCTCGACTTGCCAGTATTCCAGTTCCGCCGGCGTGTGCCGGCCAAAAATCTCTATCAACACCGAGATCTTTCCGCTCGCATCGTCGATCTCGTCGATCTCCCCTTCGAAACTCTCAAAGGGACCATCCTTGATCTTGACCACGTCCCCGGTCGAGAAATCAATCTTGAACCGAGCCGGTTCGGCCTCCTTCTCCTCCTCTTTACCCAACATCCGCATCACTTCTTCGTCGGACATGGCAACTGGCTTTCCGCCAGCTCCGGTGAAGTCACCGATGCCACTCGTTCCGCGGACCAGGTACCAGGTCTCATCGTTGAGCACCATCTGGACGAAGAGATAGCCGGGGAAGAGCTTCTGCTCTGACACCCGTTTCTTTCCCGCCTTCGTCTCCACGACGTTTTCCGTTGGGATGATGACCTCCGTGAAAAACTCGTCGAGCCCTTCGCGAGCAATCCGTCGCAGCAACGCCAGGCGAATCGACTTCTCACGATTGGTTGTCACCTTAAGGACATACCACCGGAGTTTCTCTTCGTCTTCGTCTGGTTCGTCTTCGTCTGGTTCGTCTTCGTCTGGTTCTTCTTCAGCTGGTTCTTCGTCAGCTGGCTCTTCGTCAGCTGGTTCTTCGTCAGCTGGTTCTTCGTCAGCTGGCTCTTCGTCAGCTGGCTCTTCGTCAGCTGGCTCTTCGTCAG
>CAWVUS010000063.1:0-19829 GCA_963933195.1 uncultured Planctomycetaceae bacterium
CATTTGCCAATCACTCGACGTCCACAACCGGTGGGCGGGAGGAACTCGAGGCGGCGAGGCTGGAAATCCAGAGACTGCGACTGGCCAACATGAAACTCGCCAGGGTGGCCTCGTCTCCCGACCCGACGGCAGCAGCCAACCGGGCACCGGTTCCGTCCCTGGTGCACCCTCCGCTGATCACGACCGACCTGGTTGCGGTCCGAGTCCTGGGCCGGGAAACGATCCAGGAATGGCTGGCAGGACGGATTCTCGATCGGGGACACGGCCTCGCCCAGGACAGCCTGGTCGTCGAGCCTGGGCACAGCACTCTCGATCTGGGAATCGACTCGAAACTCGCTCAGGGACAACCCGCCTACTCCGGTCGACGTGTTGTGGGCCGCATTTCTCGAGTCGGACGTTGGACCTCAACGTTGCAACCGGTGACCGACACGCGGTTCCGCGGTCTCGCACGACTGGCACGAGTCGGCCAGGATCGCCCCATCTACTCGACCCGTGGCATGCTCGAGGGCAGCGGAGACGGCTTCTGTCGACTGACCCTGGTTCCAGCCACCGCCGCAGTCTCAATCGGCGACACGGTCTTCACCGACGGCCGCGATCAACCCGATGACTGGCCAATGGTCTACGGCACGGTCGTGCAGGCCCGTCTGCCGGGCGAGGCACCACACTGGGAGATCCGCGTCCGGCCGGCCGCCGATCTCAATGAGCTCAAACAGGTTGAGGTCTTGACCCGCCGATTCAATCGCAAAGCGGTGCAATCACCGGGGGTCCTGGCACAATGAATCCTCTATCGATCTTCCGTCACCTGGTGCTACTGGGATTGGCCTACGCCGCGCTGGTCGCCGAAACGTCAATCATGCCGTCATTGGACATCGGCGGCCTGGCAATCCGGCCACTGTGGATCGTGCTGGCACTGGTGGTGGGCAGTTGCGAGGGAACCGCGGTCGTGGTCTGGGCGGCCGCCCTGGGGTTCACCAGTGACTGCCTGCGGAGCAACGGTCCACTGGGGCTCGACCTGGCCCTGGCCACCGTCGCCGTGTGCCTGCTCCCAACCGCCTGGACCAATCGCCCTGTCCGTTCGATCACCACCGTCACACTCGCCACGCTGTTGCTGACCACCGGAATCGAATCGGTCTCGAAACTTGTGCGAATCGGCGCCGTCGACTCCGTGGAGAACTGGTTCTCGAGCACGCTTCCCACAGTCCTGGCCAACTCTCTCGGTGACGCGGTGGCGAGCTCGGCGGTGGTGTGGATCTCGCTTCTGGCATTTCATGCTCTCCAGAAATCTCTCGGTCGCCTGCTGCTACCCGCCCCGCTCTCCAGTTGAGTTCTCCGACCCATCATGCTCAATCGTCCCACCACCGATCTGCTGCCACGATCCGAACCACGGGGATCCCGATGGGATCGGCAACCGGGCGTGCGATTGACACTGCTGGGCCTGGCAATGGTGCTCCCATTGATTCCCATCGGTTGGCGAACGGCCTCGATCATGAGCCATGACGGTGACAAGTGGGCGCCGCGGTCATCGCCTGTCACCGTCACAACACAGCCCATCCCGACTCACGGGGGCAGAATCCTGACAGACGACGGCACCGTCCTGGCCCACGATCAACAGCGATTCGGCATCCTGGTGCACTACCGCTGGCTCGAGACACCACCAGACCCCTCCTGGTTGAGAGGCCAGGCCCTGTCGCAGTTGAAACCACGTGAAAGACGCGACGCGGCAAAAGTCGCCGCGGCACGCCGAACCGTACTCCTCCGTCGGCAAAGCCTGCTGCAGGACCTGGCAACCTTGTGCCACGTCGACAAGGTCAAATTGAAGGAGGCCGCCGAGACGGTACAACAGCGAGTCGAACGAATCGTCAAGACGGTCGAACAGAACAGAAACACGGCAACACCAGATTCCCGGTCGACGTCTCGCTCACCAGTCTCGCTGATACAGAAAATCAAGACAGCCCTGACAACGCCACCGCGGCGTGCGGCACGTGAACCAGTCGTGGTGACCGAGGAACTCGAGTACCACAGGCTGCTCCAGGACGTCTCGCTGGAAGCCGCAGGAGCAATCCAGGAACATCCCGAACGATTTCCGGGGGTCGCCGTGCGAGTCAACACCCGCCGGGTTTACACCCACGGCAGCCTGGCCGCACATGTCGTCGGCAACCGACGCCAGCAGACCCAAGATCGGGGAATCGTCCCCGAACGCGAGTGGGTCGGTGCCAGTGGTGTCGAGAAAAGCTACGACCCCGTCCTGCGAGGCCAACCGGGTCTGCGGCGGATCGTAACCAATCGACATGGTGAAGTGGTTTCGACGCGGATCCTGAAACCACCACGACGGGGACGGGATATCCAGTTGACTCTTTCACTGCCCCTGCAGCGGCGGGCCGAGACACTGCTCGACCGGGCCACCTCGAAAGGATCCTCCGGTGGCGCGATCGTCGTGATCGACCTGCACACCGGAGCCATCCGGGCCGCCGCATCGGCTCCCCGGTTCGACCCCAATCTCATCCTCGCTCCTGATGCTGACACCTGGAAGTCCATAGTGGACAACCCCAGCCGTCCGCTCTTTTGCCGAGTGACCGGCATGGCCCTGCCGCCCGGATCTGTCTTCAAATCGGTCTCGGCCACCGCACTGCTGGAGAGTGGCATCCTGCCACCGGGTCACAGCATTTCCTGCCGAGGGTTCCTGGACAATCCCTCACACCATCGCTGCTACGTCTTCAGCCGATTCGGAATCGGACACGGGCGAACCGACATGGGCGACGCACTGTGCCGCAGTTGCAACGTCTACTTCTTCGACGCCGCCCGTCGACTGGCCCGATCCGGATCAACCGGACACAACAGCCTGCATCGCTGGGCTGCCAGTTTCGGTTTCGGGGTTCCCACCGGCATCGATCTCCCCGGCGAATCGGCCGGACGCCTGCCCAAGCCCCCGACCAAACCACTCGTGTCCGAGACCATGCAACTGGCCATCGGACAGGGCCCGATCACGGCAACACCGCTCCAGGTGGTTCGGATGATGGCGGCGATCGCCAATGGCGGATCGCTGGTAACGCCACACGTTGTCTCGGACCTGGGCCCGGACCCGGAAGCTCTAGCCACCCGCGCTGAACCGAGAACCACGCGTATCCCTGGACTCTCCAAACGCGTGCTGGACACCGTTCGCGCGGGACTCAAGCGGGTCGTCGAGGATCCCCGGGGAACCGGTTACAAGCGAGTGCGGTTGCCCGGGATCACCATCGCCGGCAAGACCGGAACTGCCGAGGTCGGTGGAGACCTTGAGGACCACGCCTGGTTCGCCGGGTACGTACCGGCCAACCAGCCGCGAGTTGCCTTTGTTGTTGTCCTGGAGCACGCCGGAAGTGGGGGACGGGAAGCCGGTC
Source organism: uncultured Planctomycetaceae bacterium (assembly GCA_963933195.1). Taxonomy (GTDB): domain Bacteria; phylum Planctomycetota; class Planctomycetia; order Planctomycetales; family Planctomycetaceae; genus UBA8437. Next base: position 3,378 of record CAWVUS010000063.1, read on the forward strand.
CCGTGGCACGCGCACTGGTCGAATCGCTCCAGGTCACCGGGCTGATCGCGGCCCCCAGCACCGCAGCCGCCACGACTCGCTCGCAGAATCCTCTCCCATAACCTCACCCCGCACCTTGGCGACACGCCGGGAGTGCACCTAGAATCGGGATATGGGTACACGAGTCGTCCTGGCGATGAGTGGCGGTGTCGACAGTTCGGCCGCCGCCTGGTTGCTGCAGCAACAGGGTCATGAAGTGATCGGCCTGTTCATGCGCTCAGGGGTCCACTCGGAAACCTCCTGCGAGTTGCCCGTCGTCGGCAATCAACCCGAACATCGCCAGGGCTGCTGCAGTGCCTCCGACGCCGCCGACGCCCGCCGTGTCGCCGATTCACTCGGAATCCCCTTCCACGCCCTGAACTTCCAGGACGCCTTTGGTCGTATAAAGGATTACTTCGCCGACGAGTACCTCTCGGGACGGACACCCAATCCCTGCGTGATGTGCAACAACTGGCTGAAATTCGGTCGGCTGTGGGAATTCGCACGCCAGGTCGAAGCCACCCACATCGCCTCGGGACACTACGCACAACTCCTGCCAACTCCGGGATCCGATCGCCCGGCACTGGTTCGTGGACTCGACAGCGGCAAAGACCAGTCGTATGTCCTGTTCGGAATCGACCCCGAATTGCTCAAACACGTCCTGTTTCCGGTGGGGGATGCCACCAAAACGGAGATCCGCGAGACCGCCCAACGGGCCGGTCTGCGAGTCTTCGACAAGCCCGACAGCCAGGAAATCTGCTTTGTTCCCGACAACGACTACGCCGGATTTCTGAAACGACACCGGGGAGAATTCGACACGGCGGGGGAAGTGGTCGACACGGCCGGAACAGTCCTTGGCGAACACGACGGGTACGAGCGATTCACGGTAGGACAGAGACGTGGATTGGGAATTGCCTTTGGAGAACCTCGTTACGTGGTGGCGATTGAACCCGAATCACACCGTGTCGTGGTGGGCGAACGACAGGAGTTGGCCCGGGACTGGCTGGAGGCCGATCGGCTCAACTGGCTCGTCGACGGGGCCGGCGACACCACCACCCAGCCATTGCGGTGCCAGGCACAGATCCGGTACCGGCACGAGGCCGCTGCTGCCGCGGTCGAGATGACCGGTGACGACCGGGTGCGGGTGACTTTCGACGAACCGCAGTTCGGAGTTGCTCCCGGACAGGCGGTCGTGTTCTACGACGAGGACCGGGTGCTGGGCGGCGGCTGGATCTGCTGAGATCCCATCGACGCCATGTCTCGTCCCGTTGGCCGCTGGAACACCCGCAGGTCGAATTCACCCACCACGCTCAGCAGGTGATCAAACACATCCGCCTGCAACGCCTCGTACGCCACCCAGTCCTTGTCGAGACTGAACACGTAAATCTCGATCGGCAAACCCTCGGCCGACGGGGCCAACTGCCGGACCATCAATGTCATGTCGTTGTTGATGCCCGAGTGCCGACGCAGGTACGCGATCAGGTACGCCCGGAACGTGCCCAGGTTGGTCAGGCGTCGACCATTGATCACCTCCGAGGTGTCAATCCCGTGAAGCTGGTTGTAGTGGGTGACCTCCTCCTGCTTCGTGGCGATGTAATCCTCCAGCAGCGAGAAACGGCCAAACCGCTCGATCTGCTCGGGTGTGCAAAAGTGAATCGAATTCATGTCGATGCCGATCGACCGTTTGATCCGGCGACCGTCGGAGTCCTGCATCCCCCGCCAGTTCTTGAATGACTCGGAGATCACGCTGTAGGACGGAATCGACGCAATCGTACGATCCCAGTTCTGGACCTTGATCGTTGTCAACGACACCGCGATCACATCACCGTCGACACCGTAGGCGGACATCTCGATCCAGTCACCCACTCGAACCAGGTCGTTGACGAATATCTGGATACTGGCCACCAGTCCAAGGATCGAGTCCTTGAAGACCAGCAACAGCACCGCGGTCAACGCGCCGATGCCGGCAACCAACCCCGAGGGATCTCGTCCGGTGATCGCGGCAATGCACAGGATCAGCCCCACGATCCACAACACCAGTTTCAGACCACCCACGAACCCACTGATCGGGTTGGCCTTCTTGCGATCGATCGAGTCGTAGATATCGACGGCGGCATTGAGCAGCGCACCGAGCGACCTCAGCACCACCACCACCAGCCAGACGGTCGCCAACCGCTTCAAAACCTCGTCCAGGGCCAGGCTCGACAGAAACGGGTCGGCAAACAGCGGAGCCGCCAGAAAAACGATCACCGCCGGGACCAGCCGCGACATCCGGTCGAAGAACCCCCGGGCAATCAGGCGATCGTCCCACTGGGTGCGAGTCCGTGTGGCCATCCTGCCGATCACCGCCAGCAACAGCCGTCGGGTGACAGCGTAGGCCAGCCAGGCCACGGCGGCAGTGACCAGTACGACGACCAACTTGGCCGTCCACACTCCGAAACGTTCTCCCGGCAACACGGTCTCAAGCCAGGAGTACAACCCCCTCACCCACTCCGAAGCCGCATCAGCGGTCGGCCGCAATTCTGCTCCATCCATCCTCGCTCGCAGCCTCCTTGCCGGGTGAGTTCCACAGAGAATAACCGGGTCGCAGCATGGGAGAAGACGAATTCCGCAGAAATCAGGCTCCGACGGCCACCTCCCCAACTAACCACTCGCCTCTGGACCCCGCGTTCCAGCCGGCCTCGACACCAGGTTCAGCACCGCCGGCAACGGAACCAACGCCACCAACAGGCAACTGCCCACGCCCAGCAACAGCACCAATCCCAGGCTAGAAAGGCCACGGTGGGAGGCAATCATCAGGGTGCCAAAACCCACCATCGAGGTCAGGGATGTCAGCAACACCCCGTGAATCGTCGAGGGCGACATCACGTAGCGTCCTTGCCGCGAACGGAAATCGTGCAGCACGTGCACCCCGTCATCCACCCCGATTCCCAGCACCAATGGCAACACGATCAGGTTGGCGGGATTCAATGGCACCTCCAGCCACTGCATGCCCCCCAGCATCACCACACCACCAACCAGTGGTGGCAACAACGCAAACAACGTGTCCCGAACAGCACGCGGATCCAGGACCAACGCCGCGGCCGCAGTGGAGGCGACAAACGCAGTTGCCCACAACTCCGGGTGATTTCCGAGTTGTTCTCGCCAGGCCGCTTCGATCGAGAAACCCACCACCAGTCCGCCGACGGCCAGCATCGCCAGGGCCTTCAACAGCCCCAGGGATGCCGACAGCAACACAACGATGATCGCTCCCACGGCCACAACCGCCGCCACCTGGTAACTCCGTTTGATCTGCCGGCCCGCTTCAAAGTTCTGCAACGGCGTCCCGGTCGCCTCCGGATCGATCCCACGAACTTCCGTGACAAACTGCTTCAACGGTTCCTGATCCCACAAGGATTTCCGGGGCACGACCTGTACCAACCAGTCACCCTGGCGGCTGTGGTAGCGAGACACCAACGGAGCGGGAAGCCGGGCCAGGAGAGTCTGGGAATCGGCACCGGGTAGAAATCGCCCGAGATGAGTTGCTCGATTCACCGTCGGCAAAGCTTCCATCCGGACCGCCACCCGCTCGGCCTGCTCCAGAGAATCACACAACGACACGGCAAACAACGCACCGCCGTCAGGATCATTCGCCACCCTTTTTTGTACCCGGACCGACTCGATGTCATCGGCCTGGAGATTCAGCAGGTTGTCGTCGTAGCCGACCAGCCATTCCCATCGACCGTCTCGCCATTCGCCCAGCGATGATCCGGACACCGCCATCACCACCAACGACACGATCAGGACCAGGCGGGGAGATTCGGCGACACGGTGCCGCCAACGTTCTCCCAACAGCGCCACGCTGAACTCCACCGGCATCAACCTGGCATCGGTCAAACGCACGAGGGCCGGAATCACCAACAGGGTGACAATCGCGCAAACCACGATCCCCCCACCGGCAATCCAACCCAATTCGGCCACCCCGCGGAATTCTGTCAACGAGGCACATCCGAAAGCCAGGGCCGTGGTCACCGCGGCGGTCACGATTCCCGGCCCCACCTCTGCGGCCGAGTCTTTCAATGCTTCGATCAAACCGGACTCGCCCTGCCGCGATTGCACGTAACGCGCCAGGAAATGAATCGAGAAATCGACTCCCAGTCCGATCAGCACGACGGCAAACGACACCGAGAGAATATTGAGATGGCCGATGGTCAGGGCGGTCCCGGCAAACGAATACGCCAGCGACAAGCCCAGGCCGAACAGGATCACCAGTGGCAATCTCGCACCACCAAACCCCACCCCCATCAACAAGGCCACGCCAGCGGCCGCCAGCAAAGACGCCCACATCATGTCCCGCTGCGACCGCACCATCTCGTCGCTCTCGAGCACCGGAATACCGGTCAAGCCGATCTCGACCTCTCCGGCACTGCCCCCGCGGTTCTCGGCCTCCACCTCACTGATCACTGCACGCATCCGTCGGATCGCCAAGGCCGCCCCCTCGAATCCGGCGTCGTCGGACACCACGGGAGCAGTTCTCAGGAACCCCGTTCGACCATCGGCGGAGGTGAAATACCTGGACCGTTTGCCGTCGCCACCGGGTACCCGGTACAGCACGCTGCGGAACACATCGTCGTGTTCGACCACACGGCGGCCAAGCCGTTCGAGCGCCACTTCCACCGCCACACGATCACGACCGAAAACGACCACCACCAGGTCCGACGTGTCGGGAAACGCCTGGACGTAATCGAGCCACCGACGATGAAACGGAGCAGCCGGATCAATCAGATCCGAACGACTGGTCTGGAATTCCAACTGGATCCCGGTCACCAGCACACCCGCAACCGCCAGAACACCGCTCAACAGCACGGTCAACCGGGGAAACGACACGACGAGGCCAACCAACCACGTCAGCACCGACGCCAGCGGCCCGCGTGTCCTCTCGTCCCCAGCCATCCCTGCCTCGCCCTGGTCCTCGCCCCGGTAATCACCCCGGTCCTGGCATCCCGGATGGCGGTGGCGGATTGTAGCCGTTCAGTCAGACTCGACAATCCCGGTGACGATCGACGCGGACCGCATCCGTCGCCGACTCTCGCGGGCGATCACCAGGAAGGCGAGAAAATCGTAGACCGCGTGAGCAACAATCGGAACGACCAGGTTGGCCTGTCCGGCCAGCCTGGTGCCCGCCGGCAACGGATCGACCAGGCCAACCACCCCCAGGTAGATGCCAACCAGGCCAACCAGGATCGCATAGGTGCGGGTCACGGGGTGCAACAGGGCAAACAGCAGGTTGCTGCCGATCAACGCCACTCCAAACCCGATCGTCAGCGGATACGCGGCATCGCCACCGGCCATCCACGGCTGAATCACACCGCGAAACAACACCTCCTCACAAACGCCCGCCAAAAGCGCCAGCACCGCCAGGTCGTACCAGCGGCACTCGAGCATCGGGCGGCCCAGCATCTCAAGCAGCAACTCACGGATCCGCCGCAAGGGTGTCCACTGAACGCTGTAGGTCACGCCGAAGGCCAACAACAACGGACCGGTCGCCGCCACTCCCCAGGCCAGGGCTGCCGGCGTGAGATGACACAACTGCCAGGGATTGATCCCGGCCAGCCAACCCAACCCCAGACCCACCAGCAACACGAGCAACTCGACGACGATTCCCGCCCGCAGGAACGTGCCGCGATCGTTCCAGTCGAACCCCTCGACCGGATCGTTCATCTCCGGCTGGCTTTTGCAGCAGCGGGCGTCTTGCCCGAGACCTTCTTCTTCTCACCAGTCGGCTTTTCGAAGATCACGATGTGTTGCCGCGGCAGGACCCCGATTGTCTCCTTGAAGACCAACCCAAATTCCTTCTGGCTGATCTCTTTCTTGACCTGTTTCTCGGTCATCTTGTGCACGAGCAATATCGGCACCTTGGGGTCTTCCATGCGGTACTCCACGAACGCTATCCGCCCGCCAGGTTTCAGTGTCTTGGCGATTTCCTTGATCATCTCGAAAGGAAACTCGAACTCGTGGTACACGTCGACCATGATCGCCAGGTCGATCGAACCCGGCTTCAACCGGGGACTCTTCTGGGTCCCCCGCACCGCGGTCACGTTGGGAATTCGAAACTTCTTCATCCGCATTTGCATCCGCGCCAGCATCTGGGGCTGCACATCGACGCCCATCACCCCACCCTCCAGGCCGACTGCCCGGGCCAACAATGCCGTCACCACGCCGCTACCACATCCAATGTCTGCCACCGTTTGACCGGGTTTCAACTTCAAGCTGCGAACCATCAGCGCCAACCTCTCCTCCCGCTCCCGCTCGACACGCTCCAGCCAACGGGCTCCCGCACCGTTGAAGCCGTACCCCATCACGTGAGCAATCTCGCGGCCCATGTAGAACTTGCCGATGCCGTTGGGATCGTGCAGCTTGCGGAACGTGTACCGCACGGCCTTGTCGGATCTGGAACCCGGCTTTTTCTTGGCAGCGGGCTTCGACTGGGCACAGGCGGTGTCAATCATCTCGCCGGACAACCAACCAGCCACGAACAGGACCACAACGATTGATAACAGCCGGTTTCGACTCATAGCTCATTCTCCTCATTCGCCCCGGTTTCGGTCTCACCGACCGACTGAACGGCCCTGGAATCAACAGCACGATCTCCCACCACCGCGTGCCAATTCGCCTCCTCCAGCAATTCGGCCTCGTCGATCAACAGCACCGGGATTCCCTCTCGCACCGGAAAACTCAGCCGACACATCCTCTCGGTACAAACCAGGCTCTCGCTCGTCACAAACAGTTGCCCCTGGCATCCGGGGCAGGCCACCAGGTCAGACAGGCTGGCGAGATCGTATTCGCTCATGGCTCTCTCCTCACCGGTTCCGCTAGAAACCCCTGGCCTCTTGGATATCCGAAAAATCTCTCAACGCGTAATCGATGCCGACATAGTCGAGCACACGACACAGGCTGCGAAGGGCCACGCCGATGCCATCCGGACCACTGAAACCACCAAACTGGCCCCCACCCTTCAGGTGTGGCTCAACCTCCAGGAAAAACCCGGGAGCTCCCAACGCCTGCATCTTGGCCTCGAGTGCCGGCAATCGCCCTTTCAACTCGCGGAGCAACGCGTCATGCCCCGCATCGCCGACGTCTGCAGGAACGAAGTTCTTCAATCGCTCCTCGTCGACCGCACCGGTCCATGTCAGGCTCGGATCAATCGTGTAATCCTTGATGTGCATCCAGCCGATGTGGTCAATCATATCGACCAGTTCGGCGTGAACCTGCAAGCGCGACTTGTTCTGTGCCGCGACATTGCCACCGTCGTAGATACAGACCATGCCGGGATGGTCGACCTGGCGACACAATTCGGCCAGCAACTCGCCCGTCTCACCGATCAGGTTCGGCTCGATCTCGAGCCCGTAGACCAGGCCGGCCGCGCTGGTCCGATCGACGATCTGCCCCAGTTGGTCAACCGCCTGGGGAATGTAGTCAACCGGATCGGTTCCCTGCGGGTGGTAGAAGGAGAAACCACGAATCAACTTCGTGTCCAGTGCCTGTGACACGCGGATCGTCGAGGCCACCTCACCCTCGAGGTACTCGTCAAAGGGCACAAAGACGTTGTGCGAACCGTCCTCCTGGTCGAGCAGCTTGATCTTACCGATCCTCGCACCAATCCCGGTCACGCTCATGCCGAACTCCTCGTGGAGTTCGATCAGGCGGGCCAGTTCAGCCTCGTCCAGTTCGACGACGTGCTTCACCTCACCGGAACCCGTCACGTCGACAAATCGCGGGCTGTAATACCTCAGCCCCACGGCAGCCATCACCGAGAGTTGTTCGAGAGCCGACTTGTGATTGGCCGCCTCGTCGGCAAAGGCACTAAGAATTACTCGGGGTCGATCGCTCATGATGCTCCTCTTCAGAAATCCCGTCACAACCTGTCGGATCGGAAGCGTGTTTCCACACGACCGCGCCGCCGCCATTGTCGGCGCGGATGTGGCCGGATGCAAGACACCTCACGCCCGGCTCATGGCGATCGGCACGGCCGATCAACCCGACAACGGCAACCGCGCCAGTGTCGTGTACCGCGCCCCACCAGGGCCAAGTTCTGAACGGATCAATTCGAACTCAGTGCAGGTCAACTCCGACAAAGGCACCTCATCAAACGCCTCGACCAGTTCGTCGAGTTCCACAGGTGGTCGGCCCCGAATACGCGCCAGCGTCAGGTGGGGCCGGTAGGGACGACTCTCCCGGGCGAAACCCAATCCTGCCATCGAGTCCTCGATCGCCGTGGCCGGCCCACCAACCTTGGATGCGTCGTGAAGCGGATCATCCAGATCCGCAAAGACCACCCGCGGCCGATGTGACGGCATCAGCGCGACCCCACGGAAACCCAGGTCAAAGGCACCACACCCCGACACGACCTCGGTCAATGTCGCGACGATGTCTCTGACTTGGCCGGCGGGCGTCTCGCCGAGAAATTTCAAGGTCAAGTGCAGGCACTCCGGACGCACCGGACGCACCGCAGGCCCGAGCCGCCCCAGCCACTCCAGTACCTCCGCCAACTCGGGAGTCACCGGCACCTTCAGTCCCACGAATGTGCGGTAGAGAGACATGTGCAACCGGGTGCCTGGGCCTGAGTCGTCACGCGTTTCACAGCGTTTTACACAGCCTAACCGAATTCACCAGCCAACTGTTCTGGACAACTCTCGAGCCAATCGACCGGGCATTCCATGAAACCGGTCACGACAACCACGCCCCACCCCGCTCCCCACCATCCAGCTGTATTGCTAAACTCTTGAATCACAACACCCACATCCCGGCCCATCCGGAAACAACCATGAACCAACCGATCCAGTTTCCCGGTGAAGATCGTTCCAACGCCGCACGCGAAGTCATCGGCACCCGCGAGCCCGTGGCCCTGCGGACATTCACTCCAAGCCAAGCCGTGCTGGCGCGATCGGCGGGCGTCTTTCACTGGACCCCCGAGGGGCGACGGCTCTACGACTTCACCTCCGGTGTGCTCGTCGCCAACCTCGGACACAACCCCCGTGGATGGCTCAAGCGGCTTGCCGAGTTGCTGGGCTGGGACGCCGAAACACTTGCTGGAGGAGAGGGATATGCCGAAGCCCTCACGCTGACCGCATACAACGCGGTGACAGAGATCGAGGCCACGGCAGTCGAGCGGCTCTTGGCCAATGTCGCATCCAGTTCCGGAGGCGAACGTCTCGACTCGGTGTGCTGGGCCGCGTCGGGATCCGAAGCCATCCAGAAAGCCCTGTGGGCCTGCCTGCACCTGCGGCCGGAACGAGACACCATCCTGGCCACCCGCTACGGGTTCCATGGAAAGAAGGGACTTGCCGGTGCCGTCACCGGATGCGAAACCGACCACGACCGGGATCCACGCGTGCGATTCATCAGCTTCCCCATGGCCGACTGGGACGACGCCGACCGCTACGGTGGGGAACTCGACCTCTCGCCGTACCAGGAAGAGCTCGAAACACTCTGGGACGAACTGGGGGACTCTATCGGAACCCTGATCACCGAGCCGTATCTCGGCGGAGGCGGCAGCTACCACCCGCCTCCGGCGTACATGCAAATGCTCGAGTCGTTCTGCCGCGACCATGACATCCTGTTCATCCTCGACGAGGTCCAGGCCAACTTCGGCCGGACCGGCCGGATGTTCGCTTTTGAAAAATACGGGATTTCTCCTGACCTCGTCGCGCTGGGCAAGGGACTGGGCAACGGGATCCCTGTCAGCGCCGTCGTCGGGCGTAGCGACGTACTGGCCAGCCTGAAGTACGGCGAAGCCTCTGACACCTGGAGTGCCAACCCCATCGGATGTGCCGCCGTCATCGCCACGCTGGACGCCTTCGAAAACTCCGACGTGCTCGAGAACACCAGGCGACTGGAACCCCTGTTCTTCGAAGAACTCGGACGACTCAAGGAAACCGGAGTGGTTTCGAAGGTCCGCGGCGAGGGAATGGTTTATGGCATCGAGTGTGCCGATGTCGGCACCACCCCCGCCGGTGACGTCGCCAACGCCATTGTCCAAGCGTGCTACCTGGCCGCCGATGGCGGTGACGGGATCCACCTGCTGGGACCACTGGCGAATACCGTCCTGCGGATCAGCCCACCGATGACCATCACCGACGAGCAGGCCCGAGAGTCCCTCCAGTTGCTGCACCACTTCGTCGACAGCGTGGGACAGTCGCTGGCCGATTGACACTCGCATTGACGACAGCCCGCTTTTCCCCGATTATCTCGCAATTCTTAGCCCTTGAATTTCCGCCCACTCCCGCACAAGGTCTCTCCCGCGGACCTTGATAGATGAATTCTCCCAAACCAAATCGTCTCGAAGCCGCGCGGCTTGAGAAGCTGCAAAAGATCAAGGACCTGGGGATGGACCCCTGGGGCCAGCGGTTCGACGACCACATCCCGATCTCGCAGGCCCGCGAGAGATGTCCGGCGGAACCCGGCACCGACGGGGACACCGTCCGTGTGGCCGGACGGATCATGCTCCGCAACAACCGGGGCAAGCTGAAGTTCTATCACATCAAGGACTGGTCCGGTCGGATCCAGTTGATGGTCTCGCGTGGTGATCTCAGCGACGAACAGTGGGAACTGATCGGCGCACTGGATCTCGGCGACCTGGTTGGCATCGACGGCTCGCTGCGGGTCTCCAAGACCGGCGAGAAGACAATCTTCGCAGAGAAGATCACGATGCTCTGCAAGTCGCTGGCCCAACCCCCCGAGAAATTCCACGGGGCCAAGGACGTCGAGATGTTGCTGCGGCAACGTTCGATCGACCTGATCTACAACGACGGTGTTCTCGAGCGGATGCTCAAGCGAACCCGCATCATCCACTCGATTCGCCAGACGCTTTCGGGTGCGGGCTTCACCGAAGTCGAGACTCCAGTGTTGCACGCGGTGGCCGGAGGAGCTGCAGCCCGGCCCTTCATCACCGAGCACAACACGCTGGGAATCGAACTGTTCATGAGGATTGCGCTCGAATTGCACCTCAAGCGACTGATGGTCGGTGGGGTCGAGCGTGTCTTTGAAATCGGCCGTGTGTTCCGCAACGAGGGCATCGATGCGACACACAATCCCGAGTTCACCATGATCGAGATCTACCAGGCCTACGGCGACTACCAGTCGATGATGGACCTGGTCGAGAAGATCGTCGTCGACGCCACCGAGGTGCTCGGAGAGGGGATGGTACTGCCCTGGGGTGATGAACAGATCGACTTCACGCCGCCGTGGCCACGCCGAACCTACGCCGAGTTGTTCCTGGAACACGCCGGATGCGACATCGGTGACACCGCGGCCGTGACCGAGATCGCCAGCCGACTGGAAATCGAAACCGACGGTGTGCACCCCGACGTCGTCGTCAACAAGGTGTTCGAGGAAACCGTCGAAGACGCGTTGCGGGGGCCGATCTTCGTCATCGACTATCCCGCCAGCCTGTGCCCCCTGACCAAGCGGAAAGCCGACAACCCCGAAATTGCCGAGCGATTCGAACTGTTCATCCACGGCATGGAACTGGCCAACGCCTACACCGAACTCAACGACCCACTGCTCCAGGACGAATTGTTCCGCACCCAGTTGGATGGCCTCGACGAAGAAGACTCGATGGCCAAGCTCGACACCGAGTTCCTCGAGGCCCTGAAGATCGGCATGCCACCGGCCGGAGGAATGGGTGTCGGCATCGACCGGCTGGTGATGTTACTGACCAACAGCCGCTCGATCCGCGACGTGATTTTCTTCCCGCTGCTAAAACCCGAGTCCACAGGTGGAGACTCGGCAGCCGCGACCGATGACAAGACACCCGAAACACCTGGATCGAACGAGACAAACTCGGACGAATAGGCGAAACTACTCGAGAAGTTGAAAAGACGGCGAGACGGATTCTCGCACAACGGCAAGGGACTGCCATGTACAAGCTCCAGCTCTGCCTCCGCTACCTGCGGACCCGCTGGATCGCGATGGCCAGTATCATCAGCGTGATGCTGGGTGTGGCCACCATGATCGTGGTCAACAGCGTGATGGCCGGTTTCGCCACCGAGATGCGGGAACGGATCCACGGCATCCTGGCCGATATCGTTGTCGAAACCCACACTCTCGACGGTGACCCTGACGCCGCCGCACGGATGCAGGAAATCCAGGAGGTCGCCGGGAACTATGTCGAGGCGATGACCGCCACGGTCGAAGTCTACGGCATGATCAGCTTCAAGTACCGTGGGCAGGTCATCACGCGGCCGGTCACCCTGATCGGAATTGATCCGCGGACCAAGGGAGCGGTCAGCCCGCTCGTGACCAACCTCACCTCCTTCACGTCCGGACGCCGCGTGGGGCTGGCTCTCGAGAACGACACCAATCCCGGCTGCCGCATCGCCGCGGTGCTTGACGGCAGTCCCGCTGATGTCGCTGGCCTCCACGCCGGAGACCTCATCACCAGATGCAACGGGTTGGCGGTTGCTGACACCAAGGAACTCGCATCCCGGCTCAAGAACTCCACCGACCGATCGACTATCGACCTGGCAATCTCTCGCGATGGGCAGTCGCTGGCCATGCAACTGCCCATCCCCAGCCCCACGTGGATGCTGACGGCCGAGGCCCGCGAACACCGTCGTATGATGGTCGAACTCGAGCAACGTCGACTTGAATGGAACCAGCCCCGGACCATCGTGCCCGCCGGTGGCACGGATGCCGCACCACCACCACACGCACTCCCCGACCTCGACACCCCACCCTCTCAGGCTCCCGGCGATCTCACGCCGCCGCCTGGTCTTGAACTGTCACCGGCGGTCCCGCCCTCGACACACAACCTCGACGCGCTCGACGCACCACCAACGACCCGTGATGAACAGATCGAGTTGGCCGACCCGGCCGATCCACTGCCGGCACGAGTCTATCTCGGAGCCGGATTGATCGAGTTTCCCGTCGAGGACAAGGAGACCGGTGAGATCCAGATCGAGCGGATGGTGCTGGCCGGCGAGGACGTCCGCATCACGACTGTCTCGGCCGGACGCCCACCCGAACCACGTCACTTCACCGCCACGGTGATCGATGTCTTCAAAAGCGGAATGAGCGAATACGACTCGAATCTCGTCTTCTGCAACATCGAGGAACTTCAACAGACTCGCGGCATGATTGACCCGTCAACCGGCGACCGTGCCGTGACATCGATCCAGGTCAAGCTCAAGAACTTCGAGGACGCCGAGACGGTCGTCCAGCGGCTGCGGGCCGCTTTCCCCGCCCACCTCTATTCGGTCCGAACCTGGCAACAAAAACAGGGCCCCCTGCTGGCAGCCGTGGAACTGGAAACTGGCATTCTCAACATCCTGCTGTTCCTGATCATCGCCGTCGCCGGATTCGGCATCCTGGCCATTTTCTACATGATCGTTGTCGAGAAAACTCGAGACATCGGGATCCTCAAGGCCCTGGGAGCCAGCCGCCAGGGCATCATGTCGATCTTCCTGGGCTACGGGCTGGCCCTGGGCATTGTCGGCAGCGGCGTCGGGGTGCTGCTGGGCCTGACATTTGTCTACTACATCAACCAGATCGAATCCGGAATCACCTGGCTGCTGGGTCGCAAGGTCTTTGACGAGACAATCTACTACTTCCCCGAGATCCCCACGGCAGTCAACCCGCTAACGGTCGCGTGGGTCGCCCTGGGAGCCGTCGCAATCGCAGTCATGGCCAGCATCTTGCCCGCCCGGCGAGCCGCAAAGCTTCACCCGGTCCAGGCACTGCGGTACGAGTGATTTTCAAGGACACCTTGCCATGACCACACCACCGCAAGCATCGCAGGACCTCAGCCAGCAGGCCCGCGATGCCTGGGCCACGGCGATCTCGGCCCCGACCGGCGATGGCCCGTCCGGGGTGCAATTGTCAGAGGCCCCGGGACAGGGTTTTGGCCAAGCCGGTGAGATGGCGACCCCACGACTGAGCTGCGTGGCACTGGAAAAATCCTATCGCAAGGGAGAATTGATCATCCCCGTCCTCCGTGGGATCGATCTCGAACTCGCACCAGCAGAATTCCTCTCCGTCGTCGGCCAATCCGGGTCGGGAAAGAGCACCCTGCTCCACGTCCTGGGTCTGCTCGACGCTCCCAATGTCGGCGAAGTCCACTGTGATGGACGGCGGATCGACAATCTCAACGAACGGCAACGTGACACACTCAGAAACCAGAACTTCGGTTTCATCTTTCAGAGCTATCACCTGTTGCCCGAATTGACGCTCCTGGAAAACGTCATCTCCCCCCTGGCCATTCGGCACTCGGCATTCACCTGGTGGACACACCGCAAAGCGATTCACGATCAGGCCCACGAGATCATTGACAAGGTCGGCCTGGGCCACCGGGTCAAGCACCGCCCCAGCGAACTCTCGGGAGGCGAAATGCAACGCGCGGCCATCGCGAGGGCATTGATCGGACAACCGCGGGTGCTGCTTGCCGATGAACCCACCGGCAACCTCGATTCAACCACCGGCCAGGAAATCATGTCTCTTTTGGCCAGCTTGAACGAGCTTCAGCAGCTGACTATCATCATGGTCACACACGATGAACGGATCGCCTGCCAGGCTCATCGCATCGTACGACTCGGTGAAGGCCGCGTCGAAACGGTGAGCCAGGCCGCCTAGGACGGGCAACCGGGCCAGTTCCAACAGCCCTCGACCGGGGGTGGTCTCGCTCAGAACAGTATCCCGTCCCGTTGCCCCAGTCTCGTCCAACAAGATGGCCAAAAGCGTCTACATCGATGGCTCACTGGTCCCCGCCGACCAGGCCACAGTCAGCGTCTTCGACCATGGATTGCTCTATGGCGATGGCGTCTTTGAAGGCATCCGCGTCTACGGGGGCAATGTCTTCCTGCTATCCGAACACGTCGACCGGCTGTACGAGAGTGCCCAGGCCATCCGACTGCAGATTCCCATTCCTCACGAGGAACTCGTCGCAGCGGTCAACGAGACGGTCCAGGCCAATGACATTGCTGACGGGTACGTCCGACTAGTCGTGACCCGCGGAGTCGGCACGCTGGGCCTTGATATCCGTAAAACCTCCCATCCGGTCGTGATCATTATCGCCGACACGATCACGCTGTATCCGGAGGAGATCTACGAGAACGGGATGGAACTGGTCACCGCCAGTACGATCCGCAACCACCCCGGCGCACTCAACCCGCGAATCAAGTCCCTCAACTATCTCAACAATATCCTGGCCAAGATCGAGGGTACCGACGCGGGCTGCGTCGAGGCCCTGATGCTCAACCACAACGGAGAAGTGGCCGAGTGCACCGGGGACAACATCTTCATTATCAAGGATGGGCTGATCCGCACTCCGCCCACCGATTCCGGAATCCTCGAGGGCATCACCCGCAACTCGGTCATCGACCTGGCCCGGGATGCCGGACACGAGGTCCGGGAAACTGCGCTGGTGCGACACGACATCTACATCGCAGACGAGTGCTTCCTGACAGGGACGGCGGCCGAGGTGATCGCCGTCGTCAGCCTGGACGGTCGTACCATCGGTGACGGGACACCCGGCCCGATCACCCGCGACCTGATGACCCGCTTCGGCGAACTGACTCGCGGAACGTCCGGTTCCTGAAAACTCGTGTCCCAGCCCCTCACCAGGGAAAAGCCCCGCGCATTTTGCCACGGCGTGGTATCGTGGGAATAGGAATCTCTTGTCACGGAGAGCCGTTGTCATGTCCCGACAGTCGAAACTCCTGCCAGTTGCTCTCGGCCTACTGGCCTGCTGTCTCCCGGCCCAGGTGCACTCTCAGAACGACAAGCCCGCCGGTTCGGCCACCGCCATACCTCCGGCAACTGCCAAGGAAGCGCTCAGGCGGTTCAATCCCGTGATCGGCAGTTGGCGTGGAGTCGGACAACCGCGTCGTGGTTCGGCCTCAGGAGCCTGGAGCGAGAAAGCCAACTGGACCTGGCAATTCCAGAGCAGCAAACCGGCCGCCAAGGACAAAAACTCTGCCGCCGGCACAGCCACGGTCGCCATCCGCTTCAAATCGACCGGCAGCAAGCTGATCGTCGACGGGATTTTCGCCTACGACCCCAGCGCCAAGCTATTCACCCTGCAGGCCACGATGGCCGACAAGACCAAACGGAACTACACCGGCAAGCCGGGCTCCCAGGGAGCACTGGTGCTCGAATCCAAACCCGACGGCAAGGGACAGGTGCACCGGCTGACCATCCGTGCCCTCAATTCCAAGCGGACACTGGTGCTGCACGAACGCCGTCGCAAGGGCAGCACGTTTTACACCCGTGTGGCTGGTATCGGTTACACGCGAGCCGGCACCCGGTTGGCCACGGCCAACATTGGACCGTTGTGTATCGTCACCGAGGGTAAGGGCACTTCGAAGGTGAGCTACAAGGGCAAGACCTACTGGGTCTGCTGCAGCGGGTGTCGGGATGCGTTCCTGGACGACCCCGAGGGAGTCCTGGCCGACGCACGAG
>CAWVUS010000064.1:0-19733 GCA_963933195.1 uncultured Planctomycetaceae bacterium
ACCTGGGACATGTTCGGCTCGGCCGTCCG
The DNA here is from genome assembly GCA_963933195.1 of uncultured Planctomycetaceae bacterium. Classification (GTDB taxonomy): domain Bacteria; phylum Planctomycetota; class Planctomycetia; order Planctomycetales; family Planctomycetaceae; genus UBA8437. Next base: position 30 of record CAWVUS010000064.1, read on the forward strand.
CTCACACTCGCAATTGGTCAACCGCCTGGGACGGCCCAGCGTGTCGAGAAAATACGATTCGAAATTGGGGTCAGGCAACGCAATGGCACGGGTACCGGGTGGAACCCCGGGAAACCGTTCGTGAGTTCCACAAGCGTGGTCGATCGCATCCAGCAAAACCTCGGCCGACAACCGTTTCACGTTGTAGTGAGTGTAGAACCGCCGGTCGTTGACATGTTCCGGATGAGCCGTCGACGACAGCTGGTAGGTGGCCGATGTCATGATCCTGCGCATCAGGTGCTTCAGATCGTACTTGTGAGCCACGAAATCGTCCGCCACGGCATCCAGCAATTGTGGGTTTGTCGGAGGATTTGTCGAACGCAGATCGTCGACAGGCTCGACAATTCCTGTGCCCAGAAAATGGCCCCAGATCCGGTTGACAATATTCCGCGAATACAACCGATTCTTCGGCGACACCAACCAGTCAACCAGCGGCTCGCGGATGTCGAGAACACCCCGGGTGTCCACGGCCACTCCACCCAGTGGACGCGGAGCGACGACCTGGCCGCTCCGAGGATGTTTCATCGCCCGGCCGGCACCCAACGGAGCCAGGCTCACCACCGCATCAAAACCCAACTCACCGAACGTTCCGCTGGACTTGCTGTCCAGCCGTGTGAAGAACGCTGCCAGGCCATAAAAATCCGACTGGCTGTACGACTCGAACGGATGGTGGTGACACCGGGCACACTGCAACCGGATGCCAAGAAACACCTGCGCGGTTGTCTCGGCCAGGTCGGCCGGGTCTGAAATCGTCGCCACGTCGGTCGGTCGGCGAGACGAGGCGATAAAATTGGCAGGACCGTGTTCGAAAATTGACCCCTGTGCGGTGATCAATTCCCGGGTGAACTGGTCGTACGGCTTGTTGTGACGCAGCGATTGACGAATCCAGTTGTGAAAGGCCCACATCCCGGCGTCGCCCGATGTCTTGCGATTGTTGCGGAGGACGTCAGAGAACTTCAGAGTCCAAAACGTACTCCACTCGTCGACATAGAGATCCAGTGCCGGATCACCGGTCAGCCCCAGGATCTGGTCCACCAACCGATCTCGCTTGTCAGCCGCGTCGGAAGCCAGAAATCGCTCCACCACCTCGGGCCGTGGCAGCGTGCCCAGGCAATCCAAAAACGCCCGTCGGATGAACTCCGCATCACTGCAACGCGGCGCCGGCCGCATATTGAGTCTCTCCCAGCGGCGGGCGACGTGCTTGTCGATCAGGTTGTGACCCGTTGTGTCGCGGGCCACCGCCGGAGTCGCCAAGAACGGAGAAATGACATGTGAAACGGCCGTCTGTCCGCGAAATCGAACCATGATCGCCGCCTGGCCGCTGCCGGTAACCGCGAGTTGTCCATCACTGTCCACGCTCGCGATTCCCGACTCGAGACTGTCGAATGCCGCTCGCCGAGTCACATCATTCAGGTGACCGTCGGCATATCGAGCAACAACGCGTAATTGCTGGGTTTGTCCCGACCGGTAGGTCCGTTCATGCGGAAAAACGCCGAGTCCGACGATCCGCGTGGATTCCGATTGTCCTGGTTCAACCGGCCCCGGCGCACCATCGGAAACCCACATCTTCAGAACGTTGTAGGCATAGGTATCCGGGAGAAATCGACGACCGCCACCATGACCGACCTGTAGAGTGGCCTTCCGCAGCACCAGGCTGTCCTCCGGCGAGACCAGCGAAACGCGACGGTTGTCCCATTCCCGGGTCAACGCCAGGTGATCGGCTTCGGGAGCAAAGGCGAAGACAGACAACTTGAAGCCCCCCTTGCCAAACTGCGATGCGTGACACGCTCCCTGGTTGCATCCGGAACGGCTCAACACCGGCAACACGTGATCAACAAATCGCGAACTTCCCTGGTCGAACCCCTGGCCGACCACGACCGGGAGCCGTGCCACGAATTCGCCGTGCCGGACCACCAGGGTTGCCTCTCCCGCTGCCGCCGCCTCCACGCGTCCTCGCGAATCGATCGACGCGACCGCTTTTCCTTCGAGGATGAACGAGGACACTCGTGTCACATCCCGTTCCTCTCCCGACTCCTTTTTCAGAGTGACCAGCAGTTGAACCTGGTCGAGCTGGCTGATGATTTCTATCCGCTCGGGCTCAACCACGATCCGATCGGCCGACAGCACGTCGCCACACAGTCCGACGAACACGCCGACCCCAAGCAGGATCGATCTCACAGCCGTTTCCAGTCTTTTTGTGAACGTCAACACAGGTTCCAGGTTCTCACAGCGAAAGGATTCGCCACCAAAACGAGAGGACTCGAGTTGGCCATTGTGGCCCGCCGTCACGGCGAGGGTCAATTTCAAACAGCCACGCTCGGTAAATTCCGAAAGACGCATTCTACCAATCCACGCGATTTCGACACCGTCTCTGCTGTACACTGTTCCCCAAACGCCTTGTCGCCTCATCCAGAACGGTCCGTTGAATCCGCGGGGAGACCACTTCCATGACCACAGACTTCAACAGGCGAGACGCGATGAAACTGGGAGCGGGAGTCGGCGCCGGAGTTGTCCTTCCAGCTTTGGCCCAGGCCGACGACCCCGCACAAAAAAAAGAAAAAGCAGCGGACCCGCGATTGAAGCCGATTCCTCAGATCCGCGTCGGAATGGTCGGGATCGGGGGACGTGGATTCCACCTGCTGAGATTGCTACTGGATCAACCCGGAGTCCAGGTCAAAGCCGTCTGCGACCTCCTGGAAGACCGCTGCCAACTGGCCCAGAAGACAACCGTCACGGCCGGGCAGCCCAAGCCCGACGCCTATTTCCCAGACGAACGCGCGTTCGACAAACTCTGTGAACGCGACGACCTGGACCTGGTTGTCACCGCCACCCCCTGGCGGTGGCATGTGCCGGTCTGCGTCTCGGCCATGAAAAACGGTCACCATGCCGCGACGGAAGTTCCCGCCGCCGTGACCATCGACGAATGCTGGCAGATGGTGGAAACCGCCGAGAAAACACACCGCCATTGCGTGATGCTCGAAAACTGCTGCTACGGCCGCACGGAGATGATGGTACTCAACATGGTCCGCCAGGGACTGCTGGGTGAATTGGTTCACGGCGAAGCGGGCTACCTGCACGAATTGCGTGATGACCGCGAGTTTATCGGAGCCGACGCAGAGGTTCGCTGGCGGCTCGAGAACAAGATCCATCGAGACGGCAACCTCTATCCGACCCACGGGCTGGGTCCGGTCGCCCAGTGCATGGACATCAACCGGGGGGACCAATTCGACTACCTGGTCTCCATGAGCAGCATCTCCCGCGGGCTCAACGTGTTCTACGCCGACCGCTTCGGAGCCAAGCATCCGCTGGCGACCCGCAAGTACAAGTCGGGCGACGTCAACACAACGATGATCCGAACCAAGAAGGGACGCACCATCACGCTCGGACACGACACGCAGCTGCCACGCCCCTACACGCGGATCAACATGGTCCAGGGCACCAGGGGCATCGTGCAGGGCTATCCTGACCGGATCGCCCTGGAGTCCAATGCTCGTGGCCACAAGTGGGAACCAATCGACACATTCCAGTCGAAGTACGAACACCCGCTGTGGAAGAAATTGATCCGAGAAGCCCAGGGCAAAGGGCATGGCGGAATGGATTACATGGAAATCCATCGGTTGATCGAATGCTTGCACACCGGCACGGAACCCGACATGGATGTCTATGACGCCGCCGCCTGGAGCGTGGTTTCCGAACTCAGTGAACGCTCCATCGCCAACCGCAGCCAGACCATGGACGTCCCCGACTTCACACGCGGACGTTGGAAGAAGAATCGGCCACTGGAAATCGTCGGCGGGTGATCGCTGTTCTGATACCACAACGGGGGAACCTGAGTTGAACACGGTCCTGATCGCCGAACTGGGCGAAAATCATTACGGCCGCTGGGATGTCTGCCGCGGAATGGTCACCGAGGCCGCCGCCAATGGGGCCACAGTCGCCAAGTTCCAAACCTACACGGCCAATCAGTTCGGACCGGACCATGAATGGTTTGACTGGTTCCGCGGGGTCGAGATGCCCGAGGACGTCCACTTCGAGATGCAGCAATTGTGTGGCGAGTTGGGCATCACTTTTCTCAGTTCCACCTTCACCCGCCGGTCGACCGACTTCCTGGTCGACCGCATGGGACTGACCGCCTTGAAACTCGCGTCCAGTCGCATCGTCGACTTCGATTTGCTTGAACACGTCAACGCCCGTGCCAACCAGGTCAACACCGTCTACCTCTCGACCGGCGGAGCCACGATCGAGGAAATCCAGCAGGCGGTCGAATGCCTGGGATCCATCGATTCCCTCTCACTGCTACACTGCACCAGCCAGTACCCGACCGAGGATCCCAACGTGAACCTGCTGGCAATTCGCGCCATGCAGAAAGCGTTTCCCGATATCCCCATCGGTTACAGTGATCACAGCCGTGGGATCGAGGCATGCTTGGCTGCCGTGGCCCTGGGAGCCACGGTCCTCGAAAAACACTTCACGTATCACACCCGCATGCCCGGTGACGATCACGAAGGAGCACTGACCCCGGAAACACTCGCCCAACTCGTCCGGCAGGTCACCCGACTGGAAACCATGCTGGGTCGCGAGGAAAAACTTCCCATGGCCGACGAGCAAAAGGCCCTTGCCCAGTTGCGAGGAAAAATGCTCGAAGTCGACTTCAAACCGTAGAACAGCATCTTCCCCTTACTGCCGCCAGGCCCACCATGCCCACCATGACAGACCCACAGTACAAGGCAATGACCCGGTTCCTTCGCGACCTGGGTACCGAGAATGTCCCTCACACCGAAACCGTCTTCCTGGCTCACCTGGTCGGCGTCTACAACGACCTCCAGGCCTGGAAGGCAAGTATCGCGGTCTGTCGGGCTGGCCTGTTCCACTCGATTTACGGAACTGAGATGTTCCAGACATTCGCGTTGTCGCAGGAGCAACGCGACGAGGTCCGCGCACTCATTGGCGACCACGCCGAATTCATCGCGTGGGTCAACTGCGTCATGGATCGTTCCACATTCGACGATCAGATCGCATCCTCTGCCCCTTATTCCATCCGCAACCGGGAAACCGGCGAGGCAATCGAAATGAACGAGGAGCAGTTCCATGACCTCTGCACCGTTCACTTGTGTGACTGGCTCGAGCAATTGCCTCGCCTCAAGAAGTGGGAGTTCCGCCGCACCTCGTACCGGGCTATCGCCGAACGCCTGGGCGGCATCGCGCTGACTTCGTTCGACGACGTCTACTCCAACGAGCCAACCAAACCGGCAACTGCCGTGTGACTCGCGGCCTTGCCCCACAGACACGACTCCAAGCTGCAATCTCTTCATGAACCCGGGAAACCCCAGCCCGTCCGGCGGCAACCGCCATGTTGGCCTCAACAGAACTTCGAACACCGAGTTGGAAGCACCTCACCCATGCCTGAGAACACACGACACACTCGACTGACCCTGGCGATTCTGGCGTCCATAACACTGTGGACGTGGACGGCAAACGCCGTGGCGGCCGACCGTCCCAACATTGTCTTCATCATGGCCGACGACCTCGGATTCGCTGAATTGGGCTGCTACGGCCAGAAGAAGATTCGCACCCCACACATCGACCGACTCGCCCGTGAAGGCATGAAATTCACCCGCAATTATGCGGGAAATGCCGTCTGTGCCCCGTCTCGGTGTGTCCTGATGACAGGCAAGCATCCCGGCCACGCCTGGGTTCGCAGCAACAAGGAAGTCCGGCCTGAAGGCCAGGTCCCGATCCCTGCCACTGAAGTCACAATGGCCGAACTCCTCAAAAAAGATGGCTACACCACCGGTGCTTTTGGGAAGTGGGGACTCGGCCCCCCGGGATCAGAGGGCGGACCACTAAAACAGGGGTTCGATCGTTTCTACGGCTACAACTGCCAGCGCCATGCGCACAGTTATTACCCCTCGTATCTCTGGAGCGACAACAAACGGATTCCGCTGAAGAACAATCCTCCTGTGGGCGGCCACGCCCGCTTTGCCAAGGACGCCGACACCAGCAACCCGGGCAACTACAGCCAGTTCAAGGGCCAGGACTATGCCCCTGATCGGATTGCTGCCCAGGCCCTCCGATTCATCGAAAAAAACAAGGACCGCCCCTTCTTCCTCTACTACCCCACTGTGATCCCACACCTGGCACTGCATGTCCCCGACGACGCACTGAAACCCTACCTGGCCCTCAAATGGCACGACCCGCCCTTCACCAAGTTGAAAGGTGGCGGTTACACACCACATTTCACCCCGCGTGCGGCCTACGCCGCGATGATCACTCGGCTGGACACTTATGTCGGACGGATACTCGACCTGTTGGAGAAGCTCAAATTGGACGACAACACGATCGTCGTTTTCACATCAGACAACGGGACCACGCACCTCAAACGCGAGGTCGACTATGACTTCTTTGCCAGTGTCAAACCATTACGAGGCCTCAAGGGGTCACTCTACGAGGGCGGCGTTCGGGTGCCACTGATAGCCCGCTGGCCCGGCCACATCCCCAGGGGAACCACGTCGGATTTTGTCACGGGATTCGAAGACTGGATCCCAACCCTGCTCTCCCTGACCGGCAGCCGCCAGGCACTTCCTACCGGAGTCGACGGCATCAGCCTGGCTGACACCCTCCACGGAAAACAACAGCCTCCCCGGCCGTTCCTGTATCGCGAGTTTGCCGGGTATGGGGGGCAGCAGGCCATCTGGATGGGACGATGGAAGGGAGTTCGGCAACGCCTCCTTCGGCCAAACAACCCCAACAGGCTGAAAATTGAACTCTTCGACCTCGATCAGGATATCTCGGAGTCTCACGATCTCGCCGCCAAGCATCCCGAGATCGTCGCACGGATCCGAGAACTCATGAAGACCGAGCACCGTGCATCGACGATCTTCCCCAACAAGGCGCTCGACTAAAAAGCCAGCAGTTCCAGGACACCTCACCATGCCGCTGCAAGACACTCCGACGACGTCCGCCCGGCATTTCCTGGCACGCATGGGAATCGGGGTCGCGATCACCCTGGGGTCCCTGGTCGGCTGCAATGACACCGCGACTGAGCCAACTCCACCTGCCTCACCTCCTTCTCCCACGATCATCGCTGGCCCCGAGACCACCACGTCGCCTCCAGCCAAGACACCAACTCCCCCGGCCGATCCTCCCCAAACTCCACCGGTGTTGCACTCTCCGGCCGAAACCGTAGCTCGCGAATTGCTGGCCCATCTCACCGCCAGCCGTTTTTCCACAGCGGCCAAGGCGTTCTCACCAGAAGTTCTCAAGGCACTCCCGGTCGACAAGTTGAAAGCGACCTGGGAGACCATCCTGGCCCAGGCTGGTGGGTATCAGTCGGTGGCCGCAACCGCCCAAGAGACGACGATCCAGGCCAACCAGGTGGTCGATCTCCTGTGCACTTTTGAAAAGGCACAGCTCGTATTTCGTGTATCAATGAACTCCGACGGCCAGGTCGCGGGCATTTTCTTTCTCCCAGCCCCCAAGCCCGAACCGACCCCCGCCCCGCCCACAACCAGCCAGGCACAACACGGCGCAGACGTCGTCCTAAACGTTCCCGATGCCACGCTCCACGGAACGATCGACTGGCCCAGCGGTGACGGCCCTTTTCCTGCCATGCTGGTCATCTCCGGTTCTGGCCCCAACGATCGGGACGGTAACCAGGCCACCTTGAAGTCCGATTACATGAAAAAGCTCGGCACCGCACTGGCCAGCCACGGGATTGCCGCCCTGCGTTTCGACAAGCGAGGCAGTGGCCGGAGCCGTTTCACCCAGGGCAAAGAAAACGACTTCCGGTTCAACTCCCTGGTCACCGACGCACGGGGGTGGCTCGACCTGATGCGGAAGCACAAGAACATCTCACGGGTGGGAATCATCGGCCACAGCCAGGGATCACTCGTGGCCCTGCTCACCGCCCAGGCAACCCCGGTTGCAGCCGTGGTATCGATCGCCGGGGCCGGCCGGTCGATCGACAAGGTGATGGAGATTCAATTGACCGAAAGACTGGCCACCATGCCCGAGACCAGGGACCAGTCCCTGGCGATCATCAAGCAACTGGCGGCCGGACAAACAGTGGCCACGGTTCCCCCACCCCTGGTCACCCTGTTTCGCCCGTCGGTGCAACCGTTCCTGATTTCCTGGATGAAGCACGATCCGCAAACAATCATAGCCAGGTCCACCACGCCGACACTGATTGTCCAGGGCACCCGCGACATCCAGGTCAGCGTCGGTGACGCCAGAACCCTGCAGACCGCGCAGCCATCCGCGGCCCTGGTCCTGATTGAAGACATGAATCACGTTCTCCGCCACATCACGACCGATGCCGAACAACTGCCCAGTTATTCCAACCCCGCACTTCCACTGGCCCCGGAACTCGTCCCGGCCCTGCTGGGATTCCTGGAACAGGAACTCGCCACACGGCCACCACAGTGACCCGGCCTTTCACGGAGTGAATGGCACCAACCGCCCACCCGTGACTCGCAACCCTCGGAGCAGGGTCACGGTGGGTGCAAACGTGCCATCGCCTCGGCCCCGCAGGATCGAGATTGTCTTGTCGCGATAGTTGGCCGACACGAGGTCCAGGTGACCGTCGCGATCCAGATCGGCGACGTCGACTCCATAGCTGCCCAGGCCACTGGGTAGGTCAACCCGCTTCACAAACGAACCATCGCCGCGATTCAGGAACACCGAGACAAATGCCTCGGTCCAGTGAGTGATCACCAGGTCAACATCCTTGTCACCATCGAGATCGCCCAGGCCCAGGAAAGCTCCGTTTTTACCAGCATCCAGTTGCCGGTCCGTTTCGAAGCTCCCGTCTCCTCGACCGTTGAAGATCGAAATGGTCGACGTCCCCAGGTTGGCGGTCACCACGTCCAGGTGACCGTCACCATTGATGTCGGCAATTCTCGCATCGTTCACCGCATGGGAGCGTTTTCCGGGAATCCGGGTTGCCCGCAAAACACGCACCGACCAGCGACGAGCCGTTTTCGGATCCAACGCCGAAAAACATCCTCGCCCCGGACTCAGGCAATACGTCGCACGATCGTCGTGTTCATTGGGAATTACGACGTCGGGGTACCCGTCTTCATCCAGGTCTCCGGTGTCGATCGCGTAGGCCGACCGACCGGCCGGCAACACAACCGCCATGCCGAATCGCCCTCCGCCCAGGCCCCGGCGGATATGTAGTTCTCCCACGGTGAGATCATCCTTGTAACCGGAGCCACGGGCCGTGTAGAGCAGGTCCATCTGGCCATCCCGGTCGAGGTCCTCGAACCGCACCCCCTTGGCCTGGCTCGGCACCAGGTATTCCACCACCGTCCGGAAATGCCCCCCTTTTTTCCCAAGGGCCACCACCACACGACCGTCCTTCACTGTGGACAACCCAGCGAGAGCGACCACGATGTCCAGTCGCCCATCACCATTGATGTCCGCAGCGTGCAGATTGTGGACATGCGGAGCCGACCAGCAACTCGCATCGATGGCCCCTCCGTGTTCGCGACCCGCCAGGTCCGTCAACACCCCGCCGGTCCGTTCTGACAGCCCCCCCCGACCGTCACCCACGGTCAGGTGCAACGCGCCCAGGTTTCTGTATCCAACCAGGACGTCGGAACGCCCGTCACCGGTGAAGTCCCGGACCAGCAACTTGTACGGCCCACCGACATACCCTTCCAGGCGCGACCGTTCGACCGTCGGTTCCGCGGCCACCAACCAACCACAAGCCATCAACGACCACGCCACGCACACGAGTCGTGTCATGACTTGATCCGCCCGTCACGCTCGACCCACTTGTAAGCCTGTTTTGAATTGAGCGAAAAGAACTGCCGAACGGCCTTCTGCCCACGGTCGGCCACGTAGTCCAGCACGATCTGCTGCTGTTGCTTGTAACTGGCCGCCCGCTCGGAGACCGGCCAGTCACTGCCGTAAATCAGGCGGTCGTTACCAAACGCCTCCCAGACCACATCGAGATACGGCTTGTAGAACTCCACGTCAGCCGGAGCTTTGCCACCACCTCGAGAGGCCCCCTCCACCATTGCCGAAACCTTGCAGAACACGTTCTTGTGGCGGGCCGCCGCACGAATATTTGACACCCAGTCCCTGGGCGGCGGCCCCTTCGTGATCGCCACGTTGCCCATGTGGTTTTGCAGCAATCGCAATCCCGGCATCCGCGCCGCCAGCCGACTGACAACCAGCGGGGTCACCGGACCACCGTTCACATCGAGTGCGAGATCGTGATCTTGCAACACCTTGAACACACCAAGCGAGTTCATTTTCAAGCGACTGGTCACCAGCCCCTCGCCAACCCGGATCCCGCGGAACAACCGGTTGCCAGCGAACCGCTTGACGTTTTTCACAAAACCCGCGTCCGCCGGATCCAGGTGACCAACGACACCAAGAACAAAGGGATCGTCCCTGGCGACATCCAGCAACCACTGGTTGTCTTCCAGGCGATTGCTGGCTTCGATGATCACCGTCCCGGTCACCTTGCGGGCGTGCTCCAACGCTCGCAAGTGCTTGGGCAAAACGGTGCGGAACAGTGACGACCCTTTTCGTGGCCACGGAATCCCTCCGGGGCGGGTCGGGTCGTAGAAGTGTGTGTGGCAGTCCACAACATCGAGGCGGGACACGTCGGCCGCGACGACCGAACTGGAACCCGCCACGACCAGGCCACCGGTGGTCGACAAAAACCGTCGCCGCGAAAGGTGGTGTGTCATTCCGAGAGTCCCCACCCCTTGCGGTAGTCCTTGCTCAACAAATCGTTGGCCGCTTTGTTGTTGGTGACCTTCGCCTTCTTCGGGTCGTATTCGATCGTCTCGCCCACCCGGTAGGCCACGTTCCCCAACAACACGATTTCAGTGAATGGACCGGCGTAACCAAAATGGCTACCCGTCGGGCTGCCAGTCTTACAGGCATTGATCCACTGCTGATGATGCCCCGGAGAATCGGGCAGGTACGGCTTGGGAGGCTGGAAGTCCTTGAACCGTTCCACCGGCAACAGTTGTGGCGCCTGGCCGTGTTCAATCGCAATTCGCCCCTTGTCTCCAATGAACAACGACCCGTTCATCGGCAACTCCGCGGCGACCGGGCCGGGAGGCTTCGCCACTCCCTCGTACCAGAACACATCCACCGGCGGTCGCTTGCCCCGCTGGCCAAACTGGAATTTCGTGATCATCCAGGTCGGACCGCTGTGTGCATTCGGACGTGGTCCCATCGAGGAGACACGGACCTTCCCACCAAGTTCCAGGCCCCAGAAAGCCGGATCCATCAGGTGAATCGCCATGTCGCCGATCGCGCCACAACCGAAATCCCACCATCCCCGCCAACGGAACGGCGCAAAGGCGGGGTGATAGTCACGCCCGGCCGCAGGACCCAACCACAGATCCCAGGAGAGGCTGGAGGGGATCTTCGGCCGATCGGACGGCAACGCCACTCCCTGCGGCCAAAAGCGGCCAGGCCGGTCGGTGATGATGTGCGCCTCGCGAATTGGCCCCACCGCATCAGTCTCCAGCAATTCCACCAACCGCAGGTAACCGGGATGTTCGTGATTCTGCGTTCCCATCTGGGTGGCGACTTTTTGCCGGGCCGCTTCCTTGGCCAACACCCGGGCCTCGTGCACCGTGTGCGTCAACGGCTTTTCACAGTACACGTGCAAACCACGACGCAACGCACGCATCGTGGCGACCGCGTGATGATGATCAGGAGTGGCCACGACAACCGCGTCGAGGTCCTTGCGGTCCAGCAGCCGTCGATAGTCCGAATACGTCTCTGCCTTTGAATGCTTCTTGGCGGCCGCTCCCAGTCGATCCGCATCGACGTCGCACAACGCGACGATGTTCTCACCGGACACCGCCGCAAGATCACCTGCACCACGACCGCCAACCCCAATCGCACCAATATTCAGGCGTTCATTGGCACCACGAACGGCCGCCGAAACAATTTCCGGCGCGACCACGGCGCCCGTACCGGCAGCTACCAGAAACTCTCGTCGTCCCATGCTCATCAATCTCTCCGACCCGGAAGTCCTAGGGCAGTGTCCTGTCGCCCGATGATCATATCCCGCGCGTGACCAGCCTCACAACGCAGCAAACCGGCGTCCACAACTCTCCGCCGACTTGGACTGACCCTCCGCGACGATCATGATGGAGTGACACGCCCCGACGGAGTCCCCCGGTGATTTTTTGTTGTCCGCGCACCCTGCTGGCCCTGGCCATCTTTCTCGCCCCGTGCTCGTTGTCGGCCGGAACAAAAACCGTCCCCTTGTGGCCGGGAGTCCCGCCCGGTTCGGCTGGAATTACCGAGAAGGAACAAGTCGTCGAGCGAGGTGATGGCAAACGAGTCATCGACCGTAGCATCCACGATGTGCATCGCCCCACGCTGACGGTGCATCTGCCTGAGCAACGATCTTCCCGTCCGTCAGCCGCACTGATCATCTGCCCCGGCGGCGGGCTGACACGGATCGTCATCGACAAGGAAGGCAACGACCTGGCCCATTTCCTGGCACCGCATGGAATTGTCGGCGTGGTGCTGAAATTTCGAACAGCCCGGACGACCGGCCACTTTTATGGAATCACCCCCATGGAGGCCGACGTTCGGCGAGCCATCCGCACGGTTCGCGCACGCGCAAAAGAGTGGCACATCGACCCCAACCGGGTCGGCGTGTTCGGCTTTTCAGCCGGCGGAATCCTCGCAGGTAATGCCGCCACCCGTCACGAACCTGCAGACCCCGCGCAGGCCGACTCGGTCGGGCGTCAGAGCACTCGCCCGGATTTCTTGGCCGCAGCCTATCCCTTGTTGACGATGAAAACCGAGGTTGCCGGCCCGAGGTATCAAAAGCTTCTGTTTGGCAGCACCCCCACCTCCAGGCAACTGACAGACTATTCGTGCGACCTGAACGTGACACGGCACACCCCGCCAAGTTTTCTGGCCCACGCCCGCGACGACAAGGGTGTCCTGGTCGACAACACGCTGTTGTTTGCCGCTGCCTGCCGCAAAGCCGGGGTATCCTGCACCACCTTCATTCGCGATAAAGGAGGCCACGGGTATGGAGTCCGGGACTTCGGCACACCAATCAACAAGTGGCGTTTCGCGTTTGTTGATTGGCTGAAAAAACGCAAGTTGACCACACCAGTCCTCAAATGATGACTCACAGACACATTCCACCTCTGCTGGCCCTGGTGCTTGCCGGTTTGACACCGTGCGGCATGGCTGCCGATGGACCCACCACGCCAGTGCGGTTCAGTCGTGACATCCTGCCGCTGCTGGCGAAAAGATGTTTCGCCTGTCACGGACCTGCCGACCAGGAGGCTGGATTGGCCCTGCACCTGAGAGACCGGGCCACGGGCAAGACAGAATCCGGATTGCCGGCAATCGTGCCCGGCCGCCCCGATCAAAGCCAACTCCTCAAACGCGTCCGTTCAACCAATCCCGACACACGGATGCCCCACGATGGCCCGGCATTGACCCGCCAGGAAATCGAACTCCTGCAAGGCTGGATCACCCAGGGCGCGCGTTACGAGAAACACTGGTCGCTCGTCCCACCACGTCGTCCACGTCCGCCGTTGGTGAAGAGCAAACAGCCGCTCCGATCGCCTATCGATCGTTTTGTCGCGGCCCGGCTCGAAACACAGAGTCTGCACCTCTCATCCGATGCCTCTCCCCACGCGCTCGTCCGGCGACTCTCGCTCGACCTCCTGGGCCTGCTGCCCTCGCAACACCAGATCAACCGCTTCGTCACCAACCCCTCCGAGGCCAACTACGAACAACTCGTTGATGAACTGCTCGCGTCACCACACTTCGGTGAACGCTGGGGACGACACTGGCTCGACCTGGCTCGGTATGCCGACAGCTTTGGCTACGAACGCGACGACGTCCGGCCCAACGCCTGGCGATACCGCGACTGGGTGATTGACTCGATCAACCGCAACCAGCCATACGACCGGTTCATCATCGAGCAACTCGCCGGCGACCTCCTGCCCGGTTCCACGCTGCAGCAAAAAGTCGCCACCGGCCTGCACCGAATGAACATCAAGAACAACGAGTCGGGGATCAACAAGGAGGACTACCGAAACCGTGAAACGGTCGATCGAGTCAACACCACGGCCACCTCGGTGCTCGGACTAACGCTGGGATGCGCCCAATGTCATTCCCACAAATATGATCCGATTCCCCAGCGTGACTTCTATGCGTTCTACGCATTTTTCAACAACGTGGACGAGAAGAACATCGACATCAAGGGTTCCGACGCTGATCGCGACAGGTACCAGGCTGCTCTCGACGGGGTCAAACGGTTGCAGGCGGCGCTCACGAATCGCCGCAACACGTTGTCAGCGATGAAAAAGCACGCCCACCTCGGTTTGTGGCAAAAGTCCCTGGCGGGCAAGCCCGCTGCCATCGCCCAGCACATCGCACATCTCGACGTCACCGCACAAATCAAAGCACTGCTCAGCCAGCCTTTCGACGATTTCAACCAGGACCAACGAGCCACCGCGACCGCGTTCTGGAAAACACTCGCCGGCCGACAGGACGACGCGAGCCAGGCCATGTCGCAGGTGAGCGTCCAGAAACGCCACCTTCCCAAGCCCTACGTGATGACGATAGCCGAGCGACCCAAGGACCGACGCACAACTCACGTTCTGGTCCGTGGCGACTTCAAGCAAAAGGGCCAACCGGTGACGCCGGCCACCCCCACCGCCCTTCCCAAGCTGAAACCTCGCAAAGCCACAGCCGACCGGCTTGACCTGGCCCGATGGTTGGTCGATCCCGAAAACCCACTCGCAGCCCGTGTCGCCGTCAACCATGCGTGGGCGCACCTCTTCGGACGCGGCCTGGTGGCCACCCGGGATGACTTCGGTAGCCAGGGCACTCCGCCGACCCATCCCGAATTGCTCGACTGGCTCGCCGTCGAATTCATCGACAGTGGCTGGGATCGCAAGGCCCTCGTCAAACGGATCGTCACGTCCTCGACCTACCGTCAGTCGTCGTCACTCGGCCCCGGGGTCGAATCGATCGACCCTGACAATCTCTGGTTGGCTCGCCAGAGTCGGTACCGCGTTGAAGGCGAAATCATCCGCGACCTGTTCCTGGATGCTGCCGGCCTTCTCCACAGGCAAGTCGGCGGCTCGACGATTCATCCCCCAAAACCCGAGGGGACCGAGGACCTGGCCTACAAGTACAAGACCCGCTGGATCGTCTCGAATCGTCCCGAACGCTACCGCCGCGGGATGTACATCCTCTTCAAGCGAACCAACCCGTACCCCAGCCTGATGATCTTCGACACCCCCGAGAGCAACGTCTGCCTGGCCGAACGAAACCGGTCCAACACACCGCTCCAGGCACTGACCACTCTCAACGACCCGGTGTTTTTCGAATGTGCCCAGGCACTCGGGCACCGACTGGCAACATCTCCGTCCTCGATCGACAAGCGACTGCAACAGGTGGCCCTCACCGCGCTCTCACGGCCACTTGGCCCGGATGAAATGAGTGTTCTCAGACAACTTCATGACGACGAGTCCGAATGGTTTTCCAAGCATCTCGAGGAGGCCCGACAAGTCGTCGGCCCATTCACCTCATCCGGCACCCCGCTCAACCGCATGGCGGCCTGGATCGGTGTCGCGAGGACCGTGCTGAACCTTGACGAATTTCTAACCCGCGACTGAAGGCCACTCCGTCACCAAGCCCATTGCCATGAACCTCTCCCTTCCCACCGCCGACACGCTCGCCGCCACCCGCCGTGAATTCCTGGCCAGTTCTGCCAGTGGCCTCGGCGGAGTCGCCCTGGCCTCGTTGCTCTCCAACGAGTCACCGTCGGCAATCACTCCGCCGCACTTCGCACCCACCGCCAAGCGTTGCATCTTCTTTTTCATGGCCGGTGGCCCCAGCCACGTCGACCTCTTCGACCCCAAGCCCACCCTCAACAACCGAGACGGCCAGAAGATGCCCGACTCGATACTCGGGGCTACCGAATTCGCATTCATCAAGCGAGACAAGGCTGTCCTGAAGGGTTCACCGGCCAAGTTCAGCAAACGCGGCGAATGCGGCATCGAGTACTCGAACATGATCGAGCAGATCGGCAACCGCGCCGATGACATCGCCTTGATCCGAACCGTTCATGGCGAGCAATTCAACCATCACCCCGGCCAGTTGTTGCTCAGTTGTGGCAAGGCCGAATTGGGACGCCCCTCGATCGGAGCCTGGCTGACCTACGGACTGGGGACCGAATCGGACAACTTGCCCGGGTACGTCGTCCTGGCGGCAGGCCGTGGGGCCAGCGGCGGATCCTCAAACTGGACCAGCGGGTTTTTGCCATCCACTTACCAGGGAGTACCGTTCCGTGGCCAGGGCGACCCGATCCTGTACCTGTCCAATCCACCGGGCATCGGCCGCGGCAACCAGCGCCGGACGTTGGATGCCCTGGGACGGCTCAATGCCATCCGTTACCGGGACGTCCGCGACCCCGAGATTGCCAGCCGGATCGCCCAGTATGAACTGGCCTTCCGCATGCAGTCGGCGGCTCCCGAACTGACAGATCTGTCCGGCGAAACCCGGCACACGCTCGAGGCCTACGGGGTGAATCGCTCCACGCCACGACCGACCGCGGCGATGCAATCCGGAGACACCTATCACCGGTTCTCGGTCAACTGCCTGCTGGCCCGGCGTCTCGCTGAACGCGGAGTCCGCTTCATCAACGTCGTCCACGCCTCGTGGGACCAGCACGGCAAGTTGGCCTACGACCTGAACTGGAACTGCCGGATGGCCGATCAGCCAATTGCAGCACTGATCGACGACCTCAAGCAACGCGGGCTACTGGACGAAACGCTGGTCGTCTGGGCCAGCGAGTTCGGCCGCACACCGCTGGGACAGGGCAATGACGGCCGGGATCACCATCCGAATGCCTTCAGCGTCTGGATGGCAGGAGGAGGCGTCAAGGGCGGCACTGTCTACGGCACCACCGACGACATCGGCTGGGCCCCGGCCGAGAACCCCGTCCACGTCAACGATTTCCAGGCGACGCTGCTGAGGCTCTTCGGACTCGACCACGAACACCTGGCGGTCAATCATCGCGGCCTGGACGTTCGACTGACCAACCTTGGCGGCCGCGTGATTGAAGACGTGATCGCCTGACCTTCGGGACTACAAGTCGTACCCGCTGGCCGCAAGCACCGCCTCGTGCACGGCCAACTCGTGTTCCAGACCGTAGTCGTTCTCTTTCTCGCCCCGGACCACCGCGGCCAAGTCGCGAAAGGCGCTCATAAAGATCCCCGGCCCCTTTTCCAGTTCGATGTCCTGGTAGCCGGTCTTGTAGCCCTCGTGTTGCTTCTCCAGGGCCAGTCGGAACTGGTTGCCACCCAATGGCCTGAGATCAAATGTGCCAAATTCACCACACACGGTGAACTGACGACGCCGGAACCCCTCGTATTCGACCAGTGCACTGCGAATCGATGCGATCGCATTGGGATAATCGAAAACGGCCAACTGGTTGTCCTGCAGAGGATCTTTTTTGGGATGAGTCTTGCGGCCGAAGGCGGTCACTTTCTTTGGTGGCCCCAGCACGCGGACCATTGCATCGATGACGTGACATCCGATCTCGAACATCGAACCCCCGGGGTACCGTGAGAGGTACTTGCGGCTCGAATCGCCGACTTTCTTGCTCATCACTGCATGAACTTCGAACACGTCACCCAGCATCCCCTCGGCCACCGCCTTGTAGCACCACTGGAATGCGGTGTGATACCGGTAGATGTAGCCCATTTGCAGGTGACGCTTCTTCTGGCCCACCTTCTTGAGCAAGGCGGCAAAGTCTTTCAGGTTCTCCCCGGCCGGCTTGTCCAGGTGGATGTGCATCCCGGCGTCGATACAACGATTGGCCGTCGGCAGCAGGTCCTGCACCTCGGTTTCGACCACGACAGCCTGCAGCCCCTTGGTGTTGAGCAACTCTTCTTCGGTGATGACCTTGACCCCCTGGTAGGTATCACCGATTGCCTTGCGACGCTTCGGATCGTTTTCGACGATCCCCACCAACTCGAAGTCATCGGTCACTTGTTTGAGTTGGGCGAACACGCCACGGGCGTGCGCGTGACCGGTGCCGATCTGGCCGATCTTGATCCGGGGCTTCTTCGCCCTGGCCACGCGACTGGCAGCGGCGACCTGGTGCGAATCGGCAGCCAGCGACAATCCCGCCGCAGCAGTACCGGCCAAAAACGTGCGTCGATCAACTGATGTCATGATGGTTTTCCCTGGATCAATGAGCCCCACTTGTCTGGTGCCAACCATACCCGATCAAGGGGTTCTTCCGCATGCCCCGCCCCACCTCTCGGTATGGCATCACCTCCACCGCCAACTACAATGCCAGTTCAAACGTCACCGACGGGAAACAACACGATGCGTTTTTTCACCAGCCAGCTGACTCACTTCGCTCTCCTTGCCACGATCCTGACCACCACGCCGGCAGTGTCCCAGGACAAATCCGCCCCGTCGCCCGACCGTGCCAGGGCTCTCAAGAAACAGATTGAACAGTTTCTGGCCGCCACGAAATCCAAGGACACCGAAAAGGTGTCCGAACTGACCCGGAACATGAAACTGACAAAACCTTCGGCCTTCTTTGCCTCTGTTTTTGACGCCAAGAACGCCAAAAGGCTCACCACCGAGTTCGGTCGCCTGGCTGCTGCCTACGATGTGGAGTTCCCAAAACTGTTTGTTGAAATGGTCAAGCGAAACCGCACCGAGGTCACTGTTCTCCAGCACACCAGGCCGAACCCAAAGGCCACGGGCAACCAGAACAAGACTCTCAAGGCAATGAAAACACCGGTCCCCCTGTACTCGGTACGATTCGTCGAGCCGGGCAAACGACTGGGGACCCACGTCCACAACTTCGTCTACTTCGACGGACATTTCCGACTGGCCGGGGGCATGCGAAACATTGCCGCCCCCACCTCCCCACAGGCCTTGGCCCTCAAGAAGCAACTCACGGCCGTTCTGGCGGCCTCCCGCAAGGCCGGACCGGGCAAACTAACGCCCGAACTCAAGGCACTCACGCTCCCCAATCACAAGCAGTGGTTTCTCAAGACCTTCGGCCCCGAACATGGACCCAAGCTGGCCGCCAACTACTCCGACGGCCTCAAGCAGTTGAACACGCAACTCTCCGCCCTGTTCACAAACCTGGTCAAGCAGGGACGCACCGAGATCCGCATCCTCAGGTTCACATCGCCGACCCCCGAAGCAGTGGGCAACCAGCGATATGCGCTCAAGGCCATGGTCAAACCCACACCACTCTATTCGGCTCGTTTTGTCGAACCTGGAAAGCCACGTGGGCTCCACCTGTACTCGTTTGTCGAGATCGACGGAATTTTTCATCTGGCTGGAAAAATGCGAGGCCTCCCGGCAGATTGAACTTCCGATTTCGCCCGCTCTCATGCAGTCGCATCCTGGAATCCGAAACATGACACACAACTCGCCACTGCCCCGGTCCCCTTTCCTGCTTCTCGCCGCCTGCCTCCTGGCTGCGAATGGTGCCCCCGCAACGACGAGAGCTGATGATCTCCCCATAGCCTTTCCCTTGAAGGCCAAGAAGATCCTCTTCCTGGGCGACTCGATCACCCACGCTGGAGGCTACGTCGCGTGGATCGAAACCCAGTGCCGTCTCCAGGGAGTTTCTCCCCTTCCAACCTTCTACAACGTCGG
>CAWVUS010000065.1:0-19700 GCA_963933195.1 uncultured Planctomycetaceae bacterium
GCGCTGCAGCAACCGGCGGTTTTGCCTCGCACGGGGTCGCAAACGGCTTTCCCCCAAATGAAACAACCCCCTGTGGTGCAGGGGGTTGCGGGCGGGTGCACCACGGTGCGAAACCCGCTAGCGGGAGTGGATGGGAATCGAACCCACCTGGCGACTTTTCAGACGCCACACTGGGTTTGAAACCCAGGGCGGTCACCAGATCCGCGTACACTCCCGGAAAAACTGCCACGAGGACTGGCTGATTCGATCGTAGGGGGCGCGGGGGGCCTGAGTCAAACCGGCGACTTCCCACTCACTTCAATCGTCTCTTCGCCCGGGACTTCGCCCGGCGGAATACGTCAACTGTCTCCACCGGTGGGTCCACGGTTGCGGCAGTTGCCCGAGCAGGCTCGGGAACAATTGAATCGGCCACTGAAGTTGCCTCAGCAGCGGCCCGACGCCGTTCTCGTGGCGACTGGGGGCGTGGTGCCGGACGCTCGGACGCCCGGGCCGTTCGCGTGAAACGCTCGTCGGTCCTGGCCCACAGGTTCAGGCGTCGACCGCCGATCTCCAGCACCAGGACCACGACACTCGCCACAAACAGCCACGGCAACAGGCTGACCCGCTTGGAACTCCGTGGTGGGTCAGCATAGACACTCGTCACGTCGGTCCGCTGTTCACCTCCGCTGACCGATGCCAACTCCGAAAGCACATCGACACCGGCGGGTTGGTCAACTCGTGGTACGAATTCCGGAGAATAGGGCAACGTCACGATCGGCCCTCGCACGAAATCCTTCTCGGACTCGTTTCCGCTGCGAACCAGAGTGCGATAGGTGCCGGTCCGGGACAACCGGACTCGCGCTTCCAGCGAATTCGGACCGGTCCACGACAGCGACGGTTCGATCGGTTCCTGCCGTTCGGTTCCCGGTGGCAGTACCAGGACACGTGGTGGCCGCACCCTGTAATCGGGTGCCCTCTCGGGATCCAGTTCCACGTTGATCACCGCGTCCTGGCCCGCGCGGATCATCTCGACAAACACGCCATCGAGTTCGTCTCCACCGCCGAGCAACCAGCGAGCGTGGGTCACCAGGAAATCCGAGTAACCCTCCCAGGTTCCAAACGCCCCGGTGTGCTCCCCATCCACCTCAAGCGTGATCGCCGCCGCGCGTCCCAGCCCGAGATACCAGGCCGCCGACCACGGTGCCTGGTACTCGTCCTCGGAGGACACTGCCATCGTCGCGTCGGGCTTCAGGTAGCACAGGTTGTAACCGCCGGCCGCCGGAAATGACTTGCCACCATCCAATTCGCCCAGCAAGCGGGCCCCCGCCCGATACGCCCCCGGAATCCCCGCGGGCTGTGTCTCGTCGTTCTTTTTGACGAAGGTGTTTCGTGCCACGCTGAGCGTGTCCTGGGCAAACAACCTCGGCAACTCCTGGGGATCCATCGAGAACATGATGTTCCCATTCCCCCGCTTGGCAATGTCCCGCAGCAACTCGGCGTCGGGATCCGTTTCGGTGCCCAGCCCAATCACGCTGACGGTGATCCCACCCTTGTTGAATTTCTCGAGCAATTCCTGGTACTTGCCGGGTTGCTCGCTGTCACTCGCGTCGGAGAACAGCAGGATATGGCGCGTCGAATAGTCACCCGCCTTGGCCAGTTCCTTGCCCGCCTCGACCAACGCCACGTAGACAAAGATCCCCCCGCCCATGCTCTCGATCTTCAGCGCACGGCTCGCCATCGACTCGGGATCGTCCACCTTGGCCAGTGGCTGGATCACGTGCGGGGAACTGTCAACGGCGATCACCGACACCTTGTCCTCGCGACCGAGCAACCGGATGCACTCGGCCGTCCCCAGGTTCGCCAGGTCCATCTTGGTCTTCCCGCCGGCCACCGGCATCGCCATGCTGCCGGACCGATCCAGCACGATCGCCATCGCCACCCGCAACTTCCGGTGTTCCTCCCGCAACTCCATCGACACCGGCAACACGTCATCCAACGGACTCCGGTAATAACCACCCTGGCCAAAACTCCGTTCTCCACCGGTCAACAACAGCCCGCCGCCGAGCTCCTCGACCCACTGGGCCAACCTCGCCATCTTCAACCGGCCCAGGTCGGCGGCCGGAGTGTTTTCGATGATCACCGCGCGGTAGCCATCCAGCGCATCAAGAGACAGGGAATGCTCACCGGCACGGGCCACATCCACGGGCATTTTTGCCGACTGGAGCGCTCTCTGCAGGTTTCCGCCCGATCCGTCGGTTGTCAGCAGCAACAGTCGTGGCCCAGCCTCGACCCGCACCACGCCAGTCCCCTGGTTGTTCTCCACAACCGGGTCATCAACCAGCTCCAATTCGGCCGAGTAGTGATGCACGCCACCGGAGGCGAGAATGTCACGAAAGAGCAGCCTGTTGCGCCCCGAACGGAAACGCCGTGACATGCTTGCCAGTTCCAGCCCATCGCGGAGCACCCTCAAGGTTCCCGACCGTTCTCCATCGGCAGTCACCCAGACGGAGAACTGGAACGGTTCGCCCTGCGAGACCGTCAATGGCAATCGAATCGCCTCGATCGCCGTGTCACCCACGCTCGGTCGCTCGAACGGCCGCACGTCGATCGGGACTCCCGCCTCGCGGGCTCGCCGGGCCATCGCCATCGGATCACGGCCGTTCGACTCGCCATCGCTGAGCACCAGCAGCCTCGCCGGACGGCTGGGATCGACCAGGTTCAGTGCCGTGCTGACCGACCCGGCCAGGTCACTGCCGTCGGGGTCGATTTCCAACGAGAACTTGTTGCCCAGTTGCTTGTTGCCCGAGAGTTCCTGCTCGACACGGGGTTCCCCACCAAAGGTCACCACCGCCATCCGGTCACCGTTGCCCCGGGATTGCTCGAGGTCACGGATCAGCCCCAGTGATGCGGCCTGGTTTTCCGGTGACACCGACCGCGAACGATCGACCACCACCACCACGTCGACCCCCTTGCCGCCGATGTCGACCCGCGGTCCGGCCAGTGCAACGACCAGCAACAACAACAGCACGCCTCGCAACCAGCCCGTAACACCCCGTACCCGGAACCACTGCCAGTAGACCCACCCCAGGGGCAAGGCCAGTGCCAGCACGGCGGGAGCTTCGAATTCGAGCATGCCAATCACCGTCTCAGTACCTGCCAATCGCCCAGGGCCAACCCGATGACCACGAGGATGGCCAACAGGATCAACCACGTGTAGGGCGAATCGGACTCGAAACCGGCCACCTGGGCCTGGATCACCGGTGGCCGCTTGCCGGCGACCAGCGACACGAGTGTCGATTCGTCGATGTCCTGGAAGTTGACGGCAAACCGGGCCAGTTGCCGGTCTTGGTCGTGGACGGAATAGAACGCCGGTCGAGCCAGCCCGATGATTTCCACCACCCGTGCACGGGCCACCTTGCGCGGCCGCTCACCACCCTCCAGCCGCAACAGGTCTTTGCCCTCGGCCAACTCATCTTCCAATCGGAACCTCACGGCCTCCGTCACCCGGTAATTCACCCGTCTCAGCCCCGGCCGCGAATCGCGGCACTGTTCGAGCAGGTTGCTGAGCAGGATCGGCCAATCGGGTGTGTCGGTGAAGTTGCTGCGGGCCAGGTCAATATTGAGCACGAACTCGGTGGACCGTGTCCCCAGTTTCTGGACCAGTAACGGTTTCGTGCCCGCGGTGATCAGTGGTGTGAAATCAAAGTCGAGCGTCTGCACACCACCCCACACCACGCCGCCCAGCACCACGCCTTCGAGCAACGGGTGTCGCTTTTCCAGGACATAGACCGAGCGATCCGAGAGATCGACGGCCTGTTTGCGAGCCGCCGGTGAGTTGTCCATCGGACCGATTCGCAATCGCCACCGTTCCGGATCCGTCGCCGAATCGTCTGACACAACTCCGCCGATCACCAGGTCCGCGTCCTCGACTCCCGACGGCGTCCAACCCGGCAGCGCCAACAGCGCACGACCCACCTGTTGCCGGGCCACCGATTCGTCGGGCAACGTCACCGCCACCCGTACCAGCCTGGCGGTCGGCCTGATCAACCGCACGTGGCTGTCCAGGTCCATCGCGTCACTGTCGCTGACAAGCCGGATGTCCAGTTGGCCGAGACCGATTGGCACCACCGCTTCAAAAGGCAACACCATGCCGGGTGCCAGCTCGACCTGGCGATCGAGCACCGTGCGGATCTCCTTGCCGTCGGGTGACGTGGCCACGACAGTCGCCGTGGTCGCCTGGGCACCGAGATTCAACAGCCTCAGGTGAACCGTTCCGTTGTATTCGTTCTGGTCGCGCTGCTGGGGCCTGTCAATCATCCACCGCGCAGCGGTGATCGCCAGGTTGGGTTGCGGTTCGCCCAGCGAGACAATTTCCATCCGGCCTGGAACGTTGAATTGACCGGCGTCGGGCAACGTGTCGGTGAGATACAGCAGTTGCCCGGTCTCTGCGGCCAGTTGATCGGCAAGGTTCCAGGCCGGCTGGACATCGTGACCAACCGACTCGGGCCTCCATCCCTGCAGCGACTCGACCACGAGCCCCGCATCACCCCGCGGGCCGTAGAGCAGGGCGGGGCGTCGACCCGACTCGACCAGGGTGACAACGCTGCCGGATGGAAGCTCTTCAATCCGGCTCTGCAACTCGGCAACCGCCAGTTCTCCGAATGTCTTCACATCGCCACCGGAGGTCAGTCGCCGTGCAGACATCGACGCCGAACCGTCCAGGACGACGACCAGGTGCACCGATCGATTGACCGAGTCAACCTGTGGACGTGCCAGGGCCAGGGCCAGGATCAACGCGGCCAGCAATTCCAGGATCAACGAGGCGGTGATCGGCAACCGCTCACGACGACGTCCCGGAGAATGCGTCATCTGGGCCACGCCCCACAGGTGCAGGCCCGACACCTCCAGCCGCGGATAGCGGCGGTGGAACAGGTGGATGGCCGCGATGGCCGGCAAGGCCACCAGTGCCAACAGGCCCCAGGGATTGGCAAACGACATCACGCCACCCTCAGGATGCCGGCACCGCACAGGTCCTCGCGGCAGGCCTGCTCGAGGCCAGGTTCCGCCTCGACCGTCACAAAGGTCGCCTCGGCCCGTCGACACGCCCGGACCAATCCCCGCTGCAAACGACGGAGCCGTTCCAGGTAGTCATCGACGGCCGTACTGTTGATGACCAGGTCCGCCTCGCCAGCCGTTTCGTTGTCGACCAGCCGTCGTCCCCCCACGGCGGTCGGATTGGCTTCCCACTCGCCCAGCACCTGGACAACCCAGAGGGCCGAGGCCGAGGAGGCGAGTTGCTTGACCAGGGTCTCGGGATCCAGGGGAAACAGGAAGTCGCTGATGACGATGCGGATCGACCGGGACTGCAGGGGCACGCTGCCCTCGGAGATCAACTCGGCCAATGTCGACCTCGATGTGAAAGGCCAATCGACCAGCCGCTCGATCTGGTCCAGCCCGATTCGCTCCAGTGGTCGTTGATCGGCAAGCGGAATCACCACCGGCGATCCACCCAGTCCTCCAGCAAGTAGCGAGAACAGGCCGGCAAGTTGGCGGGCCAGGATCGCCTTGGCCGGCACGACACTCATCGAGGCACTGGCGTCGATCAGGACCTCGGTCCGGGGACTGATCTCCTCGCGGAACAACCGCACCATCAACGTGTCGCTGCGGCCATACGCCGCCCAGTCCAGGTGCCGGATGTCATCCCCCGGGGTGTACTCGCGGTACTCCTGGAACTCCAGTGAACTGCCGGTCCCCCGACCGAGAAGCTCACCGGCGCGTCCCGAGGCGGGAGCACGAATCAGGCCGAGTTGGTAGGTGTCGGCCGCACGACGGACAACGGCATCACTACGCATCGAAAGAGGCCTCGTGAGGCTGCGGTATTTCTGGCGTGGATTCCCGCTGGACGACCGGGCCGGTGTCGCGAACGATTCGAGCAACGCCGGTGTACATCGCCCGGACATTGATCGCAAACACGGTGGCAGCAGCGAAAATCAACATGATCCAGGCACTTGCGTAGGCCGTCGGTGGAAACCTGTCCGGCCTGACTGCAGCTTCAATCATGACAAATGGCGACAGTGCCCCCAGCCAGACCATTCGTCGTCCCAGTTCGGTGCTGATTAACCCCGGGACCAGGGAGACGATCACCACAAAAGCAAACAGGGAAATGGTCAGAATCCGGACCGTTGCGGGAGTGAACCGGTAGGAGAGTTTCCGACACCACCGGCCCAGGGCCGAGGCGATCCCGATCCAGATGAAACCGTTCAACAGGATGACGCACAGCGGTAGGAAATCGAATCGGAATCCTCGCGTGTTGGCCACGACAAACCCCTGGATCAAGACTCCCACACCGATCACCATCAAGTGGCCAAAGACAAGCACGGTACCCGTGGCACCGCCTGGCAAGAACGGTGCGACCAGAAAACGCCGAAATCGGTTCACGGGCAAGCGGCCCCGAATCCGCCTCGACAGAAAATCACTCTCGGTCACCAGGACCAGCCCGGCGGCGATCCAGTGCAACAGGAGCCAGATTGTCATCGCCGTTTGGAAATTGCGATCGAAAACAACGCGCTGGTCCAGGACCGCCAACACGCCCGTCACCAACAACGCCAGCCAGAACTGGATCACCAACACGATACGGATGCCCGAACTGCGGTTGCCCGAGGCGAATGTCAAACGGGCCACGATCAACTGGCCAGCCAGGACAACATAGGACGCCGCGATCAACAGGACGATGAGGTTGACCCACCAGAAATCGGGATCATCGAATTCCACCGCCCGTCGTCCCTCCAGTGCGACGGCCAAAACGATTCCCCAGAGAATCAACAGCATGATGATCAACCCGACCATGTTGGCCGATTGCCACTGGTTGCTGCGTGTTGCGACTCCAGCCAACAGGGCGGCGACACACAGCACCATCGACCACAGGAATGACATCGCCAGCACCCAGGAGATCCAGACAACATCGAAACCCTGCAGGAACGATGTGAACGCAATGAAGGGGGCGATGGCCGAGTAGTAGACGACGACCTGCAACAGGGATGTCGCCAACTTGCCCCAGACAATCTGACGGGGAGTCAACGAGGTGATTCTCAACAGGTCGTATGTGTGCAACTCCCGCTCGGCCAACAGGCTACGGAAGCAGCCAAATGGTACGACGACGAGAATCGCAAACGAGAGCATCGCAAAGTTCCAGCCAAAGAAAATCTCGGCCGTGGCTCGAGTCTCCAGCGAGCCCCACATGGTGACTATGCCCAGGACCAGCACGAGCCAACTGAAACCAACAAAAAGCAGGAAGATGGTGGCGAATATCTTGCCCTGGGTCGCCTGGCGAGTCTCCTTGACCAGGATCGGATTCAGCCGGTCACTGGCCACATCTGCCAGAGATGCGGTGCGGTCACAAATCGGGTCGAGGAAATTCATGGCGATTCCTCGCTCTGTCCACCACCTCCGCCCGATTTCTCATCCGCCCTCAGTCCAGCCACCGGGGGCTGCTGCACCGGCGAGTGAATCGGATAGGTGGGCGTCAACGACGCCACGGCAGTGGCCGACGCCACGATGACCATGTACAGCAGGCCAATCCCGAAACAGATCCCACCACCAATCCACGTCTCCACGTCCATGCTCTCAACGTTCGACACGACCCCGATCAGGATCCCCCAACTCAGCAGGCTACCGGCCATCAACATGATCATTCCGAACCCCTGCCAGGCGGCCTTACGAACCAGGGAGCCGCAAAACAGGGCCAGGTGGCACAGGCAGAAACTCACGATGCCCAACAACACCAGCCCGACCAAGATCTGGGTCATCCCGATTCCTTTCAGCAACCAGGCGAAGCAGAGAAACGGGGCCAGCAACGCCATGTAAAGCGCCGCCTGCAACATCGCCGTGGCCAACTTCCCACGGACGATCTTCGACGCCTTCATCGGAGTGATCACCAGCAATTCCCACGTGCTGCCCACAAATTCTGACGTCATGCTGCGGAACAAACCGAACGGGATGACGATGCACAGCGGAAATGACAGTATCGCGAAAAACACCCCGAACATCGGTTCGCCCAGGTCGGCCTGGTAACGGAGCCGGTCCAGCATGGACAGCACCCCGAAGACCGACGACAACCACGCCCCCCCCAGCGACAACAGCAACGTGATGGCAAAGCGAAGACCCTGGAACTCCTGTCGGATCTCGCGGACCACGACCGGATTGAACCGGTCACTCCACCGGTCGGCCCATTCGTCAATCCGCTTCATCCTCGATGAGGGGACGAGAAGTCGATCGGCAACATCAGCGACGCCGGTCATTGCAACTTCCCTTGAGTGATCCTCATGAAGGTGTCTTCCAACGTCTGGGTCTTGGCTTCAAAGCTGGCCACTCTCACGTCCAGGTTGACCAGGGCCTTGAGGAGTTCGTGCTGGGCGTCATCGTCTCCGGAGAACGAAACGGTGGCACGTTGACCGGCAATGCTGACCTGGTGAACAAATGCCTGCTGCACCAGCACGCGTTCCAACTCGTCGGTGTCACCAAGCACCGTGATCACGATCTCGGTCAATGGTTGGCCTTCGGTGTCACTCTCGGCTGACTCGACACCCCCACGCTGCAATTCCTCGATCGATCCGGCCGCCAGAATCTGGCCGGCCTCGATGATCACAACGCTGTCGCAGATCTCACCCAGTTCCGTCAGGATGTGCGAACTGATCAACACCGTCTTGTGCATCTGCGTCGCCAGCAACCGGATCAGTTCTCTCAGCTCAACCCTGGCTCGTGGATCCAGCCCGGCAGCTGGCTCGTCGAGAATCAGAACGTCGGGATCGTGAACCAGCGTCCGTCCCAGGCACAACCGCTGCGACATGCCCTTGGACAACGTGTCGATCGGCTTGGTGGCGAGCGGTGCCAGTTCGGTGAAGTCGAGCACCCGTTCCACCGCGTCTCGCCTCGCGGCACCCCGGAAACCATAGGCCCGGGCAAAGAAATCCAGGTACTCGACAATATTCATGTTCGGGTAACGACCGAACGAATCGGGCATGAACCCCAGTACCCGACGGACCTTGTCGGGTTCGTCGATCACCGATTCGCCGCAAACCAGCACGTCACCGGCGGTGGGCAGATCGAGAGTGGCCAGGACTCGCATCGTGGTCGTCTTGCCCGCCCCGTTGGGACCGATGAATCCCATCACCTGACCTGGAACGGCCGAAAACGACACATTGTCCACCGCTCGCAACGATCCAAAGAACCTGTGCAGATTCCGGACCTCGATCGTCGGAGACAACCCGTCGCGGTCGTGTTCGGTGGCTTCGGTCACTGTTGACACGAATTCGGGGCCCACAAGTGAGAAGGATCTGTCATTGTCACTCCGTGACTGGTTCGGACACGTACTAGTACTGTCCAACCAGAACATGCAGCGACCCGGTGTCGCTCGTGCTGCAGCCTCGTTCGATGCCCGGGTCCTGGCCGATGATCGCCATGTACGATCGTCGGGGCATCTGGTCGAATCCTGACCAACTCTGGAAAGATCGGAGATTGACTTCGAGCAACGAGAACTGGTTTTCCAGCGAGAAGTCTTGGCGGGGACCTCCTCGCGAACCAGTGGAGCCACTCGTAGAGACAAAATGGTCGGAGACCATCTTCGTCGTCGGGATCATCTGGTTGTGCAAGTCGCCAGGCGGCAGCTTTTTTATCGTCACCGCGCGTCCGGCCATCACATCCTGGGCCAGGTATCTGTCGCCCGACGCGTCATGGACAAACAGGCACCGCAGGTTCCATTCCAGGCCGTTGTCGACGGGAAGCTGCCCCTGGTCATCGGGCGATCCGATCGAGATCCGTCCGCGAAGAGGAAAACGGCGAACCACCTGAAACTGCGCCGGTGTGCGGGTCTTGATCCAGTTGTTGGAGAACACCTGGCGATCGGTCCAATCGACTGACGCACCACCAAATTCCGATCTCCGCGGATACACCGGATAGACGGCAGACTCACGGGAAAACTCCAGTGACGAGGGAGCCATGCCGGCAAACATCGCCACCCGGGCGATTGTCACCGCTGTCTCCTGGCCCTGGTCGAGAAACGTGATGCTGCGAGTGTGTGACTTGATGCCCAGCCCGTGCGAGACGGTGGCGTAGCCGATCATCGAAACACTGGTCACAAGCGCGATGACCGGAACGGTCACGACCAGCAGGTACAACTGGCCACGGCGTTTCAGGTAAACAAAGTTCACTGGACCGATGACAATAGAAAACAGCGTGATCAAGATCAGGAATGCAGCGATCGGAACACCAGCCACACCGGGAACCGTAAAACCCAGAAAATCCTCCTGGCCCTGCCGGGAGGACATGCCATGACGGCCCTGCCAGTTCAACCAGCGACTGCCAACTTGAGAATCGGACAACGCCCCAAAGAACCAGGCCCAGTCGGCCTCGGTTCCGGTCATCGGATCACCCGGAAAAGCCACGACCCGCCCCTGTTGGATTCGCCGAAACGCAAAGGCTTCATCGCCCGACGGCCAACTCAACTCGACCACCGCAGCCGGTGACTTCGACTTCTCGGCTTTCACGACCGTGGCCGGACTGGCTACCGCCGCGGTACCCGGATCGGGATTCGCCATCATCGCCGGGTTGAGGACCAACGCCGCCTTTCGCGAAGCGTCAGTGGGAACCCGCCACGTGTCACCCACAGCGGCACGCTGTGCCAGTTCCAGCACCGCCGCCAGTTTCCTGGATTCGGATGCCTTTTCGCCGACGTCGGTCACCAGCAACGTTCCACCGGTTTCAACCCACCCCAGGATCGCCTGGCGGGCATCGGTCTCCATCGCGATCAAGGTCGCAATAGGCACCGACACGATGTCGAGACCCGAGTAGGCCAACCAGGTCCTGGGAAGCATTTCCGGAGTGATCCACTGCCGATCACTCTCGCTTCTGACACGGCTGTAAGAACGGCGATTCGAACTGGCCTGGGGCTGTAACGGGAAGAACGCGTGAACCGCCTTGTCGTAATCGTCGAAACTCGCCTTGCGATCGGAAATCACCAGCATCGCCGGCTCGGGCCAGGGAGCCGACCGGCCGCGGACTTCGAAATTCGTCTCCAGGCCCGAGATGCGTTTTCCGTCTACCGAAACCTGCAACACCGGCCGGGTGTACTTCAGTTCCCCGATCATGGGAACCAGCACCGTCAGTTCCGTCGTGGCTCCCGACTGCAACTGGATCGTCTGGGTGACCGGCGAGACGGCCGCCCCGCGGACCTGGAACGTCACCGACCGATCCTTCGCGTTGTTTGTGGCCCTGATCCGTACCGGCAGATAACCACCGTGAGTGGTACCGGCCCACCGTGAATCGACAACGATGTCAAGATCCTCGCCGGTGAGCCGCTGCTGGGCAAAGACAGGACCGGACACCGCCACAAGTCCCAACAGCATGGCCGTCGGAATCATCGACAAGCATCGGAATCGATTCTGCCAGGGCTTGTGGATCATCCCGCCAGGTCCTCGGGCAACTCGTTGGCCATCTCGGGAACCCCGTCGACAACAACATCAACCATCCCAGCAGGAGCCCAACCTTCCAGGCGGGCCGAATAGTCCAGGATCAACCGGTGTCCCAACACGCTGCCTGCCACTCTTCGCACCTCTTCGAAACCGACGTTTGGCTTACCCGCCAGCAACGCCGCGGCACGGGACGTCTCGGCCAAGGCAATGGCCGCTCGCGGCGACGCGCCGAACCGAACGAATTGTTGCACCGGCTCGGGAGCCTCGGGATGTCCCGGGTGAGTCGCACTGACCAGTCGGGCAATGTAACCAGCCACCGCCTGCGGCAAATGCACCCGATCCACCATGTCGAACAACCCGCTCAACTCCTCGGCCGAACAGGCCATTTCGAGCTGGGGGGCCTGGCCGTGCTTGCGAGTCGTGATGATCTCGGCCAACGTCGCACTGTCAACACCGTCGACCAACACCTTGAAGGTGAATCGGTCGATCTGGGCCTCGGGCAACGGATAGGTGCCCTCGAGCTCGATGGGATTCTGCGTGGCCAGGACAAAAAAGGGCAGGGGCAGTGCGTGAGATTCACCCAGCACGGTCACCCGGCGTTCCTGCATCGCTTCCAGCAGCGCGGCCTGGGTCTTGGGAGTCGCCCGGTTGATCTCGTCGGCCAGCAACAGGTTCGAAAAAATCGGTCCCGGCTGAAACACCAACGAACGCCCGCCCTCGGAGTCCTGGAGGATCGGGGCCCCGGTGATATCACTGGGCAACAGGTCCGGGGTGAACTGCACGCGACGAAATTCGAGACCCAGTAGTGCCGAGAGAGACTTGACCAGTTCGGTCTTGCCCAGGCCGGGAAGTCCCTCCAGCAACAGGTGGCCCCGGGCCAGCAAACAGATGATGACCCGTTCGAGCAATTCTGACTGACCAAGAATCGCGGTGCCCAGTCCATCGAGCAGCGAACCGATCCGGGCCCGTGCCTGTTCGATCTCGTCTGGTGACAGCAACGTCGGCGAAGTGGTGGGTGTCTCGGTGTCAGTCACGGTGTCGGATCCTGGTCAGAGCATCGGTCCACCCGCACACGATGGCAGACCCACCAGGGCGGATTCGACGAGAAATGACAACGGTCGGGATGGTTCGCACGAGGAAAATCTCCACAAACATTCGCGAGGGGAAATCCGGATCAACACGTCCTGCGGTTAGCGGTCGTCCTGGTCAGCGGATGTCTTGCCGCTGGAATCACTCCCAAAGTACTTACGCACCACACCGCGATGTCGCGGCCTTAGCCGACGATTCCACGACGCGCCACCAGCCGTCGGACCCTGGTCGCGAGCCGTACCACGGGGAGCCCGGGCCGCGGGGTCGACCTGAGGAGCCCTGGACGTGATCTTCAACACGCGATTCTCGGGGTCATCAAGCGTGCCCGGTGGCAACACCACCTCCTTGAACTTCAGTCCGCTGGCATCCGATTCGTCGCCGAAAGTGATCGCTGCATCACCACGACCACGAGTGACACCACCACGACCGGGATTCCCCGCATCACCCGCCCGCTGCCCACTGCCCGCGCCATCCCGACCGGAACGGCCACCGCTACCCTGAGGTCAAGTGCCTCCCGGTTGCGATGTCCCACCACGAACCTGTCAGGTCCCCCCGGGATTGCGTTGAGCCTGCTGCTGGAGTTTTTCGAGTCGCCGGGACTCCTGCTGTAGAAACTCCTTCAATTCCTGCAGAGCCTGCTGCCGCTCGGCCGAATCACGCGGCAACCCGAACTGTTCGACTGTCGAAGACGACTTCTTGCCGTGTCCTTTGTCTGTCCCGTCCGTATTCTGCTCGCCCTTGCCACCGCTCTTGGCATCGGTCTTGCCCGACTGTTGCTGCTGCTCGCGACGGACAAGTTCCTGAAGACTCGGAGGCAACTCGTCCAGCGACTTGGCCTTCAGTGCATTACGGATATCTTCCAGCAGCTGTTCGGAATACTGCTGGTCGAGGTTGACCGGTTCTCCTTGGGCGTCGAACTCTGCCGACTCGAGCGACTCGATGGCGGCCAGGGCCTTGTCGAGCGAGCGGGTCGAGGCATCGAGCCGCATTTGCATCTGTTCACGAAGCGAATCAACCGTCTCCCATTTCTCGTGAGTCAACGGTGCCTTGCTGGTGTCCTCGGCCAGCTTGCGAATCTCCTCGTCCAGCTTCTCCTGTTCCTGCTCCTCCAGCACACCCGCCTGCTTCAGTTCCTCGAGTAACTCGACCAATTTCTGAGTCTCACGCTGACCAACCGTGTCTCGCAGGACCGAGCTGGAATAGGCCACCCGCCAGGGAATCACGCAGGCGATCACGGCGAACAGCACCGGCACCGCCAGGTAACGAGTGAACCGCGCGGGACGAATGGCCGGCATCGACATCCGCCACGCTTCGTCCTGGCTCGGCAATTGCGATGCCCAGGAAGGATGCTCGTCGTCAGTCGAACCGGGTGCTTCACTGAGTGTCATTAACAGGCCGCCGGCTTCGAGCCGGCGATCCAGCCACGCCACCAGATCACTCCGCGACAGGCGACTCTGCTCCGACTGTCGCCAGCTGATCAATACCGGTACCACCGCACCCAGTCCACAGATCACCAGCAGCCAGCCAACCGCGAGGGAATTTCCATCATCCAGTGGTTCCGGCCACGCCTCGCGCGGCACCAGCAGCTTGCAGGCCAGGATCACGCTCCCGACAACCACGAGATAAATCGCCAGCCCATTGGCGGCCCGGTGCAGGAATTCCCCCCACCGAACACGCAACGCCAGGCGATCAATCCAACGGTCAAACTGGCTCATTCGGACATTCTACCGCTTCGGGTTCCGGTACGCACAAGACTGCCTCCTATAAAGGATGCGCAAAACCACCGAATAACACCCGGAAAATGAGAGACAACGGAGGTTTTGACAGGCTTCGCCCCTGGCATCGCAGGCGAAACAACTCCACCGGCTGTATCGTCAGTTTGTCCCCGTGCTGGCTGATCTCGAAATCAGTTCCAGCCACGAGTCATCCGGATCGCCAAACGACTCCCCGCTCAATCCCATCTCCTCGGCCAACTCCGCTCCTTCCAGTCGGATCACTCCGTGGTTGCCAACCACGACCAGGACCAGCTCGACTTGCGACGAACTGCCCCGGGTGACACTGACACTGAGAATGCCGCCGGCATCCAGTCGCATCAGCAAGTTGAGCTGACGGCCGGATTCCTGGCCACGGGTCACCAGTCTTCCCGCATCCGACCCAATCACCCGCCCGGCCAGGCCGAGCACCACGGATGCGGCGGTCTCCAGGTCGGCCTGCTCGTCGGGCAGGTGCAACAGCGCCCGGACCGAGACCACCGTCCCGATCTTGCCGGTCGTCACAGCTTCGCCGAGCGTTTCTTCAAGTTGCGCGATGGAACTCATCGTCTCCGCCTATTCTGCGACTGGCTCTCGCGTGTCCAGGTATTCGGTCAATGCGTCCTGCCAACCAGGTGGCGTGTAGCCGGTGTCGCGAACCAACCGACCACAGTTCAGCACACTGTACTCCGGTCGACGAGCCTCTGCACCAAACTCCAGTGACGTGATGGCCTCGAGATCCACCTCCACACCCGACCACTTGAAAATCTCTCCGGCAAACTCCCACCAGTTGGTGCTGCCGGCACACGTGGCGTGGTACAGCCCACGACATCCGGCCCCGAGCAGCGCGTCGATGGACGCGGCCAGCACGGTCGTGGAGGTTGGGGTGCACCACTGGTCGGCCACCACTCGAACCGGACCTCCGGCTGCCGCCAACCGCAACATCGTCTCCACGAAGTTGCCCCCACCCTGCCGTTTGCGGGCGGCGTGGCCGTAGAGTCCGCAGGTGCGAACGACCAGGTGATCGGGACAGCCACTGCGAACGTAAAGTTCTCCGCCCAGCTTGCTGACCCCGTACGCTCCCAGCGGACCGGTCTCGTCCGATTCGGTGTACGGATCGCGTCGGCCAGGATCGGCCCCAAAGACAAAGTCCGAACTGATGTGGACCAGGCGAATTCCCCGCGCGGCACAACTGCGGGCCAACTGCCGTGGTCCCAGGGCGTTGACGGCCATCGCCGCCGCCGGCTCGCTCTCGGCACGGTCCACCTGGTTGTAGGCCGCGGCGTTGACCACCACTTCCGGCTCAACCTCATCCAGAACCGCGTCGACGATTCCCGGATCCAGGAGATCCAGCCGGTCACGGGACAGACCCACGGCGTCCTCACCCCACAACCCCAGCAATTCGCTACCCAACTGGCCGGTGGCTCCAAGAACAGCAATCACCATCAGTCGGTCTCGCCGGGATCCTGGTCGGAGTGGCCGGTCAACTCGTCGGCAGCCGGGGCCTCCGAGAGATCCGCAAAGAAATGCACCTGGCGAGCCACCTCGCGAAAACCGATCGAGGTGTAGAGGTGGTGTCCGACATCGTTTTGAGCCAGTGTCTCGATCTTGGCATAGCTCAGGCCCGATTCACGGAAACGATCCAGAACGCGCTGGATCAACAATCGACCCAGGCCGCGGCCGCGCCACTCGGGCACAAAGGCCAGGTTGGGGATGTAGCCGATCCCGGCCGCCGTGTCCTGCCACGAGGTGATGTAGCCAACCACGTCGCCCTGGTCCGATTCGACCACCAGTATCCCGTCGACCTCGCGGGCCACGTCCGCATCGATGTGACGGGCTTTCCTCCATTGCCAGTCGTGACCGTTGATCGGACCAAAGGCCAACTCGGCCGCCTCGTCGATAGACACCCCACTGAATGCCTCGACGGTGATCCGCTTGATCACCTCCAGGTCGCCGGGATCGTAGGAGCGGAAGGTGGCTCCGATGTGTTCGGCTGAGGACATCTGTTGGTCTCGCGATCGAGTGAATGTCTCTCCCGGACGCCGTGCCCGGGCACTTCATCATAGACCTCGCGACGGTTGCTTGCACCGATGGCAGGCCCGGCCGTATTCTCCGTGTCATGTTGAATGCCGAGGAATTCGCGAAAACGAAGTTTGACCTGCCCGAGGGCGGGCGATGGTCGGAACTGGTGGCTGGAGAGGTTCGGCAGTTCGAGGCGCCCGACGACACCCACGGCACGATCGTGCTGAACCTCACCAAGGCCCTCGGAGAACACCTCCACTCGGGACATGACACCGCGGCGGTCGAAGAACCCGGACAGCGAGCGTACGCCTGCTACGAACTGGGCCTGGTCACCTGCCGCGATCCCGACACGGTCCGGTGTCCACCCGTGTCGGTGTTCATCGGGGGCGAGGCGTTTGCGGAGATGGATCGCGAGGTGACCGAATCGCGACCGGGGCTGGTGATCGAGTTGGCCACCAGCAACCAGCGACGGGCTGAAATGGCCGAACGGGTGCTCGAATGGCACGCCTGGGGCGTGACCTGTGTCTGGGTGGTCAACTCGATCGACAAATCAGTGCACGTGACCGAACCCGGCCAGGTGGTCGAGGTCCGGGCCACTGCCGAAACACTGGTGGGCCCCACCGCACTGGCGGGACTGGAATTTCCGGTGCGAGACCTGTTCGTCGAACCGGACTGGTGGACCCGTTAGACCCACAACTCCACCCGGTCACGCAGGGATTCGGGCAGCCGCTTTTTGACCTCGCGACGAACCTGGCTATCCTGGTAACGGGTGCTGAAGTGAGCCAGGATGATCAACTCGTTCTCGAACCGCTCGGCCCGCTCGATGATGTCGTCCAGGTGAGTGTGCCCGAACTTGTGGATCTTGTCCTTGCGGTGATCGGGACGGAAGAACGTCATCTCGGTGATCAACACGCGTGACTGGAACACCGGGTCGTAGTTGTCCAGGCCGGCCGGCGCGGTGTCACCGCAGTAACAGACCAGCGGCATCCGCACCTCGCGCGTCACGTCCTCACCACCCAGTCGCCTCTTACGAATCTCATCCTCGTCGACCCCCACCAGGTCCTCCTTCAACTTCCGCCGGCGATCCCAGACGAGGTACCCGACCGAGGGCACCGTGTGCACGGTGTCGAACACCGTCACGACCCGCTCGCGAGACAACTCGAATTCGTCTCCGTCGGCAACCGGCACCAGGTTGCAGATCATCCGCCCACGATCGAGTTGCCGCCAGGCGTTGAGCATCTTCCACACCTGGTCGTGAATTTTTGCCGGCACGTAAATGGTCGGTGGCTCCATCTTCATCATCCGTCGCCGGGCAACGAAGACCGGCAGCGCGGCCATGTGGTCGAGGTGACCATGCGAGATGAAGAAGGTGTTGGTGCCCATGAACGACCAGGGGCTGCCACCCATGTCGAATCCCAGCTTCAATTCCGGAATCCGCCAGTAGGTCTGCACGGCCGCGCGCGAATAGCCCTCGATGGTCAGGCCACGGTGCACGTGCGAACGGAGGGGAAGGTTGTCGATCATCTTTGTTGGTCAATCGAGCGAGACCGCTCGCCCTTCCGCAATACTCTCTGCCTCCGCGTAACACAGCGACAGAGCGTCCAGTGCCAGTTCGCTCGAGATCACCCGGGGAGATTCTCCGGCAGTCACCCCGTCGACAGCCGCCTGCAATTCGTCCGTGAACGCGCT
The DNA here is from genome assembly GCA_963933195.1 of uncultured Planctomycetaceae bacterium. Classification (GTDB taxonomy): domain Bacteria; phylum Planctomycetota; class Planctomycetia; order Planctomycetales; family Planctomycetaceae; genus UBA8437. The sequence goes on from CAWVUS010000065.1 coordinate 17,996, forward strand.
GTACCACTCGCCACCACCGGGCAACTCGGGTTCGCTCACCTCGCCGTCGTCCGTCACCAGGCTCAACGGGCGACTGGCCACCCACTCGCCGCCGTACGTCCCCGCCGAATACTCGATTGTCGCGCGTTCGAAATAGACCTCGAATCCATGTGCGAACGCGAGACCGGCGGCGGCAATACCACCGCTGACACAACTGACCGCCGGGCCCGATGTCCCGTCGGCCGCCTCGTAGAGGTACTGGGAATGCACGTGGTTGACCAGGCCGTCCTGCAACAGGCCACGAGAAAGCACCCCGTTGGGAACCCCACACAACAGGCCAATGTAATGGTTGTCGTGGATGTGCAGGTCGACTCCCCAGCCACCCAGCTTGCGGAAATCAGACATGTCGTCGGACCAGTCCGGCGGGGCAATCACGCGACGGAAATGAGCCGCCAGCAACTGCCCGTGTTCACCCGATTCGGCCAGGTTGCGGACATAGGAGAACTCGGGGAAAAACGGCAACACCTGTGCCACCATCAGCAGCCGGTCCGCCGCTGCCGCCGCGTCAACCATCCGCCGGGCCGCGTCCAGGTCGACCGCAATCGGCTTCTCCACCAGCACGTGCTTTCCGGCCGCCAGTGCCTCGAGTGTCACCTGCTCGTGCTGGTCGGTCGGCAGGCAAATGTCCACCAGGTCGATGTCCGGATCCGACAACAGGTCGTGGTAATCCGAGTAAGCCGTGACATCCCCAAGGTCCATCAAGGTGCCCGGCGGACCAAAGTTGCCCTGGATCGATGTCCAGTCTCCGGACCGCTTCTCGGCATTGCGAGTCGCAAAGGCGGTGATCTGCCCCCCGTTGATCCGGGGCCCCGCGACACCACGCCGACCCGATTCATCCGCATCGGACATCCGCATCGCACCCTCGAAATGGGTCATTCCCATGAACCCCAGCCCGATGATCCCGATCCGTACCATGCTCACAATCTCCTGGCCACAACCGTGATTTCAGGGCGAACGGGTTGAGTCCGGTCGTGAGGCCCCAGGCCGTTTCCCTGTTCGACGATCGGCCACAGTGCCGATGACAATCCAAGCATCCCGCCCCCCCACGCCAACGTCAAGCCGTCACCAACGGCAACTCACCCCAAACCCCCAGGGGTTCGCACACCCCTGGCTTCGCCAACGACTTTTTTGGCGATCACCAGCGGTTTGGACTAGGCGCGGCGGATTCGCGTGTTATCTTTATGACAACACCATCGAATTGACGACACATTCTCGTCGACCGAAGGGCTGCTGGTTGTCGCCTCAAAGGGTGGCAAGACTGCTGCTGGAACAGGCAGTTCGGCCCGTGGTGCAAAAAGAGCTTCGATCTCAGAAGACGGACCGCGAGAAAAAAGGAGTGACGCGATGCTCGTGCTATCAAGGAAGCCAGGTGAACGGGTGCTGATCGGCGAGGACGTCTGCGTGACGATCGTCAGGATTGGCCCGAATTCTGTTCGGTTGGGGATTGAAGCTCCCCGTGACCTGAACATCATCCGCGAGGAACTCTGCCTCGAGATGCCCTCGGAGGTCATCGAAACGGTACCGGCAGGCGAGGCCGTCGAACTGACCAACGTCTGAGCTGGTCGTCATTCGACAAACTTTGCTGGGGGAGCGGGAATTCCGGCTTTCCCGCTCCCTGTTGTGACGCTCCGCCGACCGTCGTAGAATCTGGATTGAAATCCGGGAG
>CAWVUS010000066.1:0-19506 GCA_963933195.1 uncultured Planctomycetaceae bacterium
GGCGGCCTTGTCCTTGGGGGTGTCATCAAACAGTGATTGACCTCCCAGGGAAATGTAGATGGCGATGAGGGCCAGTCCCAAAGCACTGCCCAGGCCGACCATTCCCGAGGGCGCGTACCATTCGGAGAGACCACTGGTGATCGGGAATTTGACCAGCAACTCCTGGACGAAATGTGCGGTCATCAGTGCCAGCAGTCCAAATCGCAATGCCACCAGGACGTTGGTCAAGTGGAGCAGGATGACAAAGACAAAGGTCATCGTGCCGTCGTTGGTCGTGGTATTGATCTGTGTGAAAACGGCAATGAACAGGATGATTGCGAGCCAGTTTCGGCGTGCGACAATGCGGAATACCAGCAACACCAGCAATGTGAAGATGGTGGTCATGGCACCGATAATGGCCGTTCCGAATGTCTGGGCAATTCCCTTTCCACCAAGCAGGGCTTCGGTGAGCCAAACAGGGCTTCCCATCAATCCTTGCTGGCGGAGGCCATCGGCAAACAGTCTCGATTCGATCAGGAGAGCCATTACGGCTCCGAAGAGACATCCCACCAGCAGTTCGCGACCGACGAGCGGGTCATTGAGTCGTCCATCAACAAAACGGCTCCAGGAGATCAGGACCCGGGGCCAGATGCGTCGCACGTGAGGTTCCAGGGCCACGTAGTAAATCCAGAACCGGACGGCCCGGCCAATGGAGTTGATCAGGCAGGAGAGCAGCGTGGTCATCTCCATTCCGACCGAGAGATTGTGGTGCGCTTCGAGCAGTGCCACTCCCGTATCCAGGATCGCCAGTGTCACCACGAACCGCAGGGCGCCTTTTTTGTCTGCGTTTCCCTGTCTCAGGTTCCGCAGTGCCAGGATCGACGAGATCACCAACAGGGGGCCCCCGATGAGAAAGAAGAACGCATTACTGAACTGGATCGATTGCTCCACGCGGGCCGTGGCTCCCCGGGTGTTCTGCTTTCTTGACGGAGTGGTCCACTGTCGGGTGGTCCAGTCATAGATGACCTGGAAGTACGAGACCCGGCCGTTGAAACTGGCTGCCTCGACACGCTTGGGCCGCGACTCCTTGCTGTCGCCCCTGGTTTCTTTCAGTTCCCAGGCAAAACGGTGGTTGCCGTAGGCCGGGGGGGTCCAACGGGGTGTCGTGGCCTTGTAGTCCGCGATGTCCAGTCCTGCCAGTTGGAATGGCCGATCCCATTTCCTGACATCCTCGGGCTGAGCGTCTCGAGGTGGGGCGTCGGTCAGCGGGGTGATCAGGCTGAGTTCTCGCAGGAATCCTCTCGCGCTGATCCTCATGCCGACCATGCCCGTTTCGGTTGGCAGGGGATCGGCCAGGGCCAGTTTTCGGGGGATACGGGTGTAGAGAAATGGATGTTGTGGACTGAGATAATCGGGGCTCTGCCGGTACCAGAATTCGAGCACCCCGTCGCCGCTGGCCCGCAATTCGTCGTGTCGCCTCAGGAGATGATCGGGGTTGTACCAGTAGCCGTAGGCCGAATCGCGGACGGGCAGGTCGGCATCGGGTCCCACCAGTTCCAGGGCGATGTCCCGGGCCTTGGCCTCGAGCACATCCGGTTTTTCGTTCAGGTTCGACTGGACGACGAAAGAGACCTCGTCGGAGAGAAAGACGATGGCGATCAGCAAGGCGATGAAAGTCGCCAGCCCGAAACCGGCCTGGCGGGGGGTCAATCCGGTGTTTTCGCCACTGGCCGCCACCAGTGCCGGAGAAGGAGTTTCACCCGCAGCCAGGGCCGCAGCCAGGGGATCACCACCTGGCAAGGCGGCGGCAATTTGCACGACGCTTCCGGGGCGGCGAGATGGTTCCTTTTCCAGGCATCGCAGAATCACACGCTCGACGGCGGGTTCGATGTCAGGTACGACGCTGGATAGCGTGCCGGGGGAAGATTCCTCGCGCAGCTTGACCAACTCGGCAATCGAGTCGGCTCGGAAAACAGGTTGGCCGGTGAACACCTCGTGCAACACCAGCCCCAGCGAGTAGATATCACTCTGAATGGTGATCGCTCCGCCGGCCAACTGTTCCGGCGCCATGTAGGCCGGGGTCCCCGCGCGGTTTCCGGCGGCGTCTTCGACACTGGTCAGTCGTGCCAGGCCGAAGTCGGTGATACGCACCTGGCCACGGCCATCGAGCATGATGTTGGCTGGTTTCAGGTCGCGATGCAGAACGCCTTTTTCGTGAGCGGCATACAGCCCGCCACAGAGTTGTCGGGCAATGTCGATGCCCTTGTCCGAGGGCAGTCGACCGATCCGTCGCATCAGTCCACTGAGGTCTTCGCCGTCAATGAATTCCATCGACAGGAAATGCATTCCGTCGACTTCACCAATGTCGTAGACACGGCAGACATTGGGGTGGGAGACCTGCCGGGCGAGCCGGACCTCGTTGTGCAGCAATTCCAGCCGTGTGGCGTCGCTGGCCAGGGCCTCGGGCAGAAATTTCAGTGCAACCGATTGTCCCAGTTTCAGGTCGTCGGCACGGTAGACATCCCCCATGCCTCCCTGGCCCAGTAGTCCGACGATGCGGTACCGCTCGTCCAGGACCGTTCCCGGAACGAAGCGACCGTGGCTGGAGACGGAGGAGTTGGAGATCGCTGAGGGCGGGGTGGAGGGAGGCGAGATCGCGGGGCCGGCGATTGAGTCAAGAATGCTGTCCGTGCCCGAGTTCTCGGTCCCACCGGGAATCTGGTGCGTCGCCTCCAAGCGAGGGTCGATTTTCTCCGACATATCCGCGGCGGCGCCACAGTGCGGACAGAACCTGGCGTCCGGATCAAGAACAGCGGAACAGGAACGGCAATCGGCCATTGGTCAGCGACACCTTGATGACGGAGTGTTCGACTCCGTGTGGCGTGAAACGGTCAATCCATCATGGCATGTACAGATAGGCGTTTTCCACACCGAAGAATGGCCAACCCGGGCTGGCGGTCACTCCGACTTCGAGAAGCACACGATGCGACCGTCGATCAGGGTCAACACGACGCGACCGTCACGATCGATAGCCAGGCCCCATTTCTGGGGTGGCGCCGGCAGGGCCTGGGCCCACAACGGTTTTCCGTCGACCGGGCTGCGTGCGACCAGGGCCGGGCGAAGTGGTCCATCCTGCTTTTCTGGGGGCAATTCTCCGGCCACGATCACCGCGTTGGCCGTTAGCACCACTGCCGCCGTCTTGGCGAAACTGGAGTCTTTCCAGAGAATCTTTGCCTTGCCGCCCTCGCCTCCCTTGGGATCGACCCGCAGCAGGGCCTTGTCGGTACCCTGGATGATCACGTCACCGGAGTTCGCCTGCAGCAGGTACTTGGCGTTGTAGCGTGAGGGTGGGCCGGGAGTCCGGGGCGAGTACAACATGCCCCCGACCACGGCAACCTGGTTCTCGACCAGGAACAACTCGCTTCCCCGGTTGGAACGTTGCATTTTCCAGTGGTCATCCTGTGACTTGTCGGGTTTCTGGGTCAAGGTGTTGAGACACTTGCCGGTGGCGATGTCGAACTTGGCTGGCGAGACGACATTGCCTCCGGCCATGTGCACGATGTTGTTGTGCAGCAGCATGTGGCCCTGGACACTGACACCCACCGACTCGTCTTCTCCCAGCAGGTTTCCAGACTCGTTGTTTTGCCAACGGATCTTTCCGGTGGCGGCATCCAGCGCGTAGACGTGCGTTCCGTCGTGGCAGATGATTCCCGCGGCACAGTAGGCGACCCCGTCGGCCACCATCACGCCACTGGCTACCGGCCAGGTTGAGAGCAGGCGTCCGTAGACGGGGATTCGTCGTTGCAGAGGCGCGGCCTGAAAACACCACAGCGGTTTTCCGGTGGCCAGGTCGAAGCACCAGGCACGTCCATCACCGGATCCCACGTGAACTCGGCCGTCGGCGATCGAGGGTGGGTAGTTGATGGCGCCGCCGGTCCAGGCGGTCCATCGGGATTTGCCGGTTGCCGAATCGTAGGCCCGAACGGCCCCGTCGGATCCGGCAACCACGGTCAGTCCGGCTGCGGCGACAGGTGCGGTGGGTTCGATGGTCTCCCTGGGAGTTGTTTGCCAGGCCAGTTTCAGTTTGTCCGGCACGCGGACTGGCGTCGCGGCCGTTCTCTGGTTGTTGGCCCGGTAGGTTGGCCAGTCGGCCGCAACCAGGGGGGGGGACTTGTTCGTGCCGGCCGATAGTGTCTCGAGTCGTTCGCTCTCGATCGCCTGCCGATCGAATTCGAAGTCACCCGCTGCGGTCAGGCTGATGACTCCGACGAGTGAATGGTTGCAGTCGCACATCCAGGGTCCCCAGTACAACTGGCCATTGGCGACAATCACGCCGTCCTGGCAGGCCGGTCGCATCCCTGGTAAACGCCTGGGCTTGCCGTAGGACACGTCGAATCGCAGTGTGCCCGTGTGGCGGTAGCCCCGGGCAAAAATCGAATCAACCGTCCCGGTCGCGCGGGTGCAGTTGCCCCGGAAACACTGGAGGTCGGCCAGCACCTCGCCGGTCAACGGGTGAAATTTCTTGCTCTGGCTGAGCCGGCCCATCGCGTACAGTCCATCGTCACGGAGAATCAGCTGCATGTTGCCGTCCTTGTAGCTCCACAGCAGCTTGCCGGTTTTTGCCGAGACGGCGACCAGCTTGGTCCGCGTGGGCCCGGCAAAAAACAACGCGTCGTTGTTGCACTTGAGATAGGCCGACGTGGCGTAACCCAGGCTGGCGGTTTGTGCACGGTGATGGGCACCGATGGTCTCCAGCAGTTGCTTGTCGTTGGTTTTCCAGGCGGTCTTTCCGTCGGCGGCGTTGATCGCCTCGAGATGATCCTGGTGGCTGTACAGGAAGATGCGATCACGGTTCATCACGACGGCCCGCCCGTCGATGGGAGCGGTGGTGGTGTGCGACCAGAGCACCTTCTTCGTCTTGATGTCAAAGGCCAGCAGGGTGCGTCCGAATCCCCAGGTTTTCAGCGATCCGTCGTAGGTGCTGCGGACCGTCGCCCAGGGCCAGCCGGTCTTCGTGCGGGTGCCCAGGTGGACCTGGTGGAGTTTTTCGGTGGTGCCGACCATCGCGTAGAGGACGCCGTCGCGGAGCGTCATCCATTTCCAGGTCTTACCGTGGGCCGCGTGGGAATCAGGAACGACGATTTCATCCCGGACTGTCCCGGTGGCCGCGTCGATCAGCTTGCAGGATGTGTTGTCAGCCAGATAGAGGGTTTCGGGAGTCGCGACGATTGTATTGCGGTGGATCATGAATCCGGGAGTGAGCAGCTTGGTCCACAGGGTTGCCCCGTTGTAGCCATTCAGGCAGACCAGCTTGCCTACCATCGGCCACTCGCGACGCTTGAATGCCAGGAACCCGAATGCCTTGAACATTCTCCCACCCGAGGACACGGTCACCTCGGGCATGGGCCCGTACCACGGTGTGGCCAGGAATTTCGTCAGGTAGGGGGCCTTGGCCAACTGGTCGCGAGATTGTGGATTGTTGTCGGCACCGTGGTACGGATGGCTCCACTCACCCGTGCCCCGGGGAACCGGCTTGATGCGGACCTGCCCATTGATAATCAGGCGACCGCGCGGACGGATGACTCGCATCAATTCCGTCGCCGGTGTCTTGGTGGTGCCCTCGACCACGACGGCGTCGGCCAGGTCAGTTGCCAATCCAATTCGCCCGGGTAGTCCGTGGTCGACATAGATCCGAGTGCCCAGCAGCCCAGCGCTTGCGGCGGCGGTCCGAACCGATGTGGCCTGGGCCAGGGTCGGGGCCTGGATATAGATCACCAGGTCACTGATTTTGGCTAGTGCGAGTGCCCGGCGGGCCTGGTTCTCGCCCAGCAGGACACACAGTCCCGCATGGACGTTAATCTGCTTGTGGACCGCTTGAGCATCTGCAGCTGGTGCCGATGTCGGAGGCAGGGCGATCGTCGCAACAAGCAACAGCAGAACAGTGGTCGTGGAGAGAGAAAGACGATTCATGGTGAGTTCCCGGGTGCCATGACGATGGGACTTCATCCTACTCCTGAGATTGGCAGCGACGCAAAGGATGAGGGCATCGGGATACCGGCCCGCTATGATGGTTCTATGGAGTTGCGACACCTGAAGACGTTCTTGACTGTTGCGGAGGCCGGGAATTTTACCCGGGCAGCTGAACGGCTCGAGGTGACACAGGCGGCCGTGAGCCAGCACATCGCCACTCTCGAATCGCGATACGGGCAGACGCTGTTCGAGCGGGGGTCTCGCTCGGTGACGTTGACCGAGGCGGGGAAAATCTTGCTGGAAACCGTTGCGGCGGTGTTCGAATTGCTGGATGCGGCTGACGAACGAATCGCTGGGAGTCGATCGGTGGTCACCGGCCGGTTGAGGATCGCGTCGAGTACCGTTCCAGCCGAATGGTGGTTGCCGGAAGTTTTGGCCGGATTTCGAGTGGTCTGTCCGGATGTTCGCGAGACTTTGATCGTTTCGGACAGCCGCACCGCTTCGACAGCGGTTGTCAATGGAGAGGCTGACGCGGGGGTCGTGGGCGAATTGCCCGGGGACGAGCGACTGGTGGCTCGGGCCGTGGCCGAGGATGAACTGGTGCTGGTTGTTGGCGTTGACCATCCGTTGGCCAAGTCTGAACAGATTTCGGCGGCCGATCTGACGACGGTGCCACTGGTGGTTCGCGGGGCGGGTTCGGCCAGCCAACGGTGCGTCGACGAAGCGCTCGAAGAGGCCGGTGTGCATCGTGATCAACTAATGACCTGGATGGAGACCAACTCGGTCGATGCCGCCCGGTCGGCGGTGACCTGTGGACTGGCTGCCGCATTCCTGAGTCGTCGGGGCGTTGCCGGAGACCTGGAGAGTGGCCGTCTGTGTCACGTCCGGGTGAAACGGGTGCGTCCTCGTCGACAACTGTACCTGGTCACCGCGGTGGACCGGGTCGTGGGGACCCCGTTGCGGGAATTCCTGGAGTTTGTCGAGTCGCGGTGATGGGCGTCCCGTGACAAGGATCCAATCGGGTCAACCCGCGTCGCTGTCCCGAAACGCGAAGTGCCTCTCGGTTTTTTCGATCGGCCAGGTCTTTCCGCCGACCTCGATGTGTGGGTAGATGAAGTAATTGAGCGGTGCGCCGTCCTGGGCCGGTTCGAGCACGATGTCGCGACCCACGGTGAACTGGACACGGTTCTCGGTCAGGTTGCCGTAGTAATACGTCCGGAGTTCCGGGTGCTTGTCGGCCTCGGAAATGTCCGCGGGAATCCAGCCCTGCCCGTCGACGTGAAACTGAGCCCAGCAGTGGTACCCGCCGATGGATCCGTGGCCGCGCTCGGGGGGCAATGGGAAACCAATTTCAAAACGGGCCGGGAGATCGTGGGCGCGGGCGAGGGAAATGAACAGGCTGTGGAAATCGGTGCAGTTGCCGAATCCACTGTCACAGGCCCACAGCACGTCTCCGTTTCCATAACCCGGTTGAGACTTGTCGTATCTCATGTGCGCGTCGACCCGCTCGTACAGCGCGCGGGCCAATTCCAGCGGTTCGTCCCTGGGAAGCGGCTGGGAGTCGAGCAGGGTCAATGGCTTGCCATCGATCGGTACCTTGAGATTGGCGGCGAGAAACAATTCACGCTTGGACTTGTCGAGCTGGGACCGGGGATCGCTGTTCTGCAGGCCACGCACCTCGTTGCGCGTGATGTGCCAGGTGACCCGGAACGTGAGCGGGTCGGAGGTGGTTGGCTCGTGCTCGAAATACAGCATCTGGTTGCCGTATTTCGACTCGGTTGTCTGTTCTGGTTCGACCGGCCCGTCCAGCCTCAGGCGGGTGGCTGTCTGGGCCCGGGTGGTTTGAGGCACCGGGAACCAGACTCTCAATCGAGCCTCACCGGGAATTTCCTTGATCGTGACGCCATAGTCCAGTTCAAATGAACGGGTCCTGGGAGTGGTGTGAGCTGCGGGGGATGAAGAAGCCACCCGGGGACTTGTCGGACCGATGTCATCGGGTCGACAGCCGGCAACCAGGGTTGAAACGAACACGAACGTGGCGAGCATGGTGATCGATCGGACTGACCGCATCTGATGTTTCCTGAAACGCCCCATAAGCTCGCCTAATACCACTGACTAGATTACATAGCGGGTAATATCTGGCAACTCTCCGGGAGAGGCAGACACTTTCTTGGCGATGGACGTGACCAGGGACATCCAACGGTCGTTTGACTTGTTCGCGGCCGGTCAGCTGGATGAGGCAGCGAGCCTGGCTCGCGAGGTGCTGGCGGTGTCGCCGGAGGAGCCGTCGGCCCACCGGGTGCTGGCGGGTGTTTTCCTGCGACGTGGTGAGTTGGACCAGGCCGTGGTGTCGGCAAAACGGGCCTACGACATCGACTCGAGTGTGCCCGAGGCCGCAGCGAATCTGGCGGCGGTGCTCGTAGCGGCCGGTCGGGGCGAGGAGGCCGAACGGATGGCCCGGCATGCGGTCGAGTTGGACGCCGGGTTCGTGTCGGCGTGGATCAACCTGGGGCTGGCCTGCCGCAGCCAGGGTCGTCATCACGAGGCGGTTGATGCATTTCGCCGTGCGGTCGAGTTGCAACCGGCCCATCACGGCGGCTGGACCAACCTGGGGAATGTGCTGGTCGAGGTGGGGGAATACGCCGAGTCGGTTGAGTGCAGTCGCCGGGCGTTGTCGATTCGGCCACAGATCCCGGCGGCGGAAAACAACCTGGGGAACGCGATGCTGAAACTGGGCCGGCTCGAGGAATCGATTGCGGCCTATCACCGCGCCCTCGCGCTGAACCCTGGTGAAATCGAGACCGAATACAACCTCGGCATTGCCCTGGAGCACTCGGGTCGATTGTCCGAGGCCGAAGACAGGCAACGGGGTGTGTTGGGCCGGGATCCCGGTCACGCCCGCGCCGCCAACAATCTTGGCGTCATCCTGAAATTGCAGGGTCGCGTAGCCGAGGCGGCCGAGCTGTTTGATGAGGCCGGCCGACTTTCGCCGGATGCCGCCGCCGCAACCGCCAATCGTTTGTCCACGATTCTTTGCCGTGAGGGCGTGTCCCCTGGCGAGATCCTGTCCGAACATTGCCAGTCCGCAGTGGCGTTGTGGGGAGGTCTGGCCTCGCCTCGGCCGGCCTCGCCCGCAATCGACTCGGATCGTTCGCCGCTACGGATCGGTTTTGTCTCCCCCGACTTTGGTCAACACCCGGTGGGACGCTTCCTGCTGGGCGGGTTCGAGTCATTCGATTCGGGGCGGGTGCAGCCGGTTTGTTTCAGTGACCGGATCCAGGTCGACGCGTATACCGACCGATTCCGTTCGGCCGCATTCGAGTGGCTGGATATCCGAGGGCGGACCGATGCGGTGGTGGCCGATTGGATTCGTGACGCAAAAATTGATGTGCTGGTTGACTTGGCTGGTCATACGGGGCGGCATCGCCTGGGCGTTTTTGCCCGTCGCCCGGCCCCACTGCAATTGACCTGGATCGGTTATCCCTCGACCACGGGTTTGCAGGCAATTGACGGGTTGGTGGCCGACGAGGTGCTGGTTCCTCCTGGAGCCGAGGAGGCGTTTTGCGAGCGGATTGTCCGCCTGGACGGAGGACATGTCAGTTTTCTGCCACCGATTGATGCGCCCGACGTGGTGGCCCGGCCCGAATCGAACGAGATCGTGTTTGGCAGTTTCAACAAGCTGGACAAGACGACTCCGGAGGTTCTCTCGACGTGGGCCGAGATCATTGTTCGGCAACCGAATTCTCGATTGGTGCTCCGCAGCCGAGGACTCGACGATCCCCGTGTCAGCAAGCGGATTGTTGATCTGCTGGGCGAGGCGGGGGTCGATCCGATCCGAATCGAATGCCACGGTTGGGTGAGTCATTCGGAGTTGCTGGCTGGCTATGGCGAGATCGACGTCGGGTTGGACACGTTTCCTTTTTCCGGAGGACTGACCACCTGTGAGGCACTCTGGATGGGTGTGCCGGTGGTGACCTGGGCACGCAGCCGCATGTGTGGTCGCCAGACCGCATCGTTCCTGGCCCGGGTGGGGCTCGAGGACCTGGTCTCTTCCTCGCGCGAGAACTATGTTTCCACGGTGCTGAGCCTGGCCGAGGACAGCGATCGGCGGCGAAGACTGCGAGGCGAATTGAGAGAGCGGGTGGCGGGGGGGCCACTGGGCGATGGACGCCGCCTGGCCCGTGAATTCACCTCGGCCATCGAGCATGCTTGGCGTGAATGGGATGTGGTATGATGCATCGCTCGAGACTCCGTGTCAGCGTCCTCAGTTGATCTCCGGCTATGATTCACCGCGGGTTCCAGTTGTTTGTCGTGGTCGTGTTGATCGGTTCATCAGCGTCCATGGCTGCCGACGGACCGTTCTTTGAAGAACGTGTTCACGGATTGCTGAAGACCTACTGCTGGAAATGCCACGGAGGTGAGGGTCGCCAGGCGGAACTGGATCTTCGGTCTCTGCCGCTGATCAAGCGGGGCGGAAAAAACGGGCCGGCCGTTGTGGCCGGAGACCTGAAAAAGAGCCTGCTGGTGCAAAAGTTGGTCAGTGGCCAGATGCCGCCAGGGAAAGAACTTAAGCCCACCGCTGCTCACATCAAGATCATCAAGGATTGGGTCGCTGGTGGAGCGCGAGCCCGCTATGTCGATCGAGGTCTCAATAGGTTGGAAGAACCCGTTCTGGACAAGAGTGACCGGGACTGGTGGTCATTTCGTCCGCGGGTACGGCCCGAACCTCCGGTTGTCGGTGCAACCGGTCGCGTGGCGACCGGGGTTGATGCATTTGTGCTGGCACGGCTCGAGTCAGCCGGCCTGGATCTCGCTCCGGAGGCGACCCGAACAGCCCTGGTTCGACGGGCCTATCTTGATGTGCTCGGATTGCCGCCTTCGCCTGACCAGGTGGCCCGGTTCCTGGCTGATCGCCGGCCGGATGGTTGGAGCCGGCTGGTCGATCGATTGCTGGCCGACCCACGGTACGGGGAGCGTTGGGGGCGGCATTGGCTGGATGTGGCCGGTTACGTCGACATCATAGGGGCCGACAACGATGCCGGTGGAATCAGCCTCGCGCCGGGTATCTGGCGATACCGCGATTACGTCGTGGCCGCCTTCAACAGTGACAAGCCGTTTGATGAGTTTCTGGTTGAACAGGTCGCCGGTGACGAACTGTTTGATTGGCGGAGCGTCGAGAGTTTTTCGCCACGTCAACTGGAACAGATCATCGCCACCGGGTTCCTGCGGCATGCCCGCGATTCGACCTCTTCACCGGAACTCAACACCGCTGACATCCGGCACCAGGTGCTGTACGAGACCCTCCAGACCGTGTCCACCTCGTTGTTGGGACTGACGGTTCATTGTGCCCAGTGTCACTCGCACAAGTTCGACCCGATCAGCCAGGCCGACTACTACCGCCTGGCCGCCGTTTTCACTCCGTCACTGGATGTCCAGAACTGGATCCAGGCCAACAAGCGGCATCTCCACACCGTGCCACCCAGTCAAAAGGCCCGGATTGACCAGCACAACGGTCGGGTCAATACGAGCGTGGCTGAATTGAAGAAGCAGTTGGCCGCGATTGAGGCGATGGTTTCGAAGCGGTTGCGGGAGACGAAGTTGGCGGCGTTACCAGAGCCGGTCCGGTCTGACACGGACAAGGCGGTGAAGGTGGCCAAGGAGAAACGCAATCCGATCGAGGCGTACCTCGCCAGCCGATTGGGGCCACTGGTGGCTGTTTCAGCCGCGGAAGTTCGTGCTGCTTTGACGGCGACGCAACTGGCGACGGTGATCGGGGCCGAGGCGGAGATCGCGCGGCTGATGGCCAGCCGGCAGTCTTATGAGACGGTGCGGGTGACATGGGAAGCTGGTCCGCCGCCGCCGACGTTCCTGTATCGTCGGGGCGACTACACGACACCGGGTCCGGAGGTGAAGCCCGGTGTCCCGGTGGTGCTTGATCTGGCGGGTCGTCGGACGCCGATTCCCCAGGTCGGGTTGCCTGCGAACAAGTCCAGCAGCGGCCGTCGACTGGCGTTTGCTCGCTGGCTGACCCGGCCCGAAAACCCGGTGACCTCGCGGGTGATCGTCAATCGGCTGTGGATGCGATATTTCGGTACCGGGTTGGTAGCGACGCCGGCAAACTTTGGGTTGTCCGGGGCCGAGCCAACTCATCCGAAACTGCTCGATTGGCTCGCGGCCGAGTTGGTCGAGGGTGGCTGGAGCCTGAAGCGTGTGCAGCGTCGGGTGTTGCTCTCTGAGACCTACCGGCAGTCGACGTCACGGTCCAGGGCAGACTGGAAACGGGGCACGCAGGCTGACCCGGACAACCAATTGCTGTGGCATCGGCCGTTGAAGCGGCTGGAGTCAGAGGTGGTTCGCGATAGCGTGTTGGCTGTCAGCGGCCAGATTGATTTCTTCCAGGGTGGCCCGGCCGTACCGATCAAATCCAACAGCGACAGCAGCGTGGTGGTGGATCTCGGCAAGCTGGCTCGGCCCAGTGATGCCAGTCGTCGCAGTCTCTACCTGACCTGTCGCCGCAATTACCATCCGACGGAATTGAGTGTCTTTGATCAGCCGACGGTGGCCAACAATTGCACGCGCCGCGACACCTCGGCCGTCGTGCTCCAGTCGCTGGTGATGCTCAATGGGTCTTTCGCGATGAACCAGGCCCGACGTTTTGCTGCCCGGGTCGTGGCCGAGACTCCCGGTGGGGGTCAGGCGGCACGAATTGACCATGCGTTCCTGTTGGCACTGGGTCGCTCGGCCAGCGACGAGGAACGTGGACTGGCCGGAGAGTTGTTGAAGCGGCAGTTGGCCGAGTCAGTCAAGTCGCCCCAGCGACCCCTGGAGCACCTTTGCCACATGCTGCTCAACACCAACGAGTTCCTCTACGTTCCCTGAATTCTCAACCCATCGTGCCCCATGTCACCACGTCTCATGTCTCCTGCCGACATCGTCCAGTCTGCTCCGGTCTCCAGAAGACGGATGCTTCAGTTGAGTGGTCTTGGCTTTGGCGGCCTCGCGTTGCAGGCCTTGATGGCGGATTCATCCCGCCGGACCGGTCGTGCCCGGGCGGCCGAGGTGCCTCACGTGCGGCCCCGTGCCCGGTCGGTGATTTTGATGATGCAAAACGGTGGGCCCAGTCAGATGGATCTCTTCGAGCGCAAGCCGGCGCTGGAGAAGTTCGATGGCAAGCAGCATTCGGTCAAGGTCGAGATGTTCCAGCCGGGGAGCGAACAGAACAAGTTGATGAACACGCCGTTCCGGTTCCGCCGGTACGGCGCCTCGGGAATTGAACTCTCGGAGATCATTCCCGGTATCGGCAGCGTGATCGATGACATGACGTTGGTCCGGTCGATGCACACCGGTCACAACAATCACACCGAGGCGCTGGTGATGTTCATGACCGGGAAGATTTTCCAGGATCGCCCGGCGCTGGGGGCATGGGTCAGTTACGGTTTGGGAACCGAGAACAACAGCCTGCCCGGTTATGTCGTGTTGAGGGATCCCTCGGGCTACAACACCAGTGGCACCTTGACCTGGACCAACGGTTGGTTGCCGGCACAGTACCGGGGTACCGAGTTCTCCAGTAATGGGACTCCGGTGTTGAACTTGAAGTCGGCGGTACCGGTGACCGTATCCGAGCAACGCAACAACCTCGACTTTTTGAAGCGGTTGAACCGGATTCATCAACGGCGGTTGCCGGGTGAGGAGGAACTGGAGGCGAGGATTCAGAATTACGAACTGGCCGCCCGGATGCAGTTGGCTGCGGCGGACGTGCTGGACATTTCCAACGAAACCGCCGCCACGGCCAAGCTCTACGGGCTCGACAACAAGACGACCGAGCCCTACGGCCGGCGGTGCCTGATGGCCCGCAAGCTGGTCGAGGCCGGAGTGCGGTTCGTCCAGATTCATCCCAAGCCATTTCAACCCTGGGATACTCACAGTGGCACCCGCCCGAATCTCTCCGGAATCTGTGCCAACTGCGACCTTCCGACGGCCGGGCTGATCGCCGATCTGAAGCAACGAGGATTGCTCGAAGACACGATCGTTGTCTGGTCGGGTGAGTTCGGACGTTTGCCAGTTTCACAGAATGGCACTGGCCGCGACCACAACCGCAACGCGTTCAGCCTGCTGGTGGCCGGTGGTGGTTTCAAGGCGGGTCATGTTCATGGAGCCACCGACGAGGTGGGTTACGCGGCGGCGGTCGACAAGGTCAGCGTTGCCGATTTTCACGCCACGGTGCTCCATCAACTGGGGCTCGACCACGAATCGCTGGTCTATGAGCACGCCGGTCGTGAGGAGACGCTGACCGATCCGTCATTGACAGGGGCGCGGGTGATTCCCGGGTTGCTTTCCTGACCCGAATTGACCGGAATGGGTCATGATGGAGACGTCGGTGGAGAGTGTTGCAGACAACAGGATGCCGCGGATCGGGCTGTTGATCGCGCTGGTGGCGATTGTCGGATTCGTGACCTGGTCGAGTTGGGAGCGTGACAACCCTGCTGGTGACGGGGGTGTTCGCAAGGACGACCCAGTTCCTGAAACTCCCAAAGCTCATGACTTCGTCGGCAGTCGGACCTGCGCCGAATGTCATCCCAAGATTGCCGCGGATTTTCTCAAACACCCGATGGCCGGAACGTTGCGACCGGTTGGCCCCACGGATCTGGCCGGGCCGGACCAGGATCAATTCACGGCCGGTGGGAAGACGTACCAGGTTGAGCGACGAGACGGAGAGGTCATTCATCACGAGGCGATGAACGACGATGACGGTGGCGTGTTGTATGACCAGGCTGAATCGGTGCAGTACGTGATTGG
The DNA here is from genome assembly GCA_963933195.1 of uncultured Planctomycetaceae bacterium. Classification (GTDB taxonomy): domain Bacteria; phylum Planctomycetota; class Planctomycetia; order Planctomycetales; family Planctomycetaceae; genus UBA8437. The sequence goes on from CAWVUS010000066.1 coordinate 14,746, forward strand.
CCATGGGGTCAAGGGGCACAGTTATCTCTTGAAGCGCGGAGAACTGTTCTTCCAATCGCCGATCACCTGGTACAGCCAGACTGACACCTGGGGGCTGTCGCCGGGTTACCCACCCGAGGAGCACTACCGCTTCCAGCGGCGTGTTGGTGACACGTGCCTCTCGTGCCATTCGGGGAGGCCCGCGACGGTCGACGGCCACGATCGGTACGTTAACGAAAAGCCATTTCACGAGTTGTCGATCGGTTGCGAGCGGTGTCATGGCCCCGGTGGTCGGCACAGCGACCTCTTCCGATCCACGACACCGCAAGAGGTCACCGATTCGCTGATTGTTAATCCCGACTCCCTGGACGGGCAGCGGCAGGACGACATCTGCAACCAGTGTCACCTGGAGGGCAAGATTCGTGTGCTGAGGCGGGGACACGAGTTCGCCGACTTTCGTCCGGGCGAGTTGCTGGGCAAGACCTGGACGGTCTATGTCGATGAGACACCGTTCGATGCGGAGGGCCGCCCGCTGTTCACCAGCCACGTCGAGCAGATGCACTCCAGCCAGTGTTTCCAGAAGTCCGAGAAAGGGATTCGCTGCACCACCTGTCACGATCCTCACCGGTCTCCGCCGGCTGCCGAAAAGGTGTCCTTCTACAACGCTCGCTGCAACAGTTGCCACCAGGATCGCCGGTGCTCCCTTCCCGAACCGGATCAAAAACGATCGCCGGCATCCGGGTCGTGTATCGCCTGTCACATGCCGAAGTTGCACTCTCGTGATGTCGCGCACACCACCCAGGCCGATCACCGGATTGTCCGCCAGGCCTCCGAGACGAAGCCGATCGAAAATATCGAAAAGGAATTGATTGGCCAGTTGTGGCGTCCATTTGGGGAAATGGGAGAGCTACTGACCGAAGCGGAACGCCGTCGGAGTGATGCAATGGCCGGGCTCCGCCAGGCCAATGACACGGGTGACATTCGCCTGTTGGGTCGTGTGCGGAGCCAGTTCGAGAGGATCCTGGTCAAGGATCCGACGGATTATGAAGTCCGTGCCAAGCTGGGCTACGCCTGGTTTCGCACGGGCAACATGGCGGTTGCCAAGCGGGAGTTGGAGCGGGCCCTGGAGGTTCGTCCGAATTCGGAGTATTACCTCACCTTCCTGGGCCTGATCGCCTATTCGACCCGGGATGATGCGGGGGCACGGCATTTCCAGCGACTGCTGGAATTGAACCCACAGGATGGTCGAGCTCACGGACCCCTGGCCGAGATGCTCGAGGCGACGGGAAAACTGGACGAGGCTATCGGGTTGGCCGAACGTGGGTTGGCACGGGATCCCACGGTGCTGGATCTCAGGAGATCACTGGTCCGGTTCTATCGCAAGGTGGGTCGAGACGCGGATGCCCGGGAGCAGGAACGGATTTTCGGCCAGCTTCGCAAGCGGCTGAAGCCAACCGGTCGTCGCTAGAACAACTCGGTCAGCGGTTCGCCTTCTTCCAGGATCCGGTAGGGTCGGCCCTGGCTGTCGATCGCCTCGGGATTGCCCAGGCCCATGGAGTGGTAGACCGTCTTGGCGACATCCTCGGGCGCCACCGGCTTGTCGGCGGGATAGGCCCCCACCTTGTCGGAGGTGCCGTAGGCTTGGCCGCCACGGATACCACCGCCGGCCAGCAGGATACTCTGGGCGTGCGTCCAGTGATCGCGGCCCTGTCCGGAGACTCCTCCAGAACGTGGGTCTCCGATTTTTGGCTTGCGGCCCATCTCGCTGTTGACCATCACCAGCGTTTCGTCGAGCAGTCCTCGATCGGAGAGGTCCTCGAGAAGTGCCGAGAATGGACGGTCGAATTTGGGCAGCAGGTACTTCTCGAGGCAGACGAAATTGTTGCCGTGAGTGTCCCAGCCACCACCGCTTTTGCAGTTGAGCTTCTCGGCCGCTTTCTTGTCGCCTTTCCAGAAGACCGACACGAACGGCACGCCCGCTTCGACCAATCGCCGGGCCATCAGCATGCTCATTGCGTTCAGGTCGTCGCCGTACCGTTCGCGAACCGACTGGGGTTCGCTGGCGATGTCGAAGGCGTCCCTGGTCGCCTGGGAGCCCAGGAAGCTGAAGGCCCGTTGCTGGTGGGTCGACCAGTCGACGGTGGCATTCGAGCGGTCAAGTCGCCGGGTTGCGGTGTCGAGGGTTTCGAGCAATCCGCGGCGGTTCTTGAGTCGGTTGAGCGTGATGTCACCGTTGAGCGACAGTGCGGGGGCGGTGAAGTTCAGGGGCTTGTCGGTTTCGCCGTACACGTAGACCGGGTCGTTGATGATCCCGAGATTGGCGGCGAACTGGCCGGGACGCGTGTATTGCGGGGCGCCAGGTTTCAGTGGCAGCGACACGGCCTGTGGCAGGTAAGGGTGCGGTGGCATTTGCTGGCCGACCACACTGCCGATAAACGGCCAGTCGGTTTTTCGTGGCGTGCGTGCGTTGAGCAACTGGCGGAAGCTGTCATCGGGAGCACGGCCGGTGAGGTTGTAGTAGTACCCGGCATGGTGGTCGCCGGTTCCACGGCGAAAATGGCCCAGCGAACGGATGATCGCGAGGTGATGAGCCTGCTGGGCGAGCAGCGGGAGGTGCTCGCTGATCTCGACACCGGGTGCCGACGTGGGGATCGGTTGGAACGGCCCACGAAATTCCCGGGCAGCCTTGGGTTTCAGATCGAAGGTGTCGAGGTGAGATGTGCCACCGGAGAGCCAGATCAGGATGGTCGATCGGGCCGGACGCCGTCCGGACGGGGCACTGTTGTCTTGCCCGGCCGCCTGCAACTGGGCCGCATCCAGCCCGTAGATTCCGGTGGCTCCGGCGACAAGAAACGTACGACGCGACAGCGCGCTGGAGATCGGCGAGTGGGGATCGATGCGACTCATCAAGCCCCTCGTTTCAATTCGATGATCGGCTCACCGTGATAAATCTGGTGCGGCCGGTCGAGCTTGTCGTTCCATGCAGCGGTCCGCGGGATGCCCAGGTGCTCGTAGATCGTCGCCGCCATGTTCTCGGGCTTGTACGTGTTGGCGACCGGGTAGCCGCCAATCTTGTCGGTGGATCCGACCACGGTTCCGCCCCGGACATCTCCGCCGGCGAAGAAAACCGTCTGCACCGGTCCCCAGTGATCCCGGCCCGGCGTCTTGGTGCGGCTGGAGGGAACAATTTTCGGCGTGCGGCCGAACTCACCAGCCATCACGATCAGGGTGTCCTCGAGCAATCCCCGTTCGTCGAGATCCTCGATCAGCGTTGCGACCGCGCGGTCTGTCGGTGGCAGCAGGTACTCGCGCATGTTCCGGAAACAGGCTTCGTGCGTGTCCCAGGATTCGTCGTTTCCGAGATTGACCTGGATCAGGCTGACACCGGCTTCGACCAGCTGCCGAGCCATCAGGCAACTCCAGCCGAAGCTGTTTCGTCCGTAACGGTCCTGGATGTCGCCCGGGGCCGAGTGGATGTCGAGTGCCTTGTGAACACCGCCGTCGAGCAACAGCGACACGGCCTCCTGCCGGTAGCGGTCGAAACCGCCGACAGCGACGGTGCGGTCGAGGTGTCGGCGTTGGGCGTCGATGGTGTTGAGCAGTCCGACACGGTCCTTGAACCGGGGTGCTAGCACACCCGGTGGCAACGTGAAACTGGGCGCGGCAAACCGGTAATTCTCGGGAGTGTATTTTCCGGTGGTGCGGTGGAATCCGTACTCGGGGAATGCCCCATGATAGTACTGGCTGGATCGGAACTGGTTGGCCTCGATGAACCACGGGTCGTGTTCGGGGCCCATCAGTCCAGCGAACTGGCCGGGAATCACTCGGCCGGTGACATGCATCAGTTTCTCGGGCAGCACGACCGCCGGGGGGAGGTTGTTGCGGCGAGGCATCTGCGTGCCGACCACGCTGGCAATGCAGGGGTAATCGGTTGCCTGTGGTTTGTTGCCACTGAAGCCTCGGCCGCGCGGGGTCATCCCCGTCAGCATCGCGGCATGCCCCTGTGAGTGCTCGTTGTACGGATGAGTCAGCGACCGGAGCAGAGCCCACTTGTCAGCGATTTTTGCCAGTCGCGGCAGGTGTTCGCAGATCCGGATGTCGGGCACCGAGGTGTCGATCGGGAGGAACTCGCCCCGGATTCGGTCCGGCGCATCGGGCTTCATGTCGAAGCTCTCATGCTGCGCCAACCCGCCCGAGAGGAACAGGTAAATGACCGACTTGTGTCGTCGGCCGGCTGATTCCTGGCCACCGGCGGCCTGCAGGGCCCTCAGGTGGTTGCCGCCGAGTCCGAGCAGGCCGATGGCACCGGCCTGGATGGCGGTCCGCCGAGAGAATTGCGGATGAGTGGCAGGAACGGGTGAACGATGTAAGCTCATCGATCGATTCTCATGCGTGGTCGAATGAAAAACCGGCCGTTGGGTTGGCTCCATCTTAACCCATCGGGTCTGACCGATCTATCAGTTTATCCTTTCATCACCGGCTGACTCAACACCGACCCGCCGGCAGCGGGAACAGAATTCCGATTGGGGCTAGACCACCGGCAATTCGTAACCCGCCCGGTAGTCCTTGGTCAGCATCGCGGTCGCTTCCGGGGCGTTCTTGAACGTCTCGGATGCCGGGTCGAAGTCCAGTCGTCCTCGAGTGCGGTAGGCGATTTCTCCGAGGTGCACGAGGCTACAGGAGAGGTGACCGATCTCGGCGCTGGCCCGTGTTTTGAAGTTTCGCGTGCGGACCGATTCGAGGAAGTTGGCCATGTGGGGCGCGTAGCCCCGCTGGGTCCGT
>CAWVUS010000067.1:0-19444 GCA_963933195.1 uncultured Planctomycetaceae bacterium
GCCCAGTCCCAGTTCCACGAGAGGTGCTTGTCGTTGAAGACCGGCACACTGCGACCGCTTTCGCGGAACACCCTGACGATTTGCTGAAAGAACTCATACCGCGGATAGAGCCGCTGCCCCTTCTTGTTGGTGGGGTAGTTGCCGTGTTCGCCGATCAACAGCACCCCGTCAACGTCCAGGCGGCGTCCGCCGCGGCACAGCGCCTCGGCAATCGTCGGATAGATTTTCATTCGCGGGAAGTCTCTTGCCCGTTCGCGGCTGAGTTCTCCATCGGGTTGCTGGTCGGTGTAGACCGCCACCAGTTCGATGTCGGGGACGTGGTGTCGACCGTTCCAACTGTACCCGTACAGGTAGCGGTCGAGGATGTGCTGCGCGTGCGAGTAACGGCGGAATTCGGTGACAACCGCAGCGATGCGAGGGCGTTTCACGATGCTGTCCGTCGCGAAGTGTCGGGAGGAAGCCGGGGACTGCTCGACACCGTACTCGACCCGGTTCGGAATCGCACGCGGGTGAGACACCTTGAGAATAGTGGACCTCTGCGTGTATTCTACCGAGAGAAGAGTTGAAGGAGGATTGGACAGTGCTTCGCGTTCTTGGTGAACGGCAGATGGCCTGCGACGGGGTGACTCGTCGAGAGGCAATCCGAGTTGGTGGACTGGGTCTGTTTGGTGGCGTGTCGTTGCCGACGTTTTTGCACGCATCCAACCAGCAGCCGGCCGCTCTGCCGCAGCGCGCCAAGAGCGTCGTGCTGATCAATCTCTTCGGCGGTCCGCCGCACATGGACATGTTTGATCTGAAGCCCCAGGCTCCGTCGAACGTCCGCGGGGAGATGGTCGGGATCCCCACCGCGATTCCCGGGTTGTCGATCTGCAGCCTGATGCCCGGGATCGCCGGATTGATGGACCAGGCGACCCTGATCCGGACGTATTCCCACAAGTACAACAGCCACAATCCGTACAATGTCCTGACCGGGTTCGATGGTGGAAGCGACCGTGAGAATTACTTCGCCAAACGGTCGGACCATCCGAGCATGGGGTCGATCTGCCAGCACCTGGATATTGGGCCTCGGGATGTACCGCGGTACGTCCTGATGCCGGCGTTTCCCGGTTATGGACAGGCGTTGCGTCGTGCTGGGCCCTACGGGGGGTATCTTGGCAGCCGTTATGATCCCCTGTTCACCGTTTGTGATCCCAAGTGGGATCGCAAGGGGAACGGGGACTACGATCCGGTGCTGGCCCAGGGGGCTCCCCTGTTGCCGTCGCTGGACGAATTGCCCGCGGTCACCGCCGACCGTCTCGACCGCCGTCGCAGCCTGTTGGAACAGTTCGACACCCGTCTGCGAGGCATCGACAGGACCGGTTCACTTGATGGGATGACCAAGTTCCAGCAACAGGTGTTTGGGCTGTTGACGTCACCCAAGACCCGGGCTGCTTTCGATCTCTCCGGTGAATCTCGTTCGGTCCGCGATCGTTATGGCGACAACCTTTGGGGCAATAGCACCCTGGTGGCTCGCAAACTGGTCGAAGCGGGATCGACCTTCGTGACGGTCAACTGGGAGGCACAGCGGGGTGGTCACTGGGATCTGCACGGCAACACCTTCGGTATGCTGCGAGGCCATCTGCCCGTGCTCGATGCGATGGTCACGTCACTGGTGACAGACCTGAAATCCAGTGGGATGCTTGATTCGACACTGGTCGTGGTGATGGGTGAGATGGGGCGGACACCCCGGATCAATGCGAAGGCCGGACGTGATCACTGGCCACAGTGTGGTTTCAGCCTGCTGTTTGGCGGTGGTATCAAGCGGGGCTGTGTGATCGGCCGGACCGATGCCCAGGCTGCCTATCCCGCCGATCGTCCTGTTTCGGCCGGCGATATGGTGGCGACGATCTACCATCAACTGGGGGTCGATCCTGCGATGACGGTTGACGACCTGGCCGGTCGCCCCATTCACATAGCACATGGTGGGGAGCCAGTCTTTGAGGCGATTGCCTGAAGCTGGATAGGGACGTTGCTTGACCCGCCGCGGCGGTCGCATCATCATAATGCTCCGCCAAAAATGGTGACCGGTCGATTGTCATCTGGAGGCAGGCTCGGAGTGTGTCGATGGCTGTGTATTCGAAATCCGAGGTCAAGGAGTTCCGGGAACTGCTTGAACGGCTTCGGTCGCGGCTGCGCGGTGATGTGCAGCAGTTGACTGACGAGGCCCTGACCAAGGGGGACGGGAGTGGTGACTCGCGTAGCCCGACCCATATCGCCGATGTTGGGACCGACAATTACGAACAGGATTTTTCCCTGCGATTCGTCGAGAACGAGCAGGAGACACTGCGGGAGATCTCCGAGGCGTTGAGCCGCATCGAGTCCGGGACCTATGGTAGTTGCGAGCGATGCTTGGAAGACGGGAAGACCGCGGCGCAGTCGAGGATCAACAAGCCCCGACTGCGAGCGATTCCATTCACTCGATTCTGCATCGAGTGCGAACGGTTACGTGAATCCGAGATGCCATGAGTGACGAGGGCGGCGAGACCATCGCCGAGGCCAGGCGGGTGGAAACGGGGACGTCCCGGGCGGTTGTCGTGTTTTCCACGCTGGCCTTCGTTGGGCTCGTGGCGGATCTCTGGTCCAAGCACGTCGCGTTCGATCCCAATTTTGTTCCGGGGCCGCGACGGCCGATCGCCGGAGGCTGGGCGACGTTCGAGTTGACGACGAGTTTCAACGAGGGAGCGCTGTTCGGCGTGGGACAGGGGTGGACCTGGTTGTTCGCCCTGTTGTCGCTGGTGGCCGTCGCCGGGGTCTTTTTCTGGATGTTCCGGCTCGGTGGCCGTTCCAGCGCGTGGTTGACCGTGGCGCTGGGGCTGATCCTGGCGGGAACACTCGGAAATCTTTATGACCGTGCGGGATGCCACGAGGAGGTGTATCCCGACGGATTGGTCCGGGCTGGCCAGGTCCGTTACGCCGTTCGCGACTTTCTCCTGTTCACCTTTGGTCAACCCGAGACCCCGATCGGGCAACGGTATCACTACCCCGTTTTCAATTTTGCCGACGTCTTCCTGGTGACCGGTGCGATCATGCTGGTCCTGAAATCCTTCCAGGCGGAGGAAGACGACGAGCGGGAGGAGGCCGGGCAGGAGCGTCAGGCAGCCGCGAGTGACGCCCCGGCTGAGGCAGGGCTCACCACGCCTGCATCGAGTCCTGGAACAATTCCGCCAGATCCTCCCGAGTCGCCTCCCGAGGCGACAACTTCGTAACGCGGTGTTGTGGCAGGGTGCCCTCGACAAGGCGTGGAATGTCGGTATCGCTGTAACCGACGGCAGCCAGTCCGTTGGGCATGCCAAGAGTTTTCATGAAGTGGAGAACACGGTCGGCGAGGATCTGGCCGGCCTGGTTGCCGTCCCGGGGGTCGGCGTCACTGATGTCAGCGCCCAGGGCACGGGCCGCTTCAAGATGGCGCGTGGGATGGGAACCCGCGGTGAAGCGGACCACCGCTGCGGTGTTGAGAATGACCGAGATTCCATGTGGAACCAGCGGGTGGTCCACGCTGTATCCCGGCGGTGTGAAACTCTTGCACATGCCGGCCACCGGATAGGACATCCCATGTGGCAGATGGACGCCAGCGTTTCCGAATCCAATTCCGGCAATTGCTGCTGCCAGCAACATTTGCTGTCGGGCGTCATCGTCGGATGTGTCGGCGACAGCACGGGGCAAAAACTCGGCCATCAATTCCAGGGCCCGGATGGACCACATGTCACTGATGGGATTGGTGCCCTGGTAGGCCGGCCGCTCGATTGGTCGGTCCGGTTTCGGTCGCTGGTTGAACGGGATCGCCGTGTAGGACTCCAAGGCATGACTGAGGACATCCAGGCCAGTCGAAGCGGCCACCGCGGCGGGCATGGTCCGGGTGTTTTCGGAATCGACGATGCCGAGAGTGGGCTTGAGGAACCGGTGAGCGATTCCGGTCTTGGCCTGCATTTCAACGAAGTCAAAGATGGCCACGCCGGTTGTTTCGCTACCGGTGCCGGCAGTGGTTGGAATCGCGATCAGGGGTTTCAGTGGTCCTGGAACCGGACGGCCTTTGCCGATCGGCGCGTTGACGTACTCGAGGAAGTCGGCAGGGTGCGTGGTGTACAGGTTGGCGGCCTTGGCGGTGTCGATCGTACTGCCGCCACCGACGGCGACGATCGCGTCAAAGTCGCCTTGTGACACGAACGCAGTGGCGTCCTGGAAACTTCGGTCGGTCGGTTCAACCGAAATGTTCTCGAACACCTCGAACCCGACTCCGGCATCCTCGAGTGAGGAGATGACCGTACGGCCCGTTGGCAACTCGACCAGTGCCGGGTCGATCAGCACTGCGGCCTTGTGAATGGACATATCGGCGAGATCCATGCCGACTTCCGACGTGGTTCCCGGGCCGAAACGAATGTTCGACGCAGCCATCTGGAAGGCAGTGTCTCGCTGGGTCATTGTCGTGTTGCTCGTGAACCGGCTTTTGGGCGAGGCTTGCTCAGGTCGAGCAACTTGATGTTCTTGTACCAGCAATCGGTGCCATGGTCCTGGAGGCCAATATACCCACGGTGTGGGTGGTCCTTGTAGGCGAAGGGGAACTTGTGCTGTGTGCCGTCGGGTCGCGTGTGTTTCTTGTCGAACTGGTCCAGGTTGGCTTTGAGGACTCGGACCCCGTTGAGAGTCACTCGGATCAACTGGCCGCGACAGATCAGTTCCATGTGATTCCACTTGCCGGCGGGTTTCATCGCATTGCGACTTGGTTTGACCAGGTCATACAAAGCGCCGGTGTCGTGGTAACCGGCCGTGCGAGTGTCGTCGATGGCGATCTCCAGCCCGTTGAAGCCAACATCCTGGCCGCCGATCTTTTTCAGGGTCCAGGTGCGAAAGAACACCCCGCTGTTGCAGCCGGGACCAATCTTGAAATCGAGTTTCAGATGAAAGTCGGTCCAGGTCTGCTTGTGGACCATCATGTAGGCGCCGGCACGATGCGGGTTGATTGCCGACTGTTCAATCGGACGACGGCTCGGCTTGCCGTCGCTGGTCATCCAGCCGTCGAAGGTCTTGCCATCGAAGAGCAATTGCCAGCCAGTTCCGCGTTCAGCCGCAGTCAATTGGTTGTCGGCCGCCTGGGTTCGGTTGCAAGCAACCAGCAGCAGGACAATCAGAAGGCTGCGAACGGAATGGGAATTGAAGCACTTCACGATTGAGACTCGCAGATGGATTCAAATCTTTGAACAGTCGTGTGGTGTCGGGGCGAGGAGCCGAGTATCCCCGAGAGGATTCGAACCTCTAACCTCTGGCTCCGGAGGCCAGCGCTCTATCCAATTGAGCTACGGGGACAAGTGATGGAAATGGGACAACTCCCCAATTCCAGACGGTCGGCTGTCGTTGTAACGTGGCAACAAGTGGCTTTCAAGCAACGGCCCGTCAGCTGCGCGGTTCGGATTGTTGGAGATGCGCCTTGTCGTTTCTCCTGCGGATTTCCCTGCGAGTGTAAGTTTTACAGGACTCGATCAGCGAAAACTGAATGGACTGTCGTGCTCTGGCGGTCCTGTCAATTTTCTCACCCGTGATCGTTCGAAGACCATAAGCGGCTGCCACTGAACGAATTGCGCCGAAACAGATCGGTTCGCCTGTCCAGGTTCTTTGTCGGTGAGCGGAGTTTTTTTGGTTGGAGGTCCGACAATTGCTCAATCAACAGACCACCGGGGGGGCAATCTCGGGGGAACAAGGAGGTTCCCAATGTTGTGTGTTGGATTGTGGCACGGTGGGAGTCGTTGGGGACACCTGGCGGGATTTGTCCTGGTTGTGGTGGGGTTGTTCTGTTCGCGTGGAGCGGTGCCAGCGATGGCCGCTCGCTGCCAAACGGCCAACTTTCTGGTCACCGCGTCGACTCGTTCCATGGCATCCCGGGTCGCGGGGGCGGCTGAAGCCCATCGACGAGAATTGGCCGTTCGCTGGTTGGGTCGCGAGATGCCTCGGTGGTCGGCACCGTGCCGGATTCTGGTTCGCCCCGATCATGCGCGAGCCTCGGGTGCCACGACTTTCAGTTTCCGTCGAGGAGAGGTCTTTGATTGGCAGATGACCCTGCAAGGCCCTGACGAGGAAGTGCTGGAGTCGATTCTTCCACACGAGTTGACTCACACGGTCCTGGCCTGTCGATTTCGCAGGCCGGTTTCTCGCTGGGCCGATGAAGGAGCGGCGGTCTTGGCCGAGTCGTTGGTGGAACGGCAACGTCAACACCGAGCTTTGTTGAGATTGTTTGAGGCCGGTCGGCAGATTCCGTTGAGGACTTTACTGAGCCTGTCGGAGTATCCGTCTGATCGTGGCGCCATGCTGGCACTTTATGCCGAGGGAGTGTCCCTGGTTTCCTATCTTGTCCAACGCATGGGCCGGATTCGCTTTCTGACGTTTCTGGAGGATGCGGGCCGTCGTGACTGGGATGCGGCGGTGTGGTCGCATTGTGGGGGGGTGTCGATCGAGGAACTGGAGCAGGCGTGGATGGCCTGGGCAGTGCGATCGCCTCAGGTCCTCGTGGCCGGATGGCGGGGTCGGCCTGGCCGCAAGAGATCCGCAGAAACAATCGTCCGGGCACAATCTCCTCAGCCCGCCATCGGTTCGCACGCGGTTTTACCAGTCCAGAGGAATCGTCGTAGTGAAGAATGGCGTGCACCTGATCCAAGAGCGACGGTTCGCTCACGCCGTGGCCGTCGTGTGCGAGGATTGCCTGCTGCATTCTCGGGGCTAGAATGACGGCAGTGCCGGTTCACGGGTCCTTTTGATGGATCGTGTGACTGGTTGTGACGTGTGGGTTCGTTGTGGAGCGACGTTGGATGCCCGACACCGTGTTCTTGGCGTTCTTGCTGTTGGCGATAAGCGTCTTCCTGTTTGCCGCCGAGTTCTTCATTCCCTCGGGTGGCCTGGTGACGGTGTTGGCCATCAGCAGTCTGGCGGCATCAATCCTCTTCGCCGCGCAGTCATGGTGGGGTGAGTCGCCGGGATACTTCTGGTCGTTTGTTGCAGCAGCTGTCGTGTTGGTTCCACTCTCGATCCTGGGCACGATACAGATCCTGCCGTACACGTCCTGGGGGCGTCGCATGACACTCGAGCCGCCTCCCGGTGGAGGACTGGAGGGTTTCCAGGAGGAGACGGACTTCCTGGATTCTCAGGTGGGGCGGACCGGTGTCACAGTGACAGTGCTCAACCCTGGTGGCATGGTTGAGATTGATGGGGAACGGTTGCACTGTGAAGGAGACGGGATGATGCTGGAGAGCGGTTCCGCTGTCGAGGTTGTCTCGGTCAACGGCAATCGTCTACGTGTTCGACCGGTCGCGGAACCTGGGGATTCGACGGGATCCGGTTCGAACGACCCGCCCCTTGACTTTGCGGATTTCGAGGGGTAAACAGCAGCTTGGGATCCCGATCGTTTCAGTATTGATCGGAATGCATTCGGTTCGTTTCCGAACGACTTGAATTCTTGGTGGAGTGAGCTCTTGGACCCATTGGTAATGATCGCCGTCGTCGTGAGTGCGATTGTCGTACTCGTGATCTTTGCAATCGTGATGCGGTACTTCGGCATGTACATCCAGTGCGTGACGACGGGCGCAAAAATTGGCCTGTTGAACCTGATCGTGATGAGTCTGCGGAAGGTCAATCCGACCGTGATCGTCCGTAGCAAGATCATGGCCACGCAGGCGAAATTGAACCAGTTCTACAGCATCTCAACTCGGGATCTCGAGGCGCACTACCTGGCCGGGGGGAATGTTCCCAATGTGATCCGGGCCCTGGTGGCGTCGACCCGTGCTCACCTGAATCTGGATTTTGACACCGCCCGGGCGATTGACCTGGCTGGACGCGACGTGTTGGACGCAGTTCGCACGAGTGTTTATCCGAAGGTGATCGATTGTCCCGATCCGTCCAAGACGTCCGGGACCCTGGACGCGGTCGCCGGTGACGGAGTGCAGTTGAAAGCTCGAGCACGGGTGACCGTGCGGACGAATATCACTCAATTGATCGGCGGTGCCACCGAGGAGACGGTGATCGCCCGGGTCGGCCAGGGCATCGTCCAGGCGATCGGCTCGACCTCGTCGTACAAGGCGGTTCTCGAAAATCCCGACTCGATTTCCCAGACGGTGTTGGGCCAGGGGCTGGAAGCTCAGACCGCTTTTGAAATCGTGTCCATTGATATCGCCGACGTGGACGTGGGCGAGAATATCGGAGCCCGGTTGCAGGCCGACCAGGCCGAAGCGGATATGCGGGTGGCCCAGGCAAAAGCCGAGGAACAACGGGCGTCGGCTGCAGCTCGAGAACAGGAGATGATTGCCAAGGTGCAGGAGAGCCGGGCGGAGGTCGTGTTGGCTGAAGCCGATGTGCCCAAGGCGATTGCCGCGGCGTTCGAAACACGCAAACTCGGGCTGATGGACTACTACGAGTTGAAGAACGTGCAAGCCGATACTGACATGAGGCAGACGATTGCGGGGGGTCCCGGCGTCAATAACTAGTCGGCCACCTCTCTCCTTTCCTGTCGCTCCCACCCACCAACACAATCTTCCACTCACGGAGACCGTTCATGCGGTTGTTGGCCGCCGACTTCAGTGACGTGCTGCCACTGATCGTGGGTGTGATTGCGCTGATCAGCTGGGCCGTCAACAAGGTCAAGGAACGTTCAGCCGGTGGGGGCCAGGTGGGGCTGGCCGCCGGTGACGAGGGTGGCCGTGTGCAGGCCGAGATCGACCGGTTTTTGAACGAAGTGCGAGGAGAGGGCCAACCGTCTGGAGAGACCACAGAGCCGTCCTTCCAATCTCAAGACCGTGACCGTGGAACAGGTTCCTCGCCGAAAAAACCGGAACCGACCAAGACACGAAAGAGTTTGTCGGATCGTCATGTCATCGGAAATCGACATATCGATACGAACGTCAACGAGCACGTTGTCGAACATTTGCCCACGGCGAAGTTGGAAGAAATCGTCGACCGGGATCTGGGAGGCAACGATGATCAGGGGCTGGTGTCGGGTAGTGCGTTTTCCGATGATTTGAGCCAGCAGGAAGGAAGCCCCGTCCGGACGGACCTGCAAGATGTGATGACGGCCGACAATCTGAAGGAGTTGTTGAGCCAGCCGGATGGGATGCGCCAGGCGGTATTGGTCCAGGAAATCCTGTCGCGTCCAAAGGGGCGTCGTGGCCGAAGCGGAATCTGAATCGCCGCGGAGTGTTCTGTTGCTGGCCGGCGACTGTGAGGTCCGTGGCAGTATGGCGACGACGTTGCGACTGGCCGAGTGTCTTCCCGGCCATGGCTACGATTCGCTGGTGGTGTGCAGCAGTGCCCGTCGCCTCTCGGCAGAGGTCCGTCGCGAGTTGACCGTCCTGGAGTTTCCTGGTCTCACGACCCGTGTGGTCGGTCGGTTGGTGCGGCGGTTGGTGTCACGAGAATTTGCCGCGTCACCACCGGATGTGGTGCATGCTCAGACACTGCGGTTGGCACCGTTGGGAAGTTGGTTGGCCGCCGCCTGGGGACGACCACTGGTCGTCAGCGTGCACGAGGTCCTGCGTGGTCGCAAGCGGCCGGTGATTCCCCGGTCAGTTCACAAGGTCCTGGCGGTCAGTGAGGCGGTTCGTGAGGCACTGGTCGAACGTCAGGAGTCGATCGCTGATCGGGTGGTCGTGGTTCCCGCCGGAGTCGATCCGCCCGAGGTGGCTCGGCTGGTCAGTGTGCTTGAACCCGATCATGTTCCGAGTATTGGAACGGCCGGGCCATTGGAAGCGATCAAGGGGCTTCCCTACTTCCTCGGAGCCGCACAAAAGGTGTTGGCTGCCGGGCGTGATGTCGAGTTCCTGGTGGCGGGGGCCGGGCCCGAGGAGGCCAACCTGAGGCGGTTGGCCGGGGACCTGGGAATCCGAACTCGCGTGACCTTCCTGCCCAATCGCCCTGATTTTTCCGATGCTCTGGCGGCGCTGGATGCGTTTTGCCTGCCATCACTGCAGCAGGGCTTGGGCACGATCATGCTGGAAGCGATGGCGCTGGGCCGCCCGGTGATTGCCTCGGCTGTGGGCGGGGTCTATAGTGTCGTCCGCGACGGTGAGACGGGACTGGTGGTGCCACCCCAGGACAGCGGTGCACTGGCCCGCCAGATCCTGGGCCTGTTGGACGATCCCGTCCGTGCCAGGACGATCGGAGAGGCCGGTCGACGGGAGGTGATCACCCGATTCGGTACAGAAGCCATGATTGACCGGACGGTGGCCGTCTACAACGACGTTGTCGAGCCGGTTGACACGCGAGCGGCAACCGGCAAGCAAACTCAGGAGGACGGGTTGGGATGAGGGCGGAAATCGTCGCAATCGGCAGCGAGTTGACCAGTGGAGCCAAGCTCGACACCAATAGCCAGTGGTTGAGCCTGCAACTGGCCGAACTGGGGATTCCGGTCGCTTACCACACCACGATGGCTGATTCTCTGGAGGCGATGACCGAGGTCTTCCAGATAGCCTCGGGACGCTGTGACCTCGTGTTGATCACCGGTGGTCTTGGCCCCACGCTCGACGACATCACTCGCCAGGCGATGGCCGCATTGGCGGAAGTGGAACTGGTTCTTGACGAAACCAGCCTGGCTCATATCACCGAGTTGTTTGCTCGTCGAAGTCGCCCGATGCCCGATCGCAATCGAATTCAGGCCATGTTGCCCGCGGGAAGTCGAGCGATTTCCAATCCCCGTGGTACCGCGCCGGGAATCTGGATGGACCGGGATCGAGGTGAACAGGGAGTGTGTCAACTGGTGGCAATGCCCGGCGTGCCCAGCGAAATGAAGCGCATGTTCACGCACGAGGTCAAACCTCACCTGTCCGGGTCGGGCCGAGTGATGCGGCGTGCCTTGGTGCATTGTTTTGGAGTCGGTGAATCGACCGCCGAGGAAATGCTTGGAGAACTGACTGCCCGTGACCACGATCCGGAGGTTGGGATCACCGTGCACGAGGCAACGATCACGTTGAGAATCAACGCGGGTGGGGCGACCGAGGCGGAGTGCCTGGAGAAGATCGAGCGAGCCCGCGGAGAAATTCACCAGCGGTTGGGATCCTTGGTGTTTGGAGAGAACGACGATTCACTCGAGAGCGTGGTGGTTGGCGAGTTGGCCGCTCGTGGTCAAACTTTGGCGACAGCCGAGATCGGGACGGGGGGACTACTGGCGGCCTGTCTGAGTGATGTCGACGCGGCGGTTGGCTGTTTCGTGGGGGGCCATGTGTTAGCTGATGCCGCGGCGATCGGTCGGACATTAGGCGGCGAGGGTGCCCAGAGCGGTGGAAACAGTGAGGACACTGCAAAAGCTCTTGCGATCGCGTGCCGGAAGCGGGTTGGGGCCGACTATGCGTTGTCGGTGGCCGAGTGCCCCGATTACGATCCGGACGATCCGGATGACGAGCCGCCCACGACCTGGGTGGCGTGTGCCGGGCCCGACGGAGTCAACTCGAAATCTCTGACTCTACTGGGCGATGTGTCTTTCACTCGCAGTCGGTCGACCAAGACTGTGCTGGATGTTCTCCGCCTGATGTTGGCAGCCGACGGATAGTTCCACTGTTCAAGCTGCACAACTGTCATTGATCCGCGGCACGATCAGCGAGCATAATGCCCACATGACAGGTGAAAGTCAGGGCCCGAGTCGCCCGTTGGTTGGTGTGGTGTCGCTGGCATTCTTGCTGGGGGCCGCTTGCGTGTGGTGGGTGGACCCGGGGGGCCACTGGGCCGAGGGCGCCATCGGGGCCATGGTTCGAGTGGGGGTCGTGATCGGGTGCCTGTGGTTGGCCTTGCCCGGACGCTTTGGTTCGGCCGCCGGGACCAAGATCTCCCTGAAACTGTTCTTCATGGTCATCGCCGGGGTCGCCGTGATCTGCTGGCGGCCACGGTTGGTGTTGCTGGTGATCCCCCTGCTGGGCCTGATCGGGTTTATCTCGGTCGTGATCAAGCCCCGCACAACTCAACGCTGAAGCGACGATTCGCGGAGTCGGCGATTGGCGACCAGTGCGCGGGCGGCGGATTTGAGAAACTCGTCACGTTGCGGACGGGTCAGCCCTTCGAGTCGACCGGCGATCATTTCTATCCAGCCCGGTCGCTCGATGGCGGCCACGTGCATCATTCTCAGGAACAGGCTGATGTCCTTGAAATTCCGGTCGGCGATCATGTTGGTGACCGGAGAAACAATGCGGGCGACATTGCGGACTGATTGTTGTGGGAACGTGAGAAATACGGCCGCCTGGTGAGACACGTAGCGACGCCCTTCACGGTCCTTTTCGAAGCGATGTCGGAGAACGACGAGCCCCTCACTCCGGATCGGGGTTGGCAACACGCCACTGTGCCAATTGCCGGTTCCACGGACGATGAGCAGGTTGTTGGTTTGCAGCAACACCTCGAGCGTGCCATCGGACCCATCGGTACTCTTGACAGAGAAGAGGCCCGAGGCGGAGGTGGACATGAGTTGCAGTTGCGAGATGCCCAGCACCTTCCAAACGGCCACGGCGACCTCTGGATGACGCCGGTAGTACTCGTAGCTGGATGGCTCGAGTTCGATCCGCAATGCCGGTAGGCAACGGAACAGTGTTTGTTGACCGAGCAAGGTTTCGACCTGGGCCCGGTGATGATCCTCGAGTTGATCGAGTGGAATGCCGGCGGTGACCGTGTTGCGGGCATCGTTGGACGACGTGGCCGGTTCGATCTCGTGGACCTTCAGGGCGACGCGCTGAACGGTTGCCGGCCGGCGCGTTTTCTGGTCTTCAGCACCGGCCGGATGGCCGCAACACAAGACCCCGAATGCCAGGCAGAAGAGCCCGGCCGTCCAATGGAACGATTGAAGGTCGGTAACGAGTAGCCGCAGCATCGAGCTTCCTTGCCGACAAATTGCGCGGGGACCTATTGTCGGGATCGGTCGAATGAGTGTCCCGACTTGATGTGTTTCGTGGTGGTGCCACCAACGCGAACTCTACTCGCTGTTGCTGGAGTTGCGGATGTCGGTCGAGGACACATCGCAACGAAACACATCGGCGGGAATGGAAGAGAAGAGTTCCCGGTGTTGAGTCGGCAGGTCGAGACACGCGAGGTCCTGAAATCCGTCGTCATCCAAGCGGCCCGCGACCAGGAAACGGCAGCCGTTTTCGCGGATCGCATTCAACGCGGTGTCGAGTTTGTCGACGTCGTTTTCGTAGAACCGGGGTGCGATTACCCGGGCGGCGGTGTCGACACCCAGGACGAACGTGGCTCCGGGGAACAGCCGGGATTTTTCGACGAATGTTGCCGCACTGGTCACCGCCAGTGGTCGATCGGCGAACACTTCCCGGCGTCGTTCGATCGTTTCGAAATCCAGGGGCGGCTTGTCGGCGTTGACGGCGGTCAATTCGTAGCACACCGGTCCCTCCAGGATCGACTCGGCAGCCTGTTGCAACTCGACATGGCCCTGGTGCCGTGGCGCGAACGATCCGGAGAGCACACCAATTGGACGACTTGGCGGATCCAGTGACCAACTGCCATCGACAAGGCTCCAGGCGATGGGGTGTTGTTGGTTCCAGACTGCGGCGAGTTCCGGTGACGCGACGGTCTGGCGGGTTTCGAGCGTGTCGTTTTTTGTGAGTGGCAATTCGGGGAGAGGGGAGACTCCGGCGGCCCTGGCGATCAGGTCGATGACCAGTTGTGCAACCAGGTCCTCTTCCTCGGCACGGGTGCGGCCGTCCTTGGCAAGATCGAGTTGGACCAGCGTTGTGCTGTTGACGGTTTGCACGGCGACCAGGGCCCGGTGATCACCACGTTTGGGGCGGTCCGACGCGAGCGATGCGGTTGCTCCCAGTCCGAGCAGTGTGTCTCGGGATGTGTCATCCTCAGCGAGACTGGTGGCCCGTTGGAATGCGGCGACGGCCATGGCCAATGCCGTCGAGTCGTCACAAAACCTGTCGGGTGGACTGCCCAGGTATTCGGTCAATGCGGATGCGGCATAGGGAACCTGGCCTTCCAGTACGGTTCGTGAGGCGCCGGGTACGGTCAGCAGTCGGGACAGAGCGGCGCTGCCACCTCCGGTGATTGCCAACGCGACCCGGGTCGGGGTGTCGTGGATCGCCGCGATCAAATTCGATAACGGATCGATCGGTGGTGTGGATGAGGAAGTCACGATTCGTCCTTGGTAACCGATTCCCGTGGCCTCGGCAATGTCCGGCCAAGTTGTCGGTCGTGTGGAGCTGCCGTAAGCTGTGGCTCCTTGTGACCACGTTTCCGTTTCGACCAACTCCAGGATCCAGCAATGCCCACGGAACCCATCTGGCAGATGACCGCCGTTGCCATCTCCTCTGCCGTTCGGTCCGGTGAAATCTCCGCCGTCGAGGTCACCGAAGCGATTCTCGAGCGGATCGAGTCTGTCGACACCCACCTGAACGCCTTCTGCACCTCGATGGCCGACTCGGCCCGGGCTACCGCGTTGTCGATCGACCAGCAGGTGTCGCGGGGTGAGGATCCGGGGCGGCTGGCCGGTGTGCCGATTTCGATCAAGGACAATCTTTATATCGAGGGTGAGCGAACAACATTCGGTTCGAAATGGTTTGAGGACAATGTCACGTCCGAGGACACTCCATTGGTGGCCCGGCTGAGAGAGGCTGGGGCGGTGTTGATTGGTCGCACGAATAGTCCGGAGTTCGGTTGGAAGGGAGCCACCGACAACCTGGTGTTTGGCACGACGCGAAATCCGTGGAACACCGATCGAACTCCGGGAGGCAGCAGCGGAGGAGCTTCGGCGGCCGTTGCGGCAGGGATGGGGCCGGTGGGGATCGGGACCGACGGTGGTGGATCGATCCGTATCCCGGCCGCCTTCTGTGGACTTTTCGGGATCAAGGCGTCTTTTGGCCGGGTTCCCAATTACCCGGCGACCACGGTCGATTCACTGCGGCACAAGGGGCCATTGACCCGAACCGTGGGAGATGCAGCGCTGGTGTTGGACGTGATCGCCGGCCCGGATGATCGTGACTCGTTGTCGCTACCGGCCGAGACAGTGTCGTACAGCGAGGTGCTCGAGGAGGGCATTTCTGGTTGGAAGATCGCTTACAGCCCGGACATGGGTTTTGGTGAGGTCGATCCGGAAGTGGCATCGCTGTGTGCGGCGGCGGCCGAGAGATTCTCCGAAACAGGAGCGACCGTCGAAACAGTGTCGTTGGACTGGCCCGACCCGTACGAGTGCTGGAATATCTATTTTTACGGTGGTATTGCCGGTTCACTGGGGCCGCGATTGGCAGCCGAAGGTGACCAGTTGGATCCAGGTCTGAAGGCACTTGTCGACGAGGGTGTGAAACTCAGCGGTGGCGAGTTTGCGCGGGCATCACTGGACCGGTTCGCTTACTGGCAGCAGGTGGTGGCACTGTATGAGGATTACGACCTGCTGGTCACTCCCGGCACGGCGGTTCCTCCGTTCCCAGTCGGGTGCGACAATGCACCGCCGATGCCCGGCCAGGAGGCCCGGCCGTTGTTGTGGACCCCGTTCACCTACCCGTTCAATCTGACCGGGCAGCCTGCATCGGTGGTCCCCTGTGGATTCACAGGCGATGGATTGCCCGTGTCACTGCAGGTGGTCGGCCGACGGTACGATGATGCGGGGGTTCTACGAGCCAGTCGGGCCTACGAACGGATCGCGGGATGGGCAGACCGGTGGCCGGAACTGGCCACAGCGGTTGAGTCTTCCTAGGCACCGTCGCTTCCAGCGTCACCTGTTTCGCCGGACGTGGCTTGCTCCGTGGTGGTCGTCGCTTCGGGGGCGGCGGTCGCCTCCGAACCACCGCTCACCAATTCGACAACCTTGTAGCCGCCCTGGCTGTTGAAGTACATCATCAACAGGATGTAAGCGACACACATTACGATCGGCAGCACGGTGGCTGTCCGTAGCACGGCTTTCTTGGATCCGTCCTGCACCGTGACGATCACTGCCTTCTCTTCCTCGGTGGCATTGGTGTCATCGACGCTCTGGTACTGGATCAGGCCCAGGAAACTCTTCGCTTCCGTATCGGCGACCGCCTTTTCGTAGACGGCGGCGTGGTCGGACTTGAGCGTGTTGGACGTGTCGACATCCTGGACGTACCCGAGCCAGGCGGCCCCGAGTGTGCCGACGCTGAGCATGCCGATGCCGGCAATCATGTTGATTCCCAACGCACCGCTCTTGGGGAATTGCTCGGAGATGACCCCGAGAGTGGCGGGCCAGAAGAACGTCTTGCCGAGTCCATAAAGTGTGGCGACGGCAAAAATCAGGGCGAAGCCACTGACCGAACCCAGCAGGTACAGGCCGACTGCGGCCAGGCCAGCCGAGATGGCCAACAGGTTCAGCGGTTTCAGGCTGTGCACGATCGGGCCCGCGGAGAACCTCAGCACCATCATGATCAGTGAGGTGTAGACCAGCACCCAGCCGGCACTGATTCCGACGTTACTCATTTCACCCTGCATCAACGGGGTGATCCAACTGTCAGTGCCCAGTTCGGTGGTTGCCAGCGGGCACATGATCAGCACCATCAGGAAGAAGATGGGACGACCCAACTTCTGGACATAGGCGGCAAACGGAACGATCAGTGCTGCCATCGCGATCAGCTTGATGCCCCAGGCGAGTTCGAAGACCCGGCCGACTTCCAGCACGACCAGGACCACGGCGACCGACCAGGAGAGGATGCCGGGTTCCTGCAGCATCTCCTTGAAGGAAACACCGGCCTGAACGCGTTCCTGGACTGGGAAGGACCGTCCAAAGAGCATCACGGCATAAATGATGATTGGAAGCATGGTCAGGAGAATGATCAGCGAGTAGTTGGTGATATTGCCATCGGCATTCGTGTTGGCAACACCCATGAAGAGCAGTCCGGCGATCACCAGTCCGCCGGGCCAGCCGGCGTGGAGGATGGCCAGCCATTTTGTCTTCTGGCGGGGGAACATGGTCGCCACCACCGGGTTGATCACCGCCTCGACGGTGCCGTTGCCCAGTGCTCCGACGATCGAACCCCAGTACAGCATCTGGTAGGCGTTTTCTCCCTTGGCAGAATACAGCATGGCTGCCTGCACGATGTGACAGATGCCGGCAAAAATCATCGACTTGCCATAGCCGATGCGATCGATAATCAGGCTGAAGATGATGATGCTGATGGCAAACGGCCACAGTCCCGCTCCGAAGATTTCTCCCTGCTGGGTCTTACTGATGTTGAATTCGGCTCCCCAGGTCTCCATCAGCATCGCGCGGACCTGGAATCCGAAGGCGGTCGCAATCAGTGCGGCGAAGCAACCCCAGAACAACAGCATGTTTTGGCGTGAATTGGGAGTTTCCGAACCCACCGCCACCTCTGAACTTGCCATGGATCAACCGCCCTGTTCCGAAGGAAAAGAAAAATGCAGAAGCACCGTTTGACCGGAGAAGACAGCAGTCGATCTCTCCGAAAGCGCGAATATGGTAGCCGTTGCCCAGTTTCATTGAAATCGCAGTTGCAATGAATTTGGGGGTCGGGGTCGGGTCCGAGAGCGTTTGCATGGCCGACGTCGACACCCCGACGAGGCAACTGCTATCCTGCCCCTCATGCGTAATCGAACGTCGATCTCTCGTCGCAATTTTGTCCGTTTGGGCCTGGGGCTGGCTGGTGGTGGCATGTTGCCGACCACGCCAGCCACCGCAGCCCCGGTCGGGCAGAAGCGGGCCAAGCAGGTGCTGGTGTTGTTTGAGCAGGGAGGAGTTTCGCAGATCGACAGTTGGGATCCCAAGCCCCAGGCGGTGGCCGAACACAAAAGTCCCTTTGAACCGGTGGCCACCAGTGTTCCGGGGTTGCAGTTCACCCGTTTGCTGGCTCGTACCGCCCCGCTCGCTCACAAGCTGACGGTTGTTCGCTGCATGACCCAGCCGACCCCGGGCATCGGCAACTCGCATCCCAAGGGCTCGCAGTACATCTATTCGGGCGAAGCACCCGGTGGTCCGGTCGAGATGCCCGATGTCAGCTCGGTGGTGGCGATGCTGCAGGGCAGTCATGCCAGCCACCTGCCTTCCAATATCATGGTTCCGGGGACCAACGAGCAGTCACCGGCAACGAAAATCGGATTTCTTCCCCCGGCCTACAAGGTGTTCAAGACCGGTGGCAACCCGGCCGATCCGAAGTGGACGGTCCCGAACCTGGGCCTGCTGGGGGTCGACGACGCGCGCTTTCGCACTCGGACACGGCTGCTGGACCGGCTCAACATCGGCCTGCTCGGGGCTGACCAGGCACGTGATGCCAGGGCGATGCGGTCGTTGATGACCCGGGCGGTCGACATGCTGACCAATCCCGCGACACGCAAGGCGTTCAATATCGGATCCGAACCCGAGGCCGTCCGGCAGCGTTACGGGACCGGCATGCGGGGCCGTTGTTACCTGCTGGGCCGCAAGCTGATCGAATCGGGGGTCCGTTTCGTGATGGTCGATGTCCGCGAACCTCAGCGGAGTTTCCGGGACGGGAAATCGGTGGGCTACGACGGCGGGAGCAACATGAACTGGGATCACCACGACGCGATCTACGCCAAGACCCATACCAACATCAAGGGAGGCGGGGCTGGTCGTGGACGGTGGGGAATTCACACGTGGCCCATGATGGGCAGCACCGACCAGGCACTCTCGGCCTTGATCGAGGACATGGACCAGCGAGGCTTGCTGGAAGAGACGCTGGTTTGCTTTGTGACCGAATTCGGTCGTACCCCCAAGATCAACAGTCGGCAGGGCCGGGACCACTGGACTCATGCCTTCAGCTTTGCCTTTGCCGGGGCGGGAGTGCCGGGGGGGCAGGTGGTCGGATCGACCGACAAGGATGGTGGGTACATCACCAGTTCGCAGGCGTTCACGATCGAGGATTATGCCGCGACGATTTATGAGAAACTGGGGATTGATCGGCACAAGCCAATCTACACGCCCGCTGATCGGCCGATTCTGTTGTCCCGGCACGGGCAGCCCATCGGCGAACTGTTTTGAGGCCGGTTTGAGACGGGAAGGTAGCAGGGGAAACGACGTGTTGCGGAGTGTTTGCCTGGTTGTGATCGCGTTGGCTTTTGCGCCATCACCGGCGGAGGCGGCCGTCGAGGTGTATCCCGAGATGGTTCGGCTGACATCTCGTCGAAGCCGTGTCCAACTGGTGATCACCGCCCGCGAGGCTGACGGGCGGCTGCGAGATGTGACACACCGGGCCACTGTGCGTTCGAACAAACCGGGGCTGGTGGTGGTCCGTAACGGTCGTGTGAGTCCATCGGCTGACGGCGTTGATGGGCAGGCCAAGCTGCAAGTCGTGTGGCAGGGTGAGACGGTCGAGGTGCCGGTCGAGGTCAGCGGTCAGAAACGGCCCGACCCGATTGCGTTCAAGTACGAGACACTGGCGGCGATGACCAAGCAGGGGTGCAACGCGGGCAGTTGTCATGGCTCCCCGGATGGCAAGGGCGGTTTCAGCCTGTCGCTGTTCGC
>CAWVUS010000068.1:0-18960 GCA_963933195.1 uncultured Planctomycetaceae bacterium
GCCAGTGCGACGCGGCGACATTCTCCGGCCGATAGTCCCTCGGCGTTCCGATTCAGCAGGTGTGTTCCACCGAGCCGCTCGAGCCAATCTGCGGCCCGGCGACGCCGGACGGTTCGTTTCACGCGTCGTGCTGCGAGTCCGTACTCGACATTGGCCAGGACACTACCTCGAAACAACCAGGGGTCCTGGTGAACGAGAGTCAACTGGTCTGGAGAACACTGCCAGGTCACCTGCCCCGGCCGGGTCGGTTCCAGCGCGGCCAGCACACGCAGCAGCGTGGTCTTGCCCGATCCGTTGCCCCCATGAATGCCGACCCGTTCACCCCGACCGATGTCCAGATCGTCGACGGCCAGGATCGGAGCCTGGTTGCGGAAGATCTCCAGGCCATGAGTCGAGACGATGGTCATGTGTTTTTTTGGCTTTCCTTACCCAGGGCGGCCACGAGCACGGTCATCCCGGTTGCCAGCAACAGCAGCAGTCCGCCCATCGCCAGGCCGACGGCAAATTCGCCTTTGCCAGTTTCAAGTGCAGTGGCGGTGGCCAGCGTGCGGGTGCGATCCTTGAGGTTCCCACCCACCATCATTGCGATGCCCAACTCGGTGGAGCAGCGGGCGAAGGCGGTCAGCACGGCGAGGATCAAACCGGTCCTGGCCTCACCAACATAGGTCAGCAGTCGACGGATCGGCCCGGCACCAAGCGTGCGGGCGGTCTCGGAGACACGCGGGTCCAGTGCAGTGAATGCCCCGTGAGCCAGGGCGATCACGATTGGCAGAGCCAGTAGTGTCTCGCCGATCACGATTGCCGAGGGTGTGTAGAGGAGGTCCAGGGGGCCGAGTGGTCCGCGTCGAGAGAACAGGCCGAAGCAGAACAGGCCCAGGAAGACGGTCGGAATTCCCAGGAGACTGCGGAACAGGATCAGCAACAACCGGTGGCCCAGGAACCGACGACGGGCCAGCAGCAGCGCGATGGGCAATCCCAGGCAGATTGCCAGTGAGACCGCCGAGAGCGAAATGGACAGGGTGCGCCCGGTGGCGTCGATGACCTGGGGGTCGCCGCGGAGGATCAGCCGAACGGCCTCACGCAATCCTTCGACCAGAAAATCCATCAGGGTGTGTCACGCATGTGTGGAAAAAACAGTGGTTCGCCCTCGACTCGAAACTGTGCAATCTTTTGTCGCACGGGGCCTGAGATCAGGTACTCGGCCAGTTTGGTTGCCAATTGCTTGTTGATCCGGTGGTGTTTCCTGGGGTTGATGACCAGCACACCGTAGGGGTTGTGCAGTTGAGGATCGGTTTCGACAAGTGGGACCAGAGAGATCTTGTCGCGGAGCTTCAGATAGGTGCCGCGGTCACACAACGCGTGAGCATCCATTTCACTGGCGATCATGAGCGATTGTCCCTGTCCACGACCGGTTTCGACATAGCCATCCCAGGTCTTCAAACCGCCCCCGGACTTCCAAAAACTCAGTTCGCGCTTGTGTGTTCCGCTGTCGTCTCCCCGGGACACAAACTTCGCCCCGATTCGATGGATTGCTTTCATCGCGGTGACGATGTCGCGACCGCGTATCGAAGCTGGATCAGCCTTGGGACCGAGCAACAGGAACGTGTTGAACATGACATCGTCACGGCGAATGGCATGCCCCGCCTCCAGGAACTTCAATTCACTCGCCTTGGCGTGTACCAGCAACACATCGACCTCACCTCGCTCGCCCAGTTTCATCGCCTGTCCGGTCCCCACGGCAATCACGTCGACACGGGCGTTGTGGGCGGTTTCGAATTCGGGCAGGAGGTGATCCAGCAACCCGGTGTCCGCGGTGCTGGTGGTGGTGGCCAGTCGCAGGACACTGGGCCGGGTGTGTTGGGTTTGCACACTCGACCCTGCCCCGGGGCGAGCCGTTTCGGTCGATTTGTCACAACCGGTCAACCCGGCGAGCAGCACCAGCCCGATTGCCAGGCACGGCCGGCGTTGTTTTGAGCGAGGTGGGACAGTGGTGGGAGCCATGGCCGTTGGTTGCCCGGGGTGAGCGTGAGGCTGTGGTTGGGATGGCGGAGAATCAGCGAGGCGCTGAGAAGCCGGGAGTCTGTGCACCACCGAGTCGCTGGCTCTCTGCCTGGAGGCTCTTTGTCAGGTAGTCAAACAGTTCCGATCCCGAGACGTGCCCGTCGGCATCGGCGTCGGCCGGTCCACGGAAGCCGCTGGCGATGTGCCAGGCGAACAGCCCGCGCCGCTCCTGGGAATCGACCATTCCGGCTTGCCCTTCGCCGCAACTGGTGATCAGTGAGGTTGTCTTGAGTCTTTTGGCAAGAGTGGCCAGCAACGCGGCTCCGTCCGGCTGTCGTTGCAGATCTCGTCCACTTCCCTCGTGGGTCACGTCCAGCAGCCAGGTTTTCTCTGAGCCACGACACGATTCGATCTGGTCGGCCAGGGATTCCAGCGAGACGGCCGTCTCGGCCATGTTTTCCCATTCGAATCCGCGGGGGGCCAGCCACAACCGGTCGTCGTCACCGCGGTAGACGTGTCCGTTGGTGTAAATGACCAACTCAGCGCGGCCTCGCAATTCTCCCAGGAACTTGCCCACCTGTTTTTCGAGTTCGGCCCGGGGGGTGTCGTTGAGCACTTGAATGTGGCTCCCGTCGTCGGGGACGCGATAGAACCAGCCCAGGTGGTCGGCGACCAACTTCAGGTCGCTTCCGGCGAACGGCAACGGAGTCAGAGACTTGTCCTGGTAGCGGCTGGTGCCGATCAGCAGTGCCCAGCGGTGGGGAAAGGCACCTCGCTCAGCGGCAACCACCAGGGTTTGGCCACCATCGGGTTCAGCCGCGATCCATGCGGTGTCCTTGGGCTGGAGATCCTGCAACTGTGCCGGCCGGGTGTTGAGGAACACGTCGGACTGCTTGTCGACGGTCAGATTCACGTTTCCGTTGGATGATCGGACCGTGATTCGACCCGAGGAGACGTCGATGGAATCGATGGCACCACGGATCATTGGCCGACCCGTTTCGGTGATCGTGACCGTCGAGATCGTTTGGTCGTGTTCGACGATTGTCAACATTTCCGGCTTGATGGATTCCAGCGACCATTTGCCACGCTTGGCGGCTTGGGAACCTCGTCCAGAGAGTTGTGCTGTGTCGGCAAGAGGCCACGTACGGAAGTCGGGGCTGCTGGCGCCGTGCTGCAGTTGCAGCGTCAGTCGTTTCTTTTCAGTGTCGATCCGGTTGGCCAGGCCGACGGTGCGGATGGTCCGCAGGATCTCGACCCGAATCGCAAGCCGCGAACCACTGCTGCCGGAGTCCCGGACGTGGGTCGCGGTAACTTGGTCGCCCGGTTGCATGTCGATCAGGTCGCTGGTGTTGCCATTGAGCCGCATCCGTGTGCCGGTGGTGATTCGCAGCGGGATGTCGTCCCGGTCGTCTCCGGCCTGGGGCGCGATGACCAGTCGCGACGCGGGGACATCGAGTGTGGTGACCAGCCCGGTGTGCGAGTTGGCATGGGTGGTGGTCACCTCGACAACTCGCGGCGACTCACCTTCGGTGCGTTTCAGTTCGAGCCGGTCACCCGGGACCAGGTCCTTGAGTTCCGCGTGTTCCCGGGTGTCGGTATTGCGTTGCAGCATCACTCCGACATCGGCTTCGAGCCGCAGGTCGCTCTCGATCCCCGTTGTCATGTTCCGGATCCGCAGCCGGAGTCCATCATCGGAGATCTCCTCGAGAACGACGACATCTGAGACAGTGTCACCATCACCGGGTGTGGCGGAGGGCGGGGATTGGGGCAGGAAGATCATCAGCAGCGAGAGGGTGATCGAGACACAGGCCGCGGCGATTGCCAGGGGGCGACGACGATTGGCTGGCGTCTCCTCCTCATTGCTTGTGACCGTCTCCGCGTCAGGGTCCTTGTCCTTGCGGATGATTTTCAGGTCGATGTTGAGGTCCGAGAGAGCCTCTTCGGCTGATCCGTACCGTCGAGTCTTGTCCTTCTCGGTCAACCGCTGAATGACCCGCGCCAGGTCTTCGGGGACCCCCTCCAGCACACTGCTGATCTGTGGCAGTCGGCGATCGGGGGCTGCATGCCATTCGATCCAGGGATCTTCACCGGCCGTTTCGCTACGGAGGGCTCCCAGCCCCAGCGCGAGTTCTTCGAACGGGGGGCCGCACATCAATTCGTATGCGGAGAATCCGAGTGAATAGAGATCACTGCTGGTCTCGACTTCGCCGAAGTCCTCGGACACGACCTCGGGGGCGATGTACCGGGTGGCTCCCTTGAGTAGCGTACCGTCCCGGTCACTGACCCGGCGGGCCAGGCCGAAGTCGCCCAATTTGATCCGGCGTCGGGCGTCGATCATGATGTTCGACGGCTTGATGTCACCGTGGACAATGCCGCGGTCGTGGAGATAGTGCAGGGCTCGGAGCGAGTGGGCCAGGGTGGTCTTGAGGGCCCGCAGGTCCATCTGTCGTCCGGCGAGTCGTTCGGCCAGCGTCCCCTGCATCAATTCCATCACCAACCACCCCTTCTGGCGATTGATGTCATAGATGGTGACGATATTGGGGTGTTGCAGCGAGGCGAGGAGTTGGGCTTCCTGCCAGTACCGGTCCATCTGCAGTGTGCCGCCGGTGAATTCATCGCGAAGCTGCTTGATGGCAACTTCACGATTGAGTTCGCGGTCACGGGCCCGGTAGACGGTGGTGTAACGTCCCGTTCCGACGGTTTCGAGCAATTCGTAACGGGATTCGCCGGCCACCGCGTCAGTCCTCTAACCTGTTTCCCGCCAAGCGGGAGGGTGGTTTAATTATGTCCAGCCATCGTCGATGGCGGAAGGGAAGTGATGTCACCAACTGTCGGCTCACGGTGCCTTCAGGGTTGCGATCATCTCCTTGAGTCGTTGGTCTCGGGCCTCGTCGCCGGTCAGGCTGGACTTGCGACGGTCCTCGGCATTGAGCAGGTTCAGCAACCTGTCGTAGGCCAATTGTTCGCCGGTTCGGTCGGATCTCGCGGCCGCTGACAGTGCATCACGGACCAGCAGTCGCCAGGCCAATTCGGGTTGTGCGTCCGTTTTGGGCTTGGTGTCCTCGAGCATCTTCTGGAGTTCTGTTCGAGCAAATTCGAATCCACGATTGGTGGTGCCAATTCCTGGTCCTTCGACAACCAGCAGCATGATCGAGAGGGCTGTACTGACGACCAAAACCAGTGAGAGCAGCAAGGAATTCGATCCACTCTTCTTGTGCTCGGTTTTTCCTCCGGTCAATTCCTCGTCGAGGCTCAGTTCCGGCAACTGGCCGTCTTCGCCCAGTTGCACACGTGATTCCCCCTGTGCGTCGGTGACGAATTTCGCGAGTTGTCTCTTCCGGCGACGGCTTTTTCGTCCTTTGCGTTGTCCCTTGCCGGCAGAGCCATCCTCGGCGTCTCCGTTGTCCGAAGCGGCCTCGGAAAGACTGGTGACGAACCGGAGGCTGGTGCGTTGTCCCAGTCCGATGTTGGCTTCGCCGGGTAACCACACCCAGCGTTGTGGTGGTATCGCGCTGCCATCGATCGACACGGCATCCGGCAGAGGCGTGAAGATGGCATAGCGGCCATTGCGAAAGACAATGCTGGCCTGGTGGTCGGCCAGGTTGGTGTCTTCCAGCACCACCTGGTTGCTCTCGGCGCGGCCGATGTGCACCAGTTCGGCTTCCAGTTCGAAGAACTGGCCGCGGGCTGGCCCGCGGGTGACGGTAATGGTCGCCGGTTCACTCATGAGTCAATTCTAGCCGTCGCTACTCCATGAGGTCGACGTAGAGGAAGCTGAGCACAAACGGTCCGAGAATGATCAGCACGGTGGCAGCCATCACCAGCACACTTGGCAGAAGCATCTTAACGCCCGCCTCGCCGGCAATCGTTTCGGCACGCTGTGTCCGTTTGGTTCTCAGCACATCGGCCTGCGTGCGGAACAGCCGGGCCAGTGGTGTTCCCAGGATTTCTCCCTGGATGATTGACCCGATAATACTGGTCACCTCGGGGTCGTCCAGACGGTCTCGCATGGCCTCCAACGCTCCGATGCGACTCTTGCCCATGTTGATCTCTGAAAGCACTCGACCGAATTCCGACCCGACAGGATGGTCGCGGAATTCCCCGACCGCTTCCTCGAGCGACTGCATGAACGTTGAACCTGCCTCCATCAACAGGGTCAGCAGGTCCAGGAGAAATGGCAGTCGCTGTTTGATACGAAACAGCCTCAGGTTGGCTTTTTGTCTCAGGCGTCGTCGCAGCAGCCAGGCGGTTCCCGGACCGGCGGCCAATCCACCCAGGAAACCGGGAGGGCCGGCCAGGTCGAAACCGACGTAGACGTAGGCGGGAGTCAAGAGCGTGGCCAGGATCTGGATCGTGCCGAGGTACTCCTGGGGCGTCCAGAACCGGGGCAGGCCGGCGGCATGGATGTCGCGAGAAATACCGGGCAACGCGTCCTGGAAAGCACGACGGTTGAACCGGCCCAGCGTGACCACCAGTGGTTGTAGAAATCGGTAGATCAGGCTGCGTCGTCGCAATTCGGTCATGCGAAGATGGTCGTGCCGCCAGGTGTCGTCGTCGTCGGGATCGGCGCTGATCGCACGTTGCATGGTGCGGACCATCACGAACAGTCCAGCAGCCAGCATGAGGCTGGCGGCAATCGGCAGGACCGGAAGAGATCCGGAAATGGTCTGGGCGAGCAGCATGAGGGGGTTAGATCTCGGGGTTGAGGATCACGCGGGCCCAGAAATAGGCCAGCAGGTTCAGGATGCCAGCCAGGCAGAGGATCATCTGGCCGGGAATCTCTGTGAACAACATCCGGGTGTGCACCGGATCGATAAAATAGTTCATCACCAGGATCACAAGCGGAGCCAGGGCCATGTAGACCGATGACGTGCGGGCCTGGGCGGTTTCGGAGCGGACTTTTCGTTCCAGGCGTTGCAGTTCACGAACGCTGGTCGCGATCCGTTCGACCGTTTCGTTGAGTCGTCCGCCACTTTGCCGACTGGCTTCCAAGGCCGCTGCAAACAGGGCGAAGTTTTCACTCCTCAGTCGGATCTTGGCCTCCTTGAGGCACTGTTCGAGGTCCTTGCCGAGCTGGTACTCGCCGACGATTTGCTGGAACTCCTGGGAGATCGGCTTGGGACTTTGCCGGGCGAGGATTTCCAGAGCCTGGGCGAGGGAGAGTCCGGCCTTGATGGCGTTGGAGAGCGAGACCATGGCATCGGCAAGTTGGTCTTCGATCAGCAGCCGTCGAGTTTCGGCCAGCCGCCTGAGCACATACCAGGGCAGGCTGACGAGCAGAACCGCGGCGGTGACTGCGAAGATCAACGATCCGGCTACGACCAGCAGTACGGCCGCGGTGACACTGACAACGATGGTCCAACTCACCAGGTATTTTCTCAGGCTGTCGGTTCTCAGCCTGAGTCGTCTCAGCTTGTCCGTCAGGTCGTCCTCGACGAAGTCGATCGCCTGCGAATAGGTCGACCGACCGGCTAGCGCACCGACAGCAATGCCGGTGGCCATCATGCTACTGCCAAGAACCTGCAGGAGGTCCATTGGGGAATCTCCTAGTTCTGGTCGCCGTAAAGGAATTCGAGTTTCAACAGGTCACCGGCCACCAGTCGATCGATAAAGCTGGGCATGTAGCCGGTCGGGACGAGTCCGGCTTCGTCCCGGCTGCTGAAAATGTCGGTGGTGGCCACGCATTTCCGCACGGGGTCGTAGCCGGTGGCCTCGGAGATCTGTGTGACTCCACGTTTTCCACCGGGCAAACGGCTGATCTGAACAACGATGTCAATGGCCGAGGCGACTTGTCGCTGGATCGAGATGACTGGCAGGTCGACAGCCATCAGGACCAGAACCTCGAGCCGTTTCAGCACATCGTCGGTGCTGTTGGCGTGGATCGTGGTCATCGACCCGTCGTGTCCGGTATTCATGGCCTGGAGCATGTCGAGCGATTCGGCACCACGACACTCGCCGACAATGATCCGGTCAGGCCGCATGCGCAACGCGTTTTTGACCAGGTCGCGGATGGAGTACTCGCCTGCACCTTCGACGTTGGGCGGCCGTGCCTCCAGCGTCACCACGTGCTCCTGGTGCAGTTGCAGTTCGCTGGTGTCCTCGATCGTGACGATCCGATCCTTGTGTGGCACGAAGCTGGAGAGCACATTGAGCAGGGTGGTCTTGCCGGTGCCGGTACCGCCGGAGACCAGGATGTTGCGACGGTCGATCACACAGGCTCGCAGAAACTGCGCCGCGGCGGTGGTGATCGAGTCGAGCTCGATCAGGTCGTCCATCGTGAAACGATAGGCGGGGAATTTTCGAATCGTCAGGCACGGACCGCGGGTGGCCAGCGGGGGAATGATCGCGTTGACCCGGGAGCCATCGGGCAATCGTGCGTCGACCAGTGGCTGGCTCTTGTCGATCCGACGTCCGACCTGCGCCACGATCCGTTCGATGATCGATTCGGTGACCTTGTCGGAGATGAAACGGCGTCCCGAGAGTTCAACCGTGCCGTCACGCTCGACGTAAATCTGGTCGCTCTTGACCACCATGATCTCGGTGATCGTCGGAGCGCGCAGTAGATCCTGCAGCGGGCCGAATCCGAAGACCGTGTCCTTGAGGTCCTTCTTGAGCGTTCGCAGGATCAGGTACCGCTTGAGTTCCTGGTGCAGGTGAGGTCGTACACGGGGGAAAATGTCGTTCATCCGCGATTCGACACGGCTGATGCGTTCGCTGAGGTCACGGCATCCCTCGAGTTTCAGTTGCTCGCGGACAAACCCCACCAGGTGTTCGAGTTCGGTTTCCCGTTCGGGCACCAGGGTGGCGGGCACGTCGAATTCGTTGGCACCCAGTGCCGTGGTGGATCCGCCGATCGGAACACCCTCGTCGCCACTCTCGAGGATCAACTGGTTGATCATCAGGTCGCGAAGCACCAGCGACACGACCTCCTCGAGCAGCGGGATGTTCTCGTCACCGAAAAGGTTCAACTCGCGGCAGACGTCCTCGATGTTCTCCTCGAGCATCAGGATGCTCTCGGTGCCGCCCAACTGGCTGCTCTCGAGTTCGAACAGGTCGAATCGTTCCAGCAGTTGGCGGTGCACCCTCAGTTCGAGGTCGGCCATGATCGAACGCAGGTGCGATTCCAGTTGGCCACGGCTGATCGGGCTGGCCTGTTCGGATTCGAACGTCAGCGTGAATGGCCAGATGCGTACCGTGTCACCGGCGGCGAATTCGCAACTCTGACCACCGAGCACTTCGGTCTCGCCAACGACGCAACTGTTGATCCCGAGATTTTCGAGGGTCAACAGGCCGTTGTCGCGACGGACGACAGCCTGTCGTTTGCCCACCAGGGGGCTTTGCAGCACCACGGTGTTGCCATCATCACGTCCAATTCGAATCACCGAATCGTCGGTTTCGACCAACGAGCGGCGACTGTCATGAACCTTGTTGAACCAGACTTTCATGGGGCAGACGGGGCGCAGTGAAGAGATGCGAAGAGAGAAGGAGAGAGGAGATCTAGGGGCCCTTGGTCTTGTCTCTCTTGTGGAGCAGGACCTGGACGCCCTGGAAGTTGTTGACGGCGAGAATGCCGGCGAGCGTTTCGGCACGGGGCTCGAGTTTGCCACCTGGGTCGTCGACCTTCACGGCGATCGCGATGACGTTTTCGGCACCCGATGCGAGCCCCGCGGCTCGGCGGACATTGCGACGTCCTTTTCGGTTGCCCAGTGCCAGTATCCGGAAGGGGCCGATAATCTGTCCACCACCGGTAGTTGGTCGGCTGCTGTTGGGGCCGCTTCCCAGTTCGGGGATTCGGAAGCTGACCTGATCACCGGGATCAACGTGTTGTGGGAGGAAGGTCCGCGAGTCGACCGGCAACCACATGACCCGTTCGTTCTCGGCGATCTGCTCGTTGATGTCCTGGGTGGTCGGTGTTTCCAGGTCCTTGTCCAGTACGAGTTCGGTTCCACGCCCCCCCATTGTGCGGGTCGCTTTGCGGCCAATCACGAGGTTGCGGTCTTTCCAAAGGTAGGCCAACTCGGACAACTGGCCCTGATATTTCTTGGGAACCGGAATCGGTGCCAGGTGTTCGTCCTGGAACACGTCGCCCCCATTGACGCGGGCGTCCTTGGTGACCCCCACGAATTCCACCATCTGGTCACCACTGGCCTGGCCTTCCAGGTACAGCCAATTGCAGACAAAACCGACGGCGCCCAGCGCCACGGCGATCAGGATGCCCTGTGCACCTTTCATGTTGACTCCCGCTGGACCTGTGCCGACGAATCTGTTTTTGGGGAAGACCCTGCCTGGGTCGGGGTGAAGACATTCAGCATACCATGCCAGTCACCCGAGTTGTGTTGTCGTGCGGAGATGACCAGGGCATGGCCGCCGGGGTGTTGCCAGCGAGCGGTCCAGCCAGTGTCACACCGCGAAGGTGGGCCGGTTGGCTCCCAGCCTCCGCGATTGAGTTGGGTGTCGAAATGCCGCCACCAACCGTCGTCATTCGACGATCCGGCAAACACCAGCAAACGTTCCGGGTCACCACTGCCAACCGCCAGCAGCCGGCGACTTCCCGGTGGTAAGGGTACCGTTTCCACGGCCTTGTGCTGCATGGCCGCGAACGTCCAGGTGACCCAGCCGTTGTCCGGCGTGCGGGTGGCCAGGCCCCATCCGACGATCCGATGGTCCCCGAGCAGCCGCCGCACCGCGACGATCATGGGAAGGGGGCCATTGAGTCGATGCAGTGATGTGGTGGTGTCTGTTGCCCGGAACGTTTTCCGGGAAAGCTTCTCCAGCAATCGCCGTTCGGCCGGATCGGCTTCCGACTCGGGCCAACCCATTTGCTTGGCGGTCTTTCGTGTGGCGGTTTCCAGAGCTTCCCAGGCAGCCTGGCGGCTTCCGGTCACCCGTTGACGGTGAATCGTCTGACCCAGATCACCCAGTTGCAGGTCGTCTGGCTCGGTCCAGGCGGTTCCGGGACCCGTGACGCCGCCCGGATCGGTGATTGACCTGAGTTCGGGTGCATTCCACCAAGCGGTCAGTTGTCGACCCAGGGCCAGGCCGACGACCAGCAACAGTCCGATAGCCACCAGGTCCGTCGTGCGGCGACGGATCCGGCGAGTCACTTCGCCGAGACCGGAGTCGGTCGACGGTTCGCTGGCCGGTTTGGTTTGGCTGGGCACGATCGGCATCCAAGGCTTATCGAAGCAACGAGGCTTCGAACGATTCCAACTGCTGGATCAGAGGGATGTAGGCGGCGTCGGACTGCATGTTCATCCGGGCCCTGGCGGCCAGAGTCTTGTACATGTTCAGGAAGTCTCGTGTCAGGTTTCCGGGGATACCAGCTTCGGAGAGGTTTCCACGTGGCCGCGGGTTTCCGTGGATTTGCTGGATCAACTTGTTGGCGAAACCGGAAAGCTGCCCGGGATCGCTGGTGCGTGCCCGACGTGGAGGATTGGGATAATAGTCGCGGAAACCGCCATAGAAACTGGCCAGTTCGCGATCACGGTCAAAGAGATCCATTGGACGTCGGCTGGGACCATTCCGGAGTGTTCCGGCCAGTTGGCGAAATCGAGCCGTGTGGACCGCGGTAACACTCTGCCAGTGCCCGGCGAGATCGGGGTAGAGCCGCAAGGAGCGTCGTGCATCGTTCGAGGAGAGTTCCATCTGCCAGAACTGCCAGCGGTTGTCGAGTACCGGAAACTCGACCTCGTGGCGGTACCCTCCAGGCGGCATCTGGCCCAGCAGTGGGAAGCCCCGATCAACCACGGCGCGTCCGGTGATCATCCCGCGGCGCACATCCAGTATGTCCTGGTCGACTCGCAAACCCCGGCCGGTTTGCGGATCGAGCAACATCGGACCGCGAGCGACCTGGTGCGAATCGTACAGAGCCAATTCGACCAGTGGCACGCGGATGCACGGTTCGTACGACCGATCGACACTCATTTGGGCCGGTGGTGGAAAGCTGGACGGGTTGGGCATCGCCTGGGCATCACTGCGGGGGTTGGCTCGCCAGATGGACCGCCAGGCGGCTTCCCGTGCGTGGATTTGAGTTCGCACCTTGAAGGCACCGGCCCAGCCGATCAGGATCATCAGTCCCATCACGAACAACAACACCGGGAGACTGAGCACCAATTCGAGTGGTGCCAGTCCTCGGCGAGCATGCCGAACCGGGTCTCTACGGGTTGTTCTACAATGAGCCTGCATGGCGGGAACTCTAATGAGTGATCAACTCGTCCAGTGTCTCTTTGGGGATTGTGGCGAAGGGGCCGGGACGCAATGTGCCGGCCTGCGGATCGAGGCCGGAAGGCGATCGGGCCAGGATCTGCTGCAGTTCGGGTAGTGAGGCGGGCATGATCCGGGTTGTCCAGTTTTGACTGAACAGGTCCCAGCCCCGTGGCCAGTTGTCGACGTGGCCATGAAAAGTCCAAGTGAAACGCGGCTGGCCCGTGACGGGATCCAGAATCGGCTGGCCCGTCGTGGGATCTTGCATCAGTTGTTTCGTCCAATGTCCCCATTGCCCTTTGACTCGGATGTAGCGTGGCTCGGGCAGGTAGACCTGTAGTTGAGAAAACGATTGGGCATCGGAGGTGTCCGACAGGGGATTCTCGAAGAGGCCCGGACCCATTTCATCCAGATGTCGACGATAGACGACCGCGAGAAGGTGGTAGTCTCGATCGAGATGACGGTTGACCTGTCGCCAGCGTCCCTCCTCCCGTTGCATCTTCCGCATCCGGTTCGGGTGGGTGCCGTCGATCATGCGACGTATCTGGAAGGGCAGGTTTGTCAGCGGGTAGTCCTGCAGGAGGAGTCGATCGAGTTGACCTCGGGTGGCGACACGCCACAGGGAGCCAAAACGAGACATGCGGGCATCACGATCGAACAGTTCGAGTTTTTGGTTGTTCCAGAGTTCCAGGTAGTGGTTGGCAAGGTCGCTGCGCTGCTTGACCGCGTCTTCGAAATAGTCCTGGCCATTTCCGGCCGCTCCGAAGTCCGATCCGTTGGGCGAGGGGTCGACGGCCGGAACGGTTCTCAACAGTGGGTGGGATTCGGAGGCTTCGCCGATGGCCTGGGTATTGCTACGGAACAGGACACAGGCGGGACTGTCACCGGGTTTCGCGGTGCGACTGGCCAGGTTGGGGGCGTCCGGGTCACTCTGGGCCGGGTTGGATGGACGTGCGTGACGCTTCACCGTTTCCCTGGCCGCCGCGACAGCCAGTTGCGGTACGGTCTGGACCAGCGTGCGCTGGAATTCGGGGATCAGTTCATACTCGAGAACCGATTCGAAAATCGGCAGGAAGTGTTCGGCCGCCGCCGCCTGTTCTTCACCGAATGTCGTGACCGCCTGTTGTTCTAACGGGATGCGATCGATGACAGCCTGGCCAGCCGGCGGAAACCGGGTGAACTGGGATCCGAGCAGTTCCCCGCCAGCGAGTCCCCAGGCTTGAAGAATGCCCGGTACCTGCTGTTCGGCATTTCGTTCTTGTCCCTCACGCAGGTACGCAGTGATGGCAAACACCTCGCACAGCAGGTGGTTGGTGTGGGCGAGACCGTTGAGGCCTCGGGTCAGCATCACCCCGCCGGCGACTGCCGCCGCGTCGGCAGCATTCTGCATTTTCAACTTGTCGTCGGCATGTCGGCCGACGTTGGTGATCATCACCAGCAGCATGGTGAAGACCAGTAGCACCAGCACCGTCACGATGCTGATCGTGCCTCGCTGGTCGCCGTGAAGTTGACCGAGTCGGTCAACCAGGGCCGAGCCGAGTGGGCGGTGCAGAGGAAGAGGGTGTTTAGTTGACATCGAATGCATGCACGTAAGGAACCAGGGACTTAATTCCGTCGTTGGTCACGGTGGCCCGAGCCCAGATGGTGGTGGCGTAGACCCGCTGGTTGTACTTGGGATCGTGGGGCGTACTGCGGCCAGAGGACGCTTCTGTGTCGCCGGCGGCAATCTGGCGTCGGGGGCCAGCCCACTGACTGATTCTGTGGCTGACCAGGTCGGGTGGTCCACCAGGGCGGACCAGGTATTTGGCGAGAAAGCGACCCGGTCCCGGCAGCAGGGCGAGGTTGTGCCGCACTGTGACGGTGATCGGATCTCGCCAGCCGATTTCGTTGGGAATGTAGGCCTTGGCCGGGTTCCCGATCGGGTTGTAGGTTGGTCCGATATTCGAGTTGAGGTTCTGGAATCGGATCCACACCTCGGTGTTCCAGTAGCTGTAGCTGTACTTGTTGGAGAGTCGGGCATTGTTCGAGGCGGAGGCATTGGGGCCAGCGAACTGTTGCCAGGCGGTGCGGCTGGCCAGGAAGTGGTCCTGGGCATTGGCGGTGAGCGCGAGTCCGAGGTGCCGGGACGGTGAGATCGTCGCGCAGGCGGCGACGGCCGAACGAAACGGATAGTCCAGCTTGTAGATGTTCTCGGTCGATTGTTGTCCGTCACCGTCACCGACGATTCCGTCCATGCGAGAGCCGCCAATGTACGCGTAGCCAAAGCTGCGGTTGGGTTGGAGCCGGTTGTCGCGGATGAGGTTTTGGTAGTGCGGTTCAAGGCCGAAGGGGTCGGTTGTCGCGTCCGATTCGATTTCGATGACATGCTGGGGCACCCAGGCGGCGAGGCTGCGTGCCGCACCGTAGGCCGCGTTGTTGATCACCACCTGGGCGATCATCAGTTGGCTGACCTGCACGATGAACATCACGATCATCACGAAAATCGGCAGTGTCAAAACGAATGACAGGCTCTGCACTCCGCCTTTCTGACACCGGTGTAGTTCTCCGAGACGACGGAGGTTGAGTCGACAGCCACTGGCACGGATCACCACGGCCAGCATCACCATCGCCGTTCCCAGGGCCAACAGTGCCGGGCGGCAGTCGTTGAGGATCACTCGCAGGGCCATGTCGTTTTGCCGTGACAAGGAAACAAGCGGAACAGGAGAGAATCGGTGGTCTAGATGTAGTCTCGGAGTGATTCGGTGGCCCCGGAGACGGTCAACAGAACACCGGCCAATGCGGCGGGAGCCAGGAACAAGGATCTCTTCAACGGCTCTCTCTCGGAGATTTCCAGTGGGACCCAGCCGCGGGAGCGGACAACCAGGGCCAGGTGTTTTGTGGTACCGGTGGCGATGCGACCGGCTCCGACCTGCCAGATCAAAAGTGCCAGTCCAGCCACTCCTCCCAGGACGATTGTCCACAGCAGTGCAGTCAGGCCATGCTGCAAGCCAAGGAAGGCGCCGACGGTGGCCAGCAATTTGACGTCACCGCCACCCATGTCGGAGAGCAGAAAACAGGCCAGCATGATTCCTCCGCAGCCGGCGATTCCGAGTAGGCTCTCGGTCAATCCGGTCGTGTCGAATTCCAGGCGGCCCGCCTCGGACAGGTGAAAGGCTCCGAAGAGCAGCCCGGCGACCAGGCCGGGATAGGTGATCCAGTTGAAAATTTGACCCTGCCGGATGTCGGTCACCGAGGCGACCAGCAGCAGGGTGATGAGCACGATGTGTGAGAACTCCAACATGTGGGACGACTTTGTGGAATCCGTGGGGACCCGTGGTCCACACGGACCTAGCGAGTCACCTCGTCGGTATTCTGTTCGAGTGATTGTAGTCCGCGATCGAAGTAGCTGCGGATTGCCGGCCAGCCGTACTTGATGATCACGATCAGGACTGGCAACGCGATGGCCGCAATGATCAGCACGGTTTCGAGTGTCAACGCACCCCGCTCATCCCGGTGCAGGCGACGTAGCACGCGGCCGATTCGTTTGGTGAATTGCATGGGTATGTCCTGTCTGTTTCGGTCGGGCCGCGTTACACGAAGGGCCAGGCCACCAGGGAGCAGATGATCTCGTAAACCACCGTGATCGCGTGACGGCTCATGGGGATCAGCAACGCGGCCAAGGAGAGAATGACGGCGAGGACCAGTACGTAGTCGAGTGTCGCCGCACCACGACGCGACGAGTGGCGTCGACTGGGAACCGACCCTCGATCTCTTCGAACTGGCTGCACTCTCGGACCCCGATGACCTGGTTGGTGGCTGCCACTGGATTGTTGGAATAATTGGAGAATTGTCGGCCCGGACTGCGGGACGCAGTGCGCCGGACCCTGACTTCATCCTATCGCACAATCGGGAGTCTAGCCAGATTCACCTGTAGGCAATCCAGCCCCAGTCTTCCATCAGGCGGTACAACCACGGGGCCTGGAAAGGGTTGGGGGCCCCGGGATATTCACGCCAGGTGTGGACCAGCGGGAGCACTGCCGAGATGACAGAAAGCGCCAACAGCGCGCAGTAGATTGCCAACATCTTCAGCCGTGGCTGTCTCTGATCGAGATCCCCGCACGCGTCCAGGGGGGGGACCAACGCCAGCAACCACAATGGGACCAGCCACAGTGACCACCGCAGGGCACAGGTGACGCCACCGTAATTGTAGTTCTGGGTTCGCGTGAGGTAGAACCCGAGCACGACGACGCTGAGAAACCCGGTCCAGCCGGCCAGTCCCAGCAGTGGTGATTCCGAGCGGCGAACCCGTCGCGAGATGGAGAGCAGGCCCGCCAGGAAGACGGGTGAGAGTGAGAAGATGCCGTGGTGGCCGACCAGGCAGTGCGCCAGGTAAACCAGCATCGAGTCCCCTCCCTTGTCGATGCCCTGCGGGTTCAGCCAGTAGCTGTGCTGTCCGTCGACGCTCCAGAGGTACTTCTCGGTGCCGTAGTAGGCATAAAACGGTTTCCAGCCGCCGGTGGCGATCACGTTGGTCGCCACGAACGCTGCCAGCATCAAGACGACACAGGGCAGGAAAAACATCAGTGTCCGTCTACGGTCGGTTTGCAGCAGCAACCATCCGGCCACCACGACCAGCGAAGCGGCGGGCAGGTCATTGGCAGCGGCCCAGCCGGCAAACAGTCCGGCGAAGATGAAGTGACGTGGGCAGTGGTCTTTTTCGATGGTGACTCGCAGCACCGCAGCGGCAACGAACACGACGGCAGTGGCGGCAATCGTGTGGTTGTTCAATGCCACAAGGAATGGCAGCAACAGTGTTCCGACCGAGGCGGTGGCCAGCACGAGGATTCGGGTCGATTGGTGGCGGGCATGGCGTTCCAGCACTCCGGCGAGCACCACCAGGGCGATGGTCCAGGGCAGCCAGTTGACCAGCAACAGGATCGCACGTGAGATGGTCTCGGTGTTGTCGATCAGGTTCCAGCCGGTGACCCGGTGGACCACCGTGTAGATACCGGCGACCAGGGTCGGGAACAACGGGGGCTTGGACGAATAGAAGTGGCCGTCGTGCCGGACCTTGTCGATGGTGTGGAATCTCAGTCGGCGTTTGCCGGAAGGTTTGTGGAGTACCGCGAGCGAGTCGATCTCGTCGATCTGGTAGGTGCCGCGTTCGGCCAGTGACCAGACGGTGGCCCACCGCGACCGGTCGTTGGCACTCAGGCAACTCTCGGCATTCCCGATCGCAACGGCCGCCACCAGTGACCCCAGTCCGATCAGTCCCCAGCGGATCCTGGGACTCAGTGGAGGGTCGGACACCGGCGGCTCCTGGGCTGCGGTTCTAGAGACAGTCTCGCAACTGGATGTGGTGTTGGCCCAGTTGGCCTCCGTAGTTACCGGCCCCGATCAATTCGACGCCGTCGCAATTCGAGGCCGTATCCAGTCCGGCTCGCATGGCCTGGGTGACCGAATCGAGTGTCAGTCCATCGATCACGATCTCGTAGACCGCCTCGACGGTGTCTGGCAGGACCGAGTCGACCCGGGCCCGCAGCGTGGGGCACCAGGCGTCGTTGGTGCTGGCCTTCAGCGCCTTGTATTGCGATCCCACCTTGCTGCCACTGCGGACCAGTCCGCCGGGGAAAGGCAGGATACAACCGGGGACCTTCCGCATGGAGTCGGCCGCTGCGGTGGCGGCCGACAGGGCATTGTCGGTCGTGGTGCCACAGATCAGCAGGTTGCCGCCGGCGACTCCCTTGGTCGATCCGAAGT
Organism: uncultured Planctomycetaceae bacterium; assembly: GCA_963933195.1. Classification (GTDB taxonomy): domain Bacteria; phylum Planctomycetota; class Planctomycetia; order Planctomycetales; family Planctomycetaceae; genus UBA8437. The sequence continues at coordinate 17,944 of CAWVUS010000068.1, forward strand.
GTTCCTCGCACAGGAACTCGCCATCCATCACCGGCACTCGCCACAGTCGGCGGTTGCCGAGTTTTTTTGAGCCCTGGTATCCATCACCAAAGAATCTCAGTTGGCCACCCACGTTGAATCGTTTGTCGGGGTCGCCATCGAGGAGCCCGTTGTAGCAGGCGGTGGTCGGGCAGGTCAGGACGCATTGTCCGACCCGGTCGATGACAGCCGTGGTCAACGCGTCCCGGTTGAAGGCGAAGATCAGCAGCGAGACACCGGGACGTCCGTCCGGTGTCGATTCGGGCGGCAAGGTGCACTCGATCGCCGCTTCGGCATTGCAGGCGATCACGCTGGTGGCAAAGCCGGTCGCCTGGACACCGGCGATGTCGGCCCACTCGGGCGTGGCGGCGGTCACGATCACTCGTGTTCCGACCATCGTGAAGGCCTCGGCAAAGGTGTCGGCGATTGCCACGCCGTTGTGCTCGAAGGTCTCCAGTGCCGCCACGGTGCTGCTCGCTTGGTCAGGTTGCGTTGTGAGTGACCCGAATGTCCCGGCGAGACATGATGAACGATCGTCGCCGGTTTGTCACCGCTTGGGTTCGGCAGTTGGTACAGACGCTAGGCGATGATCTGGTGGATCGGCTTTCCGTAATCGATCTCGAGCCGCTTGTGGCCTGGAACCTCCAGTGACTTGGGGTCCAGTCCCAACTGGTTCAGGACGGTGGCGTGCAGATCGGTGACGTAGTGGCGGTGCTCGGCGGCGTGAAATCCGATCTCGTCGGTAGCACCATGCACGGTGCCCGGCTTGATGCCGCCACCGGCCAGCCAGACCGAGAACCCGTAGGGGTGGTGATCGCGTCCGTCGGAGTTCTGGGCACCGGGTGTCCGTCCAAATTCTGTTCCCCAGACGACCAGGGTTTCATCCAGGAGTCCACGCTGTTTCAGGTCCTTGAGCAGCCCGGCGATGGGCTGGTCGGTCTGGCCGATGTTCGACGAGTGATTGGCGATGAGCTTGCTGTGGGCGTCCCAGCCGTTGTG